>DATMBA010000545.1:0-5592 GCA_035559635.1 Roseiflexaceae bacterium
CGAGGGGCTGGAGGCCGCGCTCGGCGACCGGGCGCTGCGACAGCGCCTGGCGCATGGCGCGCGCGCGCGGGCGGAGCACTATCGCTGGGATCGGCTGGCCCCGGCGTGGGCGCGGGTGTACGCGGGCGCTGCCACCCGCCACTGACGGGGCTGGCACCGAGACTGCGCAGGCCGTCCTGGCTGGCGCCGGATGGCGGTGTCAGCGCCCACATCTACGGGGTGGTGCAGGACGCCCGGGGCCCGCGCACGACGACCGACAGCTTCGTAGACGCCAGGCGCCACGCCACCCAGCAGCGCACGGACGCCTTCGGCCGCCTAGTGCAGTTGGTGGAGGGACGTCTGCGGCGGGGCCTACATCACGCCCTACAACGAAGTCGGTCGCACCAGCTACAGCTATGATGTGCTCGACCAGGTCACCAAGGTGAGCGATGCCCAGGGCAACCTTACATGCAGGCACGCACAGTACAAGTTGTGGTGGGAGCTGGTATGGTGAACATGCCGCAACTAGCCGGCTACAGCGGCAGCGGTGTTGTGAACTTCCCGTGGGGCAGTCTGCTGCGTGGGTTGCTCGCGGGCGGCCCGGTGGTGGACGGACTTGCGCGACTGGGGCTACAAGGGCATCGCCGTCGGCGACGTGGTCAACGACCTCTCCGCCCTGGTCGGCGACCCGAACGTTAGCATCCATGAGGCCAAGGCGTTTGTGTGCAACGTGACCAGAGCCTAGCGCGCCGGTCACGTATGGCCCTGGGGGGCTGCGGGGCTGCCGGCCCCCGCACCATCCCCGAAAACGGGTGGATGCGGAGGGTGTAGCCCCTCCGCGCCTCCCCCACGGGGGGTTAGGGGCGCAGCCCCAAGCACACGTGACCGGCGCGCTAGCGGCCCGGCGGCAAGGTACAAGAAGGGCCAAGGGAGGGTGCAGCCCTCCCTTGCAGCCCGCCAAGCTACTCCTCCGCCCCTCTCAACTCGTCTCCCAGCAGCCCGCCCTCGTACACGATCCCCGGCAGGATATCCTCGGCGGTCTCCACGCCCCCGCCCGCCAGCACCGGCGGCGGCTCGTCCACGTCGCCCTCCTGCAAGAGCTTGCTCAGCCGCGCCATGCCCGCATCACCGTCCGCCAGCAGGCCGGGGATGGCCCCCACCACCACATCCTTCCAGTTGCCGTCGTTCGGGATGCGGCAATACAGCACGTCCAGCGCGTAGGGCATGGCCACCAGCCGGTTGCCCTCCAGCACGTAGGCCTCCGCCTTGCCGCGCGGCGCGCCCAGGCCGTGCTGGATCGCGTAGCGGCAGAACAGCGCCGTCCTGTCGAACGCCCGCCCGGTGAAGGTCTGGTACAGGTCGTTCAGCACCGCGTTGCGCAGCGCCTTTTCCTCCGGCGTGTGCGCGTCTGGCCCATACATATCGCGCGTCAGGTCGCTCAGCCGCACCACCCTGCTGCCGTTCCAGATCAGCGTATCCACCGCGAAGTGCTGCAGCGAGTAGGTCTTGCCGCCCACCTGCAGCACCGTGTCCGGGCCGAGCGGCACGCCGATCTCGGTCGGCCGCTCCAGGTAGAGCTGGTGAAAGGCGGTGGTGGGCCGGAAGCCCTTCTGCGGGTCGGCGGCCTGGAACAGCAGCCGCAGCAGTTCGTCCCGGTGCGGGCCGCGACCGGCGGCGCTCAGTTGCTGCACCTGGTCCGGCGTGTCGGCCAGGGCGAAGAACAGGTCGCGGGCGTACGCCTCGACGATCGTCGGCACCCCGGCCACGAGCACCGCCCGCTGGTCTTCGTCCTCGCCGGCGCCGTCGCCGCTCGGCTGCGGCGTGATCGACCAGATCGGCATGCCAGTGGCCTTGCTCACCGCCTGCTTCAGCAGCGGCCAGCCCGCCGGGTGCGAGGCGCCGGCCGCGCGGTAGGCCAGGTCCACCAGGAACTTGCGCAACTGCTGCGAGGCCGGCAGCGGCTGAGGTGGTGGCTGCGGCGCTGGCGGCAGGCTCGCCGGCGCCGGAGAGGGCGGCGCGGAGTTCGGCGCGAACAGCTCGGCCATGAAGCGCTCCCACGGGAAGCCCCGCGGGTCGGTCTTGCGCCCTGGCGAGATGTCCAGGTGGCGCACCACCTGGCTGCGCGGGATGTTGTACTTCGTCACCAGGTGCCTGGTGAGCCACAGCGCCGCCTGGTACTGCGCCTCGGGGTACGGATCGCGGCCGGTGTTCAGGTTCTCCAGCTCGATCCCGACCGAGATCGGGTTGCAGCTCGGCGCCACCACCTGGCCGTCCACCTTCCAGCTGCTCTTGCCGGCCTGCCAGGCGATGTCGTGGTCCGGCACCATCTGCGAGATCGTGCCGTCCTTGGCGATGTAGTAGTGGATCGACACCGGCCGATCGGGCGCGCCGCCCCGCCGCAGGTAGTTGAAGTCCCCCGGTCCGCGCGCCGCGGTGGAGTGCATCACCACCATCCGTACCTTGCGATTCGGCCCACCCGGCGTGAAGCTGTTGCCTGTGATCCCGACTTGTCTGATCTCCACGTGCGTGCTCTCCTTACATCGGTGCAGGCCCGGCTTGCGAACGAGCGAACGGGGTGTTCCGGGAAGCATGCCCTCCCCGGCCCTCCCACATCGGTGCAGGCCCGGCCTGCGAACGAGCGAACGGGGCGTCCCGGGAGGCATCTCCTCCCCGGCCCTCCTAGTGCCGGGCGGCGTCACGAGCACGCGCGGCTGGGTCGCGCTGGAGATCGGCGCACGTGTTAGTGGGCAGCGCCGTGAGCACCCTGGTGCGGCGCCGCGCGAGGCGCGAATGTCGCCGTACCGGCGGCCGAGAGCAGGAGGAGGGCCAGGCCGAGAACGAAGGCCGCGTGCTTCATGGTGCTAGTATACATCGTGTCCGGGTGTGGCGACGAGTCGTGTGGGCGCCGCCCACGCCCGGCGGCTGATGGACGGTGAGCACATTATCGGGTCTCCGGCGTCATCCCACGCCAAGCCGGGCTCAGCGGGCACCCTGCGGCAGGCGAGACTCGGCCAGGCTCGCCGGCGCGGGCTAGTCTCAGGCTGCGCATGCGGCCTTCGTGAAGGATCGCCCGCGCGTGCATGCGCCGGGCATGAGACGCCACCTACGGACGTTGACGTAGCCCTGTGCAAGCATTACGGCCATTGACATCCCCCTCCACACAGTGTATAATACCCGAACAAATGTACGAGTATGAACGAGAGGAACGAGCGATGAGCATCGGCCGCAACCGAGTCCGCATGGTCCAGGATGCCATGACGATCCAGTGGGCGAACGGCAAGAACGAGGGGCGGCTCACACCGGGGGCCGGGCGCTTCGTGTCGCATGTCGGCTTCTACGCCGAGGTCGGCAAGGATCACGAGTTCGACGCGGCGATGGAGGCCGCCGGCATCAGCCAGATGGAGATCCGCCACCCGCGGCAGGGCGGCCCGGCGCAGATCGTGCGCCACTGGAATCTGGGCGAGCAGGTGCGGATCTTCCCCATCACCAGCGGCCCAGTTGCGCCCACGGTCGCATCCAGCCTCTCGCAGCGCAACATCGCCGCCACCGTCGAGGCCGGCATCGGCATCCGCTGGGGCCGCGGCGAGGGGGAGCGCAGCAAGCTGGCCATCCGCGGCTACCTGCAGATCGGGGGGGCGGGAGAGAGCAAAACGCAGACCCCCGTCCTCTACCCGCGCCCGGTGCAGATCAGCGTGCGCAGCCGCATGACGGACGAATTGCTCGCGGCGCTGATCGACCACGTGCGTGTCTGCGAGGTGGCAGACGGCCTGATCGACCGCGCGAAGCACCCGGACGTCGTCCAGCTCTACGAACTGGCGTTGCCGTTGGGTGCCGGCAAGGAGGAGCAATGGGGCAAGGGCGAGACGACTACCGTCTTTCCGCTCGCCAGCCTCCACCCCCAGAGCGTGGACCTCCCCTACCTGCGCGGGCTGTGGCGGCCCGAGCCCGTCGTCGAGATGGCACTGCGGGACTGGCCCGATGTCCAGGCGTGGGCGCAGGAGTTCAGCTTCGCCACGCCCGCCCAGGCCGCCGAGGAGCCGCCGCCCCACGAGGAGCCGGCCAACGCCGCCAACGGTCGCCCGGCGTACTCGGATGCGCTGTAGCAGGGAGTGGGGCAGCGGGACAACAGAGAGACAGCGGATCAGCGGATAATCCGCTGATCCGCTGTCTCCCCTCCTTGCGGTATAATGCACCCTATACAGCGCTGCTCGACCAGGGTCCGCTTGTAGCAGGTGTCACCATGTCCCACTGGTTCGCCAGCATCGCCCAGGCCGTCTACCGCGAGTACGACCGGCGCATCCGCCGCGCCAGCCTCGTCACCGCCTATGGCCTGGACCATCACGATCACGAAGACCACGCTGAGGATCAGCACCCTGCGGATCGCGCCCCCGACGAGGCGGGCGTCATCATCGCCAACGTCCCGCGCGGTGCCGAGGTGCCTGCCGCGACGCACACCGCGGTCACGGCTGGCCCGGAGACGCCGCGCGATCACCTCGCGCTCGATCCGCCCCCGCCGCCCGCCCCCGCACACACTACCGCCGGCGAAGGCAGCGGCGAGGCCGAGATCGTCAACACGCCTCCCGGCGCCCCGGCGCCCTGAGGGGCACGGCGCAGGGCCTAGCGGCCAGATGCTTCCAACCCTGTGCCTTCTGTGGCACTAATCCCGGCATAGCAGGCAGAAGTTAGCGGCCCGCTGCTGCCGTCCAGCCCTGTGGGTCGGCCGCCCAGCGCTCCACCAGCGCCCGCTGCTCGGGCGCCAGCCGCCCCTCCGCCACCGCCGCCGCCAGCAGATCCGGCAGCGCCGTCAGCGTCCGCAGCGCCACTCCAGCCGCCGCGAAGGCCGCCGCCGTGGCAGGCCAGCCCCAGGTGAAGATCCCCACGCAGCCCAGCAGGTCTGCGCCCTCGCCACGCAACGCCGCCGCCGCCGCCAGCGCGCTCTCCCCGGTGCTGATCGTGTCCTCCAGCAGCGCCACCCGCCGCCCGGCCACCGCTGCGCCCTCCACCTGCCGGCCGCGCCCGTGCCCTTTGGCCGCGCCGCGCACGTACGCCATCGGCAGCCCCAACGCCTCGGCTGCCCACGCCGCCCACGGGATGCCCGCCGTCGCCGTGCCCGCCACCACCTCCGCGTCGCCGCACACCCCCGCGAACGCCGCCGCCACCGCCCGGCGCGCCGCCACATCCCCCAGCAGCAGCCGGTTGTCGCAGTAGATCGGCGAGCGCAGGCCGGACGCGAACGTGAACGGCTCGTCCGGCCGCAGCAGCACCGCCCCCGCCCGCAGCAGCACCCGCGCGATATCGGCTGAAATAGACATACACCTAATCCTCATCGTGTAGGACCGTATGGGCACAAGGCGGAGATGTTTGCCAGAGGCGCCACCACACTTCCACCCCGCGCTCGCGAGCATCCAGGACTCAGGTAGCGCCACGTGACCCGTATCCACAACGCCAACCGATCCTACCATGCACAGGAACATCCAGCAACCAGCCACAGCATCCACTACTCCGCTTGGTTGTCCGTTGCTCTCTCCGTGCTCCCTCCGTTCCAGGTCCTCTCCGCTCCCGCCGCTCCCCCTCCGTTGCCTACTCCGTTCCAGGTCCTCTCCGCTCCCGCCG
>DATMBA010000546.1:0-10890 GCA_035559635.1 Roseiflexaceae bacterium
CCACGCCCGTCGGCACGAGGATGGTCACGATCACCGTGCTTGTCCCGCCCGCCGGCAGGAATACGCTCCCCGGCGCCACGCTCGTCGGCCAGCCGAACGGCGAGATGTAGCTCAGCGTGAAGGTGTCCGACACCGGGCGGATGTTCGTCAGGGTGTGGGTGTAGACCACCGTCGTGCCGGGCAGCGCGGTGCGCCGGTTCTCGGCCGGCGTGAGCAGGTCGCCGAGTGGCGTGGCGGCGGTGGCGGTCACGGTGGCGGTCGCCAGCAACTCGTCCGTCGCGCCGTGGCGCGCCTCCACCCGGAAGGCCTGCGCGCCGCTTGCACCCGCTGGCACGCTGACGGTCACCGTGACCGGCTGGGTGACACTCACATCCGCCGGTAGCACCGCCGTCTCCGTCGGGGTGATCAGCGCGGTCCAGGGGGCGCCCGGCGCAAGCGGCGCCAGGCCGAGCGTGTAGCTGATGGCGGTGTTGCCGCTGTTGGCGAGCCTCAGCCCGAAGGTCGCCGTGTCGCCCTGCGTGGGTGTCGGGAAGACCGGCAGGGTCTGGCTGGCCGGCGTGAGCTGCGCGCCCGGGGCAGGGATCACCGTGGTGGTATCGGTCACGCTAGCGGTGGGGTTGGGCGCCACCGAGGACTGCGCCGTCACCCGGACATCGAACGGCCCGCCGGCCGGTGTGTTCGGCGGCGGCGTCACGCGCACCCGCACCGTCTCGGTCACACCCGGCGCCACGTCCGGCAGCGCCGCGGGGATGATCTGTGGCGCGGGCCAGCCCGCCGGCACGAGCGTCGCGCTCAGCGTGAAGGTGGCGGTGACGTTGCCGGTGTTGGTGAGCGTATGGGTGTACTCGATCGGCGTGTCCGGCGCGGTGGAACCCGCCCGGTCCGGGGCGAACGCCAGCCGCGCCACCGGCCCGACGCTCACGGTGTCGGTGACGCTGGCCGAGGCCGCGCCGGAGGCCACATCGATGCGCACGCCGTAGCCGCGGCTCGCGGGCAGCGGCTCGTCCGGCACGCTCACCGCCACCGTGAAGCGACACGTCGCGCCGGAGGCCAGGTTTGTCAGGCACCCGGCCGGGTCCTCGGTCACAGCGCCCAGGTTCCAGCCGGGCGCCGGCCCGACGAGCGTCGGCGTCACCAGGAAGGTGCCGGCCACGTTGCCGACGTTCGTCAGCACGTGGGTGAAAGTGACCGTCGCGGGGAGCGTGAGCGCCGGCTTCACCTGCGCCGGCGAGAGGCTGATGCCGGCCACCGCCAGCACGTTCACCACGTCGGTGTGCGCCGCCGGGGCGGGCTTCGGGCTGCTGCGCGTCTGCGCGCTCAGCTGGATGCTCTGCGCCCCCGGCGCGCTGAAGTCCCGCACCCGCGCCCGCACCTCCACCTCCACCGACTCCCCCACGCCCAGCGCGATCGGATCGGCCGGCGTGACCGAGAGGATCTCCAGGTCGGCGGTGGGTGTCACCAGCACGGTGAAGCTGTCCGGCCCGTTGGCGGTGTTCGTCAGGGTGTGGCTGAAGCTCACCTCCTCCCCTGGGGCGGCGTCCAGCGGCGTGAGGGCCGGGCCGAAGCTGAAGCTCGGCCGCAGCCCCACCAGCACCCGGTCCTCACCCGTGACGGCGATCCCGTCCTCGGATGTGACGGTGACGCGCGCGACAACGAGCGTGCCGCTCAGGGGCGCCGTGGGCAGCGGCGGGATCGTTGCGGTGTGGGTGATGACCTCGCCCTCATCCACGGCCAGCGTGAAGGACGCAGTGGGGGTCAGCACAGCGCTCCAGCCGGGCGGCGGCGCCACCACCGCCAGCGTGGGCGTGAATGCGCCGGTCGCAGTGCCGACGTTCGTCACCGTGCGGGTGAAGGTCACCGTCTCGCCGGGAAGGCCCGTGCGCGTCTGATCCAGCGGGTCGAGCCCGGGGATGGCGGCCACACCCACCGCGCGGTTCAGGGCCGTGTCGCGCGCGCTCGGGCCGCCGGCCGAGGCCGCGGTCACGGCGATATCGTAGGCGGGCGCGGGCGAGGCCGGCAACGGCACGTTCACCTGCACGCGGCAGCTCGCTCCGGCGGCCACATTCGCGCAGCTGGTGAGCGGCGTCACCGTCACGCTGGCCAGCGTCGGCGTCGTGACGGTGGTCAAGCTGAAGGTATCCGGGCCGTTGCCGGTGTTCGTCACCACGTGGGTGAACGTGATGGCCGACGTCACGCCAGGGGTGAAATTGCGCGTCTGCGGCGGCTCCGGCTCGATGTCCACGCCGAACACCTGCGCCACCTGGGTGGTGGTCGAGACCGTCTGCGGCGATGTGCCGCCGGTGGCCGTGACCTGGATGGTGTCGCTGGCCCCGCCGGGCGCGTCCGCCGGCACATTCACCGTGATGCGGAAGGTCTGCGGCGCGCCGGCGCTCACCGTCAGGGTGTTCGGCACCGGCGCGCCGGCCCAGCCGGCCCCCGGCGTGCGGCTGATCGTCACCGTGGCCGGCAGGCCGCCGGTGTTCGTCACGGTGTACTCATAGACCACGGCGGTGCCGGGGGGCACCGGGCCGCTGCCCGGCGGCGAGATCCGCACCTCCTCGCTGAGCGTGATGCTCGCCGCGGCGCAGCCGGTGACGGTGTCCACCACCGCGGTGGAGAAGGGCGAGGTGTTGCCGGTGGCGTTGTCGCGCACCGTGGCGGTGAGGTAGCGGTCGCAACCCGGCACATCCACCGCCGCGCTGCCGCCGGAGACGGTGGCCTGCGCCAGGTAGCGCGGCCCCTCGCCCGGCTCGCTCGTGGGGCTGGTGAACACCTGCACCGTGCAGCCGCCGGCGCAGCGGGTGGCGTCCACGTTGACCGTCAGGCGGGGCGTGGGGCTGGCCGTGAAAGGGCTGGGGGGGAAAGTGGGCGCCGGCATGTCGGCGTTGCCGCCCTCGGCCAGCAGGATGCCGCTGCCGCCGTTGGCGCGCGTGGCGGTGCGGTCGATCAGCACGCCAGTGGCGGCCCGCACGCGCACCCCGTCGCCGACGTTGTCGCGTACCGTGTTGTTGGCGATCGTCGTGTTGCCGGAGTCCGCGCCGTCCAGGAAGATGCCGTGGGCGCCGCTGCCGAAGATCGTGTTGCCGTCCGCGGCGCTGTTCCCGCCGATCGTGTTGCCGCCGGCGCGCAGCAGCCAGACGCCGAAGCCGGTGGTGATGCCCGGCGCGCCGCTGGGGCCGGAGCTGGGGCCGATGGTGTTGGCGCGCAGCACGTTGCCGCCGGCCGCGTTATCCTCGATCTGGACGCCGTGCTCGGCGCCGCCGATTCGGTTGCCAGCGATCGTCGTGCCGGAGACGTTGCCGAGCGCGGGCGAGGGGGCACGGTCCAGCAGCAGCGCGGCGCTGTTGTCGATCACCGGCGCCAGCGGGGTGCCGTCGGCGCGCAGGCCGATCAGGTTGCCCTGGATGGTGGTGTTGGTCACATCGGTGCTGCTGGTGGGCTTGAGCAGCACGCCACTCAGCGCGCCAGGCCCGATCGCCACTGTGTTCGTCAGCACTCGATTGCCGCTGCCGCGCTCGATGCGGACGCCGGCGTTGCCGTTGGCGAGGGCCGGGCCGCTGGCGTTGCCGGCGATATCGGTGCCAACCAGGTTGCGCTCCACGGTGTTGCCATTACTGCTGACGCGCACCCCGTCGCACTGGTTGTTGGAGATCACGTTGCCGCGCACCGTGGCGCCGGTGGAGTTGCTGGTGATCAGCACGCCGTAGCCCAGGTTGCCCATCGCGCTCGTGCCGCTCCCGCCCAGCGGGTCGCCGTCCACGTCCAGGCCGATATAGTTGCCCTCGAGCAGCGTGCTGGTGGCCCCGGAGGAGGTGATGAGCACGCCGGCGACGCTGGTGGCATCGCACAGCACGCCGGAGGGCGTGTCGCCGCTGCCGGAGATAATGTTGCGGTCGGCGGGGGTCGGCCCGCCAATCACCGTGTTCGTCGCGCGCTCGATGCGCAGGCCGATGTAATTGTAGAGCGGGGAGACGCCGGAGGGCTGGCCGTCGGCGCGCAGGCCGAAGATATTGCCGCGGATGGTGGTGTTCTGCGGGTAGGTGCCCACGCCGCCGCCGGACAGGTTCACGCCGTACACGGTGCGCGTCAGGTGGTTATGGCCGGCGATCAGGTTGCCCAGGATCTGCGTGCCGTTGGCGAGCTCGTCCACCCACACGCCGTGGCGGCCGTTGCCGCCCCCCACCTGCGCGGTGCCGTCGGCGCGCGTGCCGATGAAGTTGCCCTGGATGACATTCCCCACGCCCGGCACGTCGGGGGTGGGAGCGGCGTTATTCTTACCCACCACATAGACGTTCGCGCGGCCGAAGTCGCCGGCGCCGTTGGCGGCGATCACGTTGCGCTGCGCGGCGAGCGGGCCGCCGATGGTGTTGTTGCTCGCTCCGCCGCTGATGCGCACGCCGTAGGAGGCGTTGCCGGCGCCGGATGTCCCGTCCGGGGCGACGCCAATGTAGCACCCCTCGACGCGGTTGCCGGTGGCGCCCGCGCCGTCGATCAGCACCCCGACGCCAGCGTCGTCGGTGAAGACGAACACCGTCTGGAGAAAGTTGACGATCGTCAGGCGGCGGATGGTGTTGTTCGCCGAGGTGATCACGAGGCCGCGCCCGCCGGACCCGCCGATGGCGGTGCCGTCGAGCACGATGCGCGGGTGCGGCCAGGCGGTGGCCGGCGCATCGGTGGCGGCCGGCCCCTGGATCGTCGTCTCGCCGCCGCTCAGCGCGGGTAGCTGGGTGGCCGGCATGATGCGCCAGTAACTGGCCCCGCCGGCGGACACATACCCCGGGTCGGTTATCGGGATATTGAACAGGATCGTGTCGGGGCCGGGGCTGGCGTTGGCGGCGGCGATCGCCTCACGCAGCGTGCAGTTGGCGGCGTTGCACAGGCCGTCGTCGGTATCGGCCGTCGTCGTGACAGTGAATGTGGCCGCGAGGGCCAGGCGCGCGGGGGGCGCGAGCGCGGCCAGCAGCGCCAGCAGCGCCAGAATGCACAGCCGTCGGTAGGAATGCGCCACGCGCCCCTCCTCAATCACAAGTGGGGTGGGTTGCAGGGAGGGCATAGCCCTCCCTGGCCCTCCCCTGTTCCTATCTGGGTTGCAGGGAGGGCTGTGGCCTCCCTGATCCGATCTACTTTGCCACCACCGGCAGATAGAGCCGTGGGGCCATAGCGCCACGGGTGACGCGGATCGTGTCGATCACGAAGGCGCCGCCCACGATGTTCCCCTGGGTGTCCACCAGGTAGATGTAGACCGTGTCGGTCTGCCCCGGCAGCGCCTGGCGATTCACACGGATGTTGGCCACGAAGTTGAAGCGCGCCGGGCCGCCGCCCTCGTCCAGCCGCGGCATCGAGAAGGTGTTCTGCTGCGGGCCGGTGAGCGGCGTGCCGCTCTGGGACTGGAACGTCACCGTGCTGCCCAGGCTCGAATTATAGAGCAGCCGGAAGGTCGCCGGGCCGTTGCTGAGGTTCTCCACCGTGTGCAGGATGGGCGTCACCTCGTCGGCCGCGCCGTCCGCTGTGGTGTTGGCCAGCATGCGCGCTTGGGCGTCGAACGTCACGGTGGTGGTGTCGGTGAACACCCGGTTCTGGGTCGCATCCACCGGGTCCACGGTGGTCACGCGCAGCGTGGTGAGCGCCACCGTGCCGGAGGTGACGTTGGTGGAGCGCGGCGGGATGGTCACCAGCACACTCACCGAACGCTGCTCGCCGGGCTGCAGCGTGATGTTCCCGGAGGGCGAGAGCGTCGTGACCCACGGCGGCGGGGACACGCCGGGCGGGTTAAGGTTGGTGCTCACCGTCAGCGCGATGGTGGACGCGATGTTGCCGCTGTTACGGATGGTGTGGACGTAGGGCAGCGTCGTGCCGGGCAGGCCGCGCCCGCTGAGCGCTGGCGGCACCAGCTCGATCACCACCTTCGCCTCGACGTTCGTCACATCCAGCGCCGTGTCGCTCACCACCTGGTCCGCCGTCTGGCCCTCCAGCCGGTACCTGCCGGTCACCGTCACCGTCAGCGTATCCGGCCCGCCGCTCGCGGCAACGCGCGGGTCCGCGCCGGTGGGCAGCTTCACCGAGACGGTGATCAGCTGCGACTCGCCGGGCCGGACGGAGAAGGCACCCGAGGGAGTGATCGTGATCTGGTCCCAGCCGCGCGAGGAGGTGGCGCTGAGCAGCAGGCTGGTGAAGTGGATGTTGCCGGTGTTCGTCACCCGGTGCGTGTAGGTGACCACATCGCCGGGCCTGGCGCTCGCGGTGCGGTCCGGGCCGATCTCCAGTCCGGGCGTGGCGGTGAACAGGCCGAAGGGCGACGTGTTGCCGTTCTGGTCGGTGGCGGTGAGCGCCAGCTGGGCCGGGATGGCCCCCACCGACACGGTGAACATGCCGCTGGCGCTCACGGTGGTATCACCGATCCGGTCGCGCCCCTGGCCGTCCCGGCTGGCGGGGCTGGCGCGAAAGACCTGCACGCGGCACGTGGCAGCCGGCAGGCAGGACTGCGGCCCGCCGCCGGTGTCCACCCGCCCGGTCACGACCCCCTCCGGCGAGATCGCGATGTTGGTGGGCGGGTCGATATCGTGGTTCGGGTTGGAGGCGCTCTCCGGCGGCCCCTGCGGGCTGAAGACGATGCCGAGGCCGTAGAAGGCCGGGGCCACCGGGAGCTCCACCGTGGGCTGGCCAGAGCTGTTCACGTAGCCGTTGCCGGTGAAGCGCGTATCGAGGATCTTCACCCGCTGCGGGTGCGGCCCGCCGCCGCCGTCGCCCAGTTGGACGCCGTTGACTGTGTTGGAGTACACGCGGGTGTCGACGATGTTCACCTGGGAGGAGGCGCCGAGGATGCGGGCGCCGCTGCCGCCGTTCAGGTTCATCTCGGTCTGCTGGGTGAGCGTCAGCTGCGAGGTGGCGGTGGCGAGCACGCCGTGCTGGCTGTTCTGGTTGAACAGGCCCGCGCGCACGGTGGTGCTGATGCCGCCGCTGATGGCCAGGCCCACCTGGTTCTTCGTCGCGCTGTTGCCCTCGAGCAGCGCATTATTGGCGGCGGTGAGCAGGATGCCGGGGCGGTTCGTGTGGCCACGCACCGTGTTAGTGCTCATGGTGAGCTGAGTGGTGCTGGAGATCACGATGCCGCCGGCGCCGGTGCCGACCAGCGTGTTGCTGATCACCGTGTTGCCGGTGATCAGCGTGTTGAGCGCCGGGCCGTCCACACGGATGCCCTCGAGGCCATTGCGGTTCACCTCGGTGTTGGCGCTGATGCTGGCGTTGTTCAGCGGGCCGAGCACGATCCCGGCGCCGTTGGCGTTGCCGCGCACGAAATTGCCGGTGATGGTCGCGTTCGTGCCGCCGGCGCTTGCGAGCCAGATAGCGTGCTGCGGCGCCGTGACGCCCGCACCGAGCAGCGTGTTCGAGTAGACCGTGTTGTTGCTGATCAGCGTATCGGTGGCCGGGCCGTCCCAGCGGATGCCGCTGCCGTTGTGGCCGCGCACCAGGTTGCCCGTGATGTTCGTGTTGGTCGAACTGCCGGACCCATAGATGCCGCTGAGCGTGTTGGTGAGCACCGTGTTGGCCCCGATCGCCACGTCGCGCATGCCCGCGCCGCTCACCAGGATGCCGTGCTGCTGGTTCTGCCGCACCTGGTTGAACGTTACCGTCATCGTCGTGCTGTCGGTGAAGCGGATGCCGTTCTGGCCGTTGCTGCTCAGGGTGAGGAACTGCACCTCGGTGAGCGAGCCGCCGCTGACGAAGAGGCCGTTCGCGCCATTGGTATTGAGGGTGCCGAACTGGATGCTGTTGGTGGATGCGTTCGCCAGGCGGATGCCGTTCTGCAGGTTGTCGGAGACAATGATCGGGTCATCCTCGGCGGCGCCGCCGATCTGGGTGTTGCCCGCGCCACTCACGAAGATGCCGTCGAGCGAGTTGAAGCGGATAGCGTTGCCAGCGATCGTCGTCGTGAGCACCCCAGTGCCGGTGATCGCGATGCCGTAGCCCAGGTTGTAGCCAATGATGTTGAGCGAATCCCCGGCGCCGCCGATCGTCGTCTGGCGGACGTGATTGCCGATCACGATGCCGGAGCCGGCGTTCGCAAACGGCGAGGGCACCGTCCGGTTGAACTGGCAGGCGGTGCCGGTGCCGATGCAGTTGTTCAGGATCCGATTGTTGACAGAGAGGGAGCTGAGACTAGGCGCGCTGATGAAGATGCCGGCGCCACCGTTGGCGGAGATCACGTTGTTATCGTCGAACGTCGGCCCGCCGATCGTCACGTCGGTCGCGCCGCCGCTCACCACGACACCGCCGCCGATATTGTTCGGCGCGCCCATCGGCTGGCCCTGGCCGTCGAGCCCGATGACGTTATTGACGATCGTCGCCGAGGTCTTCAAGCTGCGCAGGCGGATGCCGGGCCCCTGGTTGCCGGAGATGAAGTTGCGCGGCCGGGAGGGAACGCCGATCTGGTTGCCGGTCGCCGGGCGGGTGTCGGAGTTAAGCTCAATACCGCCGGCGCCGTTGGGCGCGCTACGCACGGCCTGACCGTTGGTCGGGCTGCCCACGACGCCGTCGACGCCGATCCCGATGTAGTTGCCGGCGATCTCGGTGCTGCGGCCACCATCGAGCACGATGCCGTAGTCGCGGTTGCCGGAGATGAAATTGCCGTAGGTGGCATCCTGGCCGGCGCCGGGGCCGATGACATTGCCGGTGCTGGAGTAGACCAGCACGCCCGCGCCCTGGTTCGGCAGGTCGATGAACGCGCCGTAGTCGGTGCCGATATAGTTGCCACGGACGATGTTGTTGCTGCCCTGCAGGACGATGCCATCCAGATTGTTATTCGAGATGATATTGGACTGCTCCTGGTTGGTGATCTGGCCGCCGATGGTGACCGCGCTCGCACCGCCCTGCACCCAGATGCCGGCGAAGCCGTTGCCGCCAGCCTGAGTCGGAATGTTCTGCTGATCGACGCCGACGAAGTTGCCCTGGATGATATGGCCGCTGCCGGCGACGACGTTGATCCCCACGCCCTGGCCGAAGCCACCGCTGCCATTGAAGTTGACGATCGCCAGACCGCGCACCTCGCTGACGGCGTCCGGGCTGTTGATCGTGATACCGCTGCGGTTGAGCAGGGTGCGCCCGTCCACGATGATGTCCGGGCCAAGGGGGTTGAACACGCCAATATTGGCCGACTGCTGTGAGACGCCGTCGATGTCGGTGCCCGCTTCGAGCGCGGGCAGGCCGCCGAGCGCACTGCTGAGGGTGATACGCCAGGTGCGGATGAAACCGTTGGATTGGAATCCTGCATCACTGGAGGGAATCCTGAACCGCACCACCGCATCGCCGGCCGCGTTGGCCGCGTTGATCGCCTGGCGCAGCGAACACGGATCCCCGCACGTCACGCCGTCCATGTCCGCGGTGGTGGTGACCCAGAATTCACCCGCTGCCTGAACGACCGTCGGCCGCTCTGCCGCCACGACACAGAGTGAGAGCAGCACACAGACCACGATCACATGGAGAACAAACCGGGAGTGACGTGACATCGGGGGCTCCTTCACGGCAGCGCAGGGCCGGATTCAGGCCATAGAGTGTCAAGACTAACTATAGCACGGTTGTAAAGAGGTTCTCGATAGTGCGTTGGTACTAAATTGTGAAGGTGTGTTTACCTGATTACGGGAAGATTACAATTCGGAGGGCTGCGCAAGTACGAGGCAGCATCGGAGGGCGTTGGCGGCGCCAGCGATCCCCACGCCCTCCCCACCGCGATGCCGGGGTGATGGGGCGCCGTGCCATCCCCCAACGCCCCGCCGGCCGCGATGCCGTATCCCCCGCCGCCCCGCCGGCCGCCATGCCGTAAGGGCGCAGCAGGGGCACACATGACAACGTATGTTGCAGAACATGGTCGGCCCCTGCTGCGCCCCTACGATCGCATCGCCGACATTGCCGCCGCATCGCCGCCGCGTTGCCGCCATGCCGGGGATTGCGCGGCGCTGGTCTATCGTCTGCAACACCAGCGCACCGCCACTGATCCGCTATCCGCTTATCCGCTCCCTATCCGCTGTCTATCCGCTTATCCGCTCCCTATCCGCTGTCTATCCGCTCATCCGCTCCCTATCCGCTGTCCCCCTTCCGTGGTATCATTATCCCTGGAGGTGTACCACTTCCCGGCCCCGCTACGTTTAATACAATAGTGCGCGGCCTCCTTGCAGCACAAGGACACTTCCATGCCGGACCTCAACCTCGTCGGGCGGACGCTCGGCCGCTATGAGATCATCGCCCCCCTCGGCAGCGGCGGCATGGCCGTGGTCTACCGCGCGCGCCAGACGGACCTGGACCGGGTGGTGGCGCTCAAGATCCTGCCGCCCGAGCTGGGCCTGGACAAGAGCTACATCGCCCGCTTTCTGCAGGAGGCGCGCAGCGCCGCAGCCCTCGAGCACCCCCACATCGTGCCGATCTTCGACGTGGGCGCCGCTGAGGGGCTGCACTACATCGCCATGAAATACATCCAGGGCGAGACGCTCAAGGATCTGGCGCTGCGCGAGGGCGCCCTGCCCCTCGAGCGCGCCGTGGGGCTGCTGGAGCAGGTGGCCGGCGCGCTGGACTACGCCCACAGCCAGGGGGTGATCCACCGCGACATCAAGCCCACCAACATGATGGTGGACCGCGGCGGCTGGGTGTACCTCACCGACTTCGGCCTGGCACGCGGGAGCGCCGGCGCGGGCCTGACGCTGGCCGGCACCGTCATGGGCACGCCCGAGTATATGTCCCCCGAGCAGGCGCAGGGCCAGGCGAACCTTGGCCCGGCCAGCGACATCTACGCGCTCGGCGTGGTGCTCTACGAGTTGCTCACTGGCGCAATGCCCTTCCACGCCGACACGCCGATGGGGATGCTGGTGGCACGCCTGCAGTTCGCCCCCACCCCACCGCGTG
>DATMBA010000547.1:0-22391 GCA_035559635.1 Roseiflexaceae bacterium
CCCCCCCCTGCCCCCTCCCAACGATAGTCGGATAGGCACTAAACCACGAAGACACGCAGGACACGAAGGCCAGGCTGCCGCGGCACGCCTCTTGCGCCACACGCTACCTACAGGCGCAGAGGAGGGGGCTATGCCAGAGGAACATGACATCGGCATGGTGGCCCCTATCTACGGCTCGCTGGCGGGCGCCGTGGCCTGGCAGCACTTCGTCTTCGAGTCGCCCACCTCCACCAACCAGCAGCCGGAGGCCTCCGGCACCAGCGGCACCACCGGCATCGCCAGCAGTGGCGCCTTCGCCGACGGCGCGCGTGTGCAACGAGAGGCGTGGAGGGCTTCGCCCGCCACATCCTCCCCCGTGGGGGTGCGGGGGCCTGCGGCCCCCGCACCCCCACGGGGCGCGGCCCCCAACAAATCTTCTCAAAGGTTCGTTTGGAGGGGCTGCGCCCCTCCAAACCTCCCACTTTGCGGATACGCCCCTCGCACGCCCACACGATTTTGCTATAATGCATGACACGTACCCGCCGGTCGGAGATCGTCATGCCGGAGATCCGCCAGAACCTCGCCACTAGGGAGTGGGTCATCATCGCCACCGAGCGCGCAAAGCGTCCCGAGCAGTTCGCACTGCCGCATCGCGAGCACACCGCCATCCCCCCCTATGACGACCGCTGCCCGTTCTGCCCCGGCAACGAGGAGCTGGATTTGGAACGGCTGCGCCTGCCAGCCGAGGGTCCGTGGCAGCAGCGGGTGGTGCGCAACCGCTACCCGGCCCTGCAGGAGGATAGCGACGGCGAGCGGCAGCTGGACGGCATCCACCGCTCGATCCCTGGCGTCGGCTACCACGAGGTGGTGGTCGAGTCGCGCCTGCACAACACTAACCCAGCGCTCGAGACCGTAGACGAGGTGGAGGGCACACTGCGCGCCTTCCAGCTGCGCTCGTGGGCCTACGGCGAGGACGAGCGCGTGGAGCAGGTGATCTGCTTCAAGAACCACGGCCCCACCGCGGGCACCTCGCTGCTGCACCCGCACGCCCAGATCATCGCGCTGCCCGTGGTGCCATACACCGTCCGCGCTCGCGCCGCCGAGGCCCGCCGCTACTTCGACGACCACGGCGAGTGCGTGATCTGCCGCATGCGCACCGACGAGGAGGCCTCGGGCGAGCGGCTCGTCGCAGAGACGCAGCACTTCAGCGCCTTCGTCCCCTACGCGGCGTTCTCGCCCTTCCACCTGTGGATCGTGCCGCGCCGTCACGCCGCCAGCTTCGGGGGCACCACCCCCGAGGAACTGCGCGACCTGGCCGCCCTGCTGCGCGATATCTTGCGCCGCATCTACTTCGCCCTCAACGACCCGGACTACAACTATGTGATCCGCACCGCGCCACAGTGCGAGCACACCGCCCGCCACCTCCACTGGTACCTGCCGATCATCCCGCGCGTCTCGCACAGCGCCGGCTTCGAGCTTGGCAGCGGCATGTTCATCAACACCGCCCTGCCGGAGGAGAGCGCCCGGTTTCTGCGGGAGTTCCGCATCACCTGACATGGCCAACATCACATCCTTCGTAGACATACACTCGGACGAGTTCCGCGCCAACGAGGAGGCCACCACCGCGCTGCTGGCGGACCTGCGGGCCAGGCTGGCCGAGGCGCGCGAGGGCGGCCGGGCCGAGGCGCGCGCCCGGCACGAGGCGCGCGGCAAGCTCTTCGTGCGCGAGCGGGTGGCGCGCCTGCTGGACCCTGGCGCGCCCTTCCTGGAGCTCTCGCCACTCGCCGCCTACCAGGTCTACGAGGATGACGTGCCGGCGGCCGGGATCGTCACCGGTATCGGGCGCGTGGCGGGCCGCGAGGTGATGGTAGTGGCCAACGACGCCACGGTGAAGGGCGGCACCTACTACCCGCTCACCGTCAAGAAGCACCTGCGCGCCCAGGAGATCGCGCAGCAGAACCGCCTGCCCTGCATCTACCTGGTGGACAGCGGCGGCGCCTTCCTGCCGCTGCAGGCTGAGGTATTCCCCGACCGCGACCACTTCGGGCGGATCTTCTACAACCAGGCCCAGATGTCGGCTCTGGGTATCCCGCAGATCGCCGCCGTGATGGGGAGCTGCACCGCCGGGGGTGCCTACGTGCCAGCTATGAGCGACGAGGTGGTGATCGTGCGCGGCACCGGCACGATCTTCCTCGGCGGCCCACCGCTGGTGAAGGCCGCCACCGGCGAGGAGGTGAGCGCCGAGGAGTTGGGCGGGGCCGCCGTGCACACTCAGCGCTCCGGCGTGGCCGACCATATGGCTGAGGACGACCTGCACGCGCTGGCGATCGTGCGTGAGATCGTCGCGCACCTCAACGCGCCCAAACGCTGGCCATGGGAGCTGGCCGAGCCGGAGGAGCCGCGCTACAACCCGCGCGAGCTCTACGGCCTTATCCCGCGCGACCCGCGGCGGCAGCTGGACGCGCGCGAGGTGATCGCCCGCGTGGTGGACGGCAGCCGGCTGCACGAGTTCAAGCCGGACTACGGCGCGACGCTCGTGTGCGGCTTCGGCCACATCCACGGCATCCCGGTGGGTGTGGTGGCCAACAACGGCATCCTGTTCTCGGAGAGCGCGCTCAAGGGGGCGCACTTCATCGAGCTGTGCTGCGCACGCAGCGTGCCGCTGGTGTTCCTGCAGAACATCACCGGCTTCATGGTGGGCCGCGAGTATGAGGGCCGCGGCATCGCCAAGGACGGCGCCAAGATGGTGATGGCGGTGGCCAACGCCAGCGTGCCGAAGTTCACCGTGGTGATCGGCGGCTCGTTCGGCGCCGGTAACTACGCCATGTGCGGGCGGGCCTACGCGCCGCGCCAGCTCTGGATGTGGCCCGGCGCCCGCATCAGTGTGATGGGCGGCCAGCAGGCGGCCAGCGTGCTGCTTACTGTGCGGCTGGACGCGCTGCGCGCCCGCGGGCAGGACATGAGCCACGAGGCACGCCAGGCGTTCGTGGACCCGATCTTGCAGACCTATGAGCGCGAGGGGCACCCCTACTATTCCACCGCCCGCCTGTGGGATGACGGGATCATCGACCCGGCCGATACCCGCATGGTGCTGGCGCTCGGCCTCTCCGCCGCCGCCAACGCGCCGATCGAGCCGACGCGCTTCGGGGTGTTCCGCATGTGATAGCGCTGCCCGCCACCCCCAGGCTGCGCCATGCTCGCTGGAACGGCGCCCCACCATACCAAACGCCCCACCGCCGGCAATGCCGTAGGGGCGTCGCAGGCGCCCCTCAATTGCGGCCCACGTGGTCGCGTGCGGCAACTGCTGCGCCCCTCCTGTGATATCATGGGATCGCTATGACCGTCATCGTCACTCGCAGTGGCCCCGTCGCCACCCTAACGCTGAACCGACCAGAGGTGCGCAACGCCTTCGACGCCGCGATGGTGGCCGGACTGCGCGCGGCGCTGAGTGACCTGGCGGCGGACGACGCGGTGCGGGTGGTGGTGCTGGCCGGCGCCGGCGAGGCCTTCTGCGCCGGTGGGGACCTGGCCTGGATGCGCGGCAGCCTGGCCTGGAGCGACGAGGAGAACCTGGCGGACGCCGAGGCCATGGCAGCCATGTTCGAGTCCGCCTGGAGCTTCCCCAAGCCGTTGGTGGGGCGCATCCACGGCGCGGCGATCGGCGGCGGCGCCGGGCTGGTGGCCTGCTGCGACATCGCGCTGGCGGCGGACACCGCCCAACTCGGCTTCGCCGAGGTCAAGCTCGGCCTGTTGCCGGCCGTGATCGCCCAGTACGTCGTGCCGAAGATCGGCGTCGGCCACGCCCGTGCGCTGTTCGTGAGCGGCGAGCGCATCGGCGCCGAGCGGGCCTTCGAGATCGGGCTGGTGCATGGCGTGACCGCGCCGGACGACCTGGACCGGCTGGTGGCGGGGGTGGTGGGCCGCCTGCTGAGCTGCGCACCCGGCGCGGTGGCGGCCGCCAAGCGCCTGGTGGACGCCATCTGGACGCTGGAGCGCGAGGCCGCGCGGCGCTATGTGGTGGAAGCGATCGCCCAGGCGCGCGCCAGCGCCGAGGGGCAGGAGGGCGTGCGCGCCTTCCTGGAGAAGCGGCGGCCGCGCTGGAGCGCCCCGGGTTGAGGTCCTCTAGCTAGCTGATACCCACCTGAGATTTGACTTTTACGCGCCTTTATGGGAGAATAACGCCATCCGGCAGACGCTAGGATACTTTGTACGTTGACGGCGTGGCGCGTCTCCGCCTGTTGGCCGGGTGCGCGCCTTCCCATAGACGAACGGCATCGATGCGTAACCTCCGGTCGGTACCTGGCCGGGGGAGCTTTTGTTTGTGCAGGAACACGATGGCTTCAGAGCGGCCGATCTATCCCTTTAGCGCCCTGGTGGGGCAGGAGCGCCTCAAGCGCGCCCTGATTCTCAACGCTATCAACCCGCGTATCGGCGGGGTGCTGATCCGCGGCGAGAAGGGCACCGCCAAGTCCACCGCCGTGCGCGGGCTGGCCCGCCTGCTGCCCCACATCACTGTGGTGGCGGACTGCCCGTTCAGTTGCCCGCCGGACCGGCCGGGCGCGATGTGTGAGGCCTGCCGCACGCGCCTGGCCGCCGGCGAGGAGTTGCCCGTCGCTGAGCGCCCGACGCGCCTGGTGGAGCTGCCGGTGGCGGCCTCTGAGGACCGGGTGGTCGGCTCGCTGGATCTGGAGCACGCGCTCACCGAGGGGCAGCGCCGCTTCGAGCCGGGCCTGCTGGCCCAGGCCAACCGCGGCCTGCTCTACGTGGACGAGGTCAACCTGCTGGACGACCATCTGGTGGACATCCTGCTGGACGCGGCGGCGATGGGCGTGAACACCGTGGAGCGCGAGGGCATCAGCGTCTCGCACCCGGCGCGCTTCATCCTGGTGGGCACCATGAACCCCGAGGAGGGCGAGCTACGCCCGCAGCTGCTGGACCGCTTCGGCTTGGTGGTGGAGATCAGCGGCATCACCGACATCGGCGGGCGCGTGGCGGTGATCGAGCGCCGCATGGCCTATGACGCTGAGCCGGAGGCGTTCGCCAGCCGCTGGCACGACGAGGAGCAGCGGCTCGGCGAGCGCATCGTGGCGGCCCGCGCGCTACTGCCGGCGGTGCAGATCACGCGCAACGATATGGCCGTCGTGGCCGCGCTGGCGGTGGAACTGGGGGTGGACGGGCACCGCGCCGACCTAGCGATCCTGGAGACGGCCCGCACCCACGCCGCCTGGTCCGGCCGCACGCACCTGGCGGTCGAGGACATCCGCCTGGCGGCCGAGCTGGCGCTGCCGCACCGCATGCGCCGCCAGCCGTTCACCGAGGTGAAGCTGGACGAAGGCCGCGTCAGCACGATCCTCGAGCGGGTGGCCGGCGAGGAGGTGGACGGGCAGGTGGCCAGCGCGGACGGCGTAAAAAAAAAGAGCAGCTGAGCAGCGGTGAGGCCAGCGGCGAGGAGCGCCACGGCGAGGAGGGCGAGGGAACACCTTCCACGCCGAGCGTCACTGGCCAGAGCGACGCCGGCCAGTCCAGCGCGGACCAGGGCAGCGGCAACACGACGATCAAGGCCGCCATGCCCTACCAGCCCCGGCGGCTGGAGGGCGACCGGGATCGGATGGCGCGGCGCGCGCCGGGCAAGCGCAGCCGCACGCGCACCAAGCGCAAACAGGGGCGCTACATCACCAGCCGCCCCGCCCGCCGCGTGACGGATCTGGCGCTCGACGCGACGTTGCGCGAGGCTGCGCCCTTCCAGCGCCAGCGGCGCGCGGAGGAGGCCGACGCCCACCGGCCGCGCCGGGTGATCCTTAAGCGCGGTGACCTGCGCCAGAAGGTGCGGGTGCGCAAGACGCGCAACGCCGTCTGCTTCGTGGTGGACGCCAGCTGGAGCATGGCGGCCGAGGAGCGCATGCAGGCCACCAAGGCGGCGGTGCTCTCGCTGCTGCGGGACGCCTACCAGCGGCGCGATCGGGTGGGGCTGGTGAGTTTCCAACGGGATTACGCCACGCTGCTGCTCCCGCTCACCAGCAGTGTCGAACTGGCGCAGAAGCGGCTGCAGACCATGCCAACCGGCGGTAAGACGCCACTCTCGCGCGGGCTGCTGCTTGGCTATGAGGTGCTGGACCGGGCGCGCAAGCAGGACCCGGAGGTGGTGCCGCTCATGGTGTTGCTCACCGATGGGCAGGCGAACGTCTCGATGGGCGACGTGCCGCCCCAGGCCGAGAGCTACGCGCTGGCCGACTTCATCGCAGCGCAGTCGATCAAGGCGGTGGTGATCGACACCGAGCACCCGATCTTCGAGCGCGGCCTGGCCCGCCAGCTGGCGCACCATCTCAAGGGACGCTACTACCGGCTGGACGACCTGCGCGAGGGCGGCCTGGTGGACCTCGTCCGCACCGAGCTGAACACGCGATAGAGAGGAGGGGCGGGCTTGGCCTCACTGAAACCTCACCTGCACAAGAACGTTCGGCACAGCAGGCTCTCCATGCTGCGGGGGATGGCCCGCAGTCTGCTAGAATAGAAGGCGTTGGAACACGTACCAGGAGGATCGTTGGTCATGACCGATCAGGAGCGCCCCGTCGAGGAGCGGAAAGAATTGCTGGACGATCTGCTCAATGCGGCCGTTTCGGTCGAGGAGCCGAAGGCGTCGCAGCAGACCGGGCCGGCACAGGCTGAGGCGCAAGAGGTGCCCGCCGAGTCCGCTGCGACGGCCGGCGCGAACGAGGCCGCCGAACAGGCCGCCGAACAGCCAGCGGCTGAACAGGCCGCCGAACAGCCAGCGGCTGCGCAGGATATGCCGGCGGCTGAGCAGGCCGCCGAGCAGCCAGCGGCTGCGCAGGCCGCCGGAGAGACTCGACCGGCCATCAACCAGCCGGTGCCCGCTACGGCAGCAGGCGCGAGCTATGCCGGCGAGGGCGCGGAGAGCGGGCGGCCGCGTCGCGTCAAGGATCTCGAACCGGGCATGGAGCTCGAGGGCCGCGTCACGTCGATCGCGCTGTACGGCATCTTCGTCGATATTGGCGTCGGGCGAGACGGCCTGGTGCATATCTCCGAGATGAGCGATACCCGCATCGACTCGCCGAGTGACGTCGTCAAGATCGGCGACAGGGTCACCGTGCGGGTCAAGAGCGTAGAGCCGGACGGCCGGCGGATCAGCCTTACGATGCGCTCGAAGGAGCGGCAGGCCGAGGGCCGCGGGCGCAGCCGCGGCCGGCGCCCCGAGCCGAACAAAGAGGCGCTGTCCAACCTGCGCGTCGGCGATAACGTCGAGGGCACTATCACCGGCATCGCGCCATTCGGCGTGTTTGTGGACATCGGCGTCGGCAAGGATGGCCTGGTGCACGTCTCGGAGCTGGCCGAGGGCCGCGTCGAGCGAGCCGAGGATGTGGTGAAGGTCGGCGAGACGTACACCTTCAAGGTGCTGGAGGTGGACGCCGACGGCGCGCGGATCAGCCTGAGCCTGCGCCGCGCCCAGCGCAGCCAGCGCATGCAGCAGCTGCAGAAGGGCCAGATCCTCGAGGGCACGGTGAGCGGCCTGGCGCCGTTCGGCGCCTTCGTGGATATCGGCGTGGGGCGGGATGGCCTGGTGCATATCTCGGAGTTGACCGAGGGCCGCGTCGGCCGGGTCGAGGACGCCGTCAAGGTGGGCGATAAGGTCACCGTGCGCGTGCTAGACGTGGACACGCAGACCAAGCGCATCAGCCTCACCATGCGGCTGGAGGATAAGCCGCAGCAGGAGGAGCCGGCGGCTACCAGTGAGCCGCAGCGCTACGGCCGCCAGATCCGCGAGGAGCGCTTCCAGCGCCCGCCGCGCGAGGAGCGCACCAGCCGGCCGCCACGCCAGGAGCGCCAGGCTGAGCGCGCCCCGGAGACCTACACCTCCGACGAGCCGGACGAGCCGTTCAGCGGCGATGCCACGCTGGAGGACCTGGTCTCCAAGTTCGGGCGCAGCCGCACCGATCGCAAGCGGCGGCAGGACGAAGAGGAAGACGAGGAGGACCGCTTCTCGCGGCGGCAGCGCGAGGCGCAGCGCCGCACGCTCCAGTCCCTGTCGGATGAGGAGTAGCCCTGCCACGATCCTCCCGCACACGCAGCCGGGGGCGCGGGCGCCGACGATGCCCGCGCGCCCCCGGCTGCGTGTGTTAGCAGTGCGGTGAAGCGGGGAGGGTTGATGGGTTCGCTGCGCGCCTCCGCATGGGACCGTTCGGGGAGACTCGGAGGAGCGGAGGGGAGCAACCCCTCCGCTCCTCCCCGTGGGGGTGCGGGGCAGTGCCACCGCGTACGTCCTGGTATTTGACACGGCACTCGCATCCTATGTATAATTGCGGGAGCTAATGGGGAAGTTCAGCGCCGCAGTGGGGTTCTCTATAGGCACTGGCTGAGGGCGTGGCGGTATGCACGCCCATTTTCTTGCGAGGAACAACAAGGCGATGCCCAAGCGAACATGGCAACCGAAGCGCATCCCGCGCCGCCGCAAGCATGGCTTCCTGGCGCGTATGGCCACTAAGGATGGGCGCGAGGTGCTGCGCCGCCGCCGCCTGCGCGGCCGCTGGCGCCTGACGGTCAGCGACGAGCGCCGCGCGATCCGCCGCGGCCACCGCTAGAGCGATGCGCGGTCTGCGGCGTGCGCGAGGAGCCAGGGGCGGGCGCAGGCCTCCTCGCCTCGCAGCGCGGACCGCGGCCCGATGCCCGATGAAGCGCACCTACCGTCTGCGCCGCCCCGAGCAGTTCCAACGCGTGCGGCGGGATGGGCGGCGCTGGAGTGATGAACTCCTGACCCTCAACGCCGCGCCGAGCCGGCGGCGCACCAGCAGGTGTGGGTTCGTCGTCGGCAAGCGGATCGGCACCGCAGTGACCCGCAACCGCGCGCGCCGGCGCGTCCGCGAGGCGGTGCGCCTGGTGTACGATCAGATCGCCCCGGGGTGGGATCTGGTCTTCGTCATCCGCTCGCCCGCGCTGGCGACGATCGACTTCCCGCGCATCCAGTCGCTCGTCGTCCAGTTGCTCCAACGCGCCGGCGCCTGGCGCGAGACCTCGCCCGCGGCGCCATAATTACGAAGTAGAGCACGCATTATGCCCATCTGGAACGCATTTGTTCTGTTTCTTGAGCGCATTCTCCTGACGTTCTATAGCTGGGGGGAGAGCATCGGCCTCGCCGGCAGCGCGGGGGTGGCGATCATCCTCTTCACCATCGTCGCGCGCCTAGTGATCCTTCCGCTCACCATCAAGTCCATCCAGTCCACCCGCAAGATGCAGGAGCTCCAGCCGCTGATGAAGGAGCTCCAGCGCAAGTACGGCAAGGACCCGCAGAAACTCCAGGAAGAGACGATGAAGCTCTACCGGGAGTATAAGGTCAATCCGGCCGGCGGGTGCCTGCCGATGCTCCTGCAGCTCCCGATCTTCCTCGGCGTCTACCAGGCGGTCATCAACCTGACACGCGTCTCGCCCGCCGAGCGCGCCGCCGACGCTATGGCCGCGGCGCTCGCGCAGCACGGCTTCAGCGTCGCGGGCATCCCGCAGACACTGGGGGAGCCGCAGCTCGCCGGGGGGTTCCTGTGGCTGCCGGACCTGGGCAAGGTGGACCCGTATTACATCCTGCCGGTGCTCTCGGTGGTGTTCCAGCTCATCGTGCAGTTGATGGCGACGCCGCGCATCCAGGACCCACAGCAGAAGGCGATGGCGCAGTCGATGCTGTTCCTGCCGATCGTCTTCGGCTACATCGGCTTCACCTTCCCGAGCGGCGCGGTGCTGTACTGGGTGGTCGGCAGCATCCTGTCGATCATCCAGCAGTACGTCATCTCCGGCTGGGGCTCGCTGGCGAACTACCTGAAGTTCCTGCCCACCGACGGCGGGCTGCTGCCGCCGGTGATGCCGGCCGCGGCCACGGCGCACGCCGCCCACAGCGAGGAGCCGCACGCGCAGCGGGCAGATTTCTGGGGCGTGCTCCGGCCGCTCATGGAACAGGCACAGGAGGCCGAGCCTGCGGCAGAGAGCAGCGCGGCCAGCGAGCAAGCGATCGCCGAGGCCCGCCGCCAGGTCACCGGCAACGGCCAGCTGAACCCGCGCCGGCGGAAGTCACGGCGCTAGGGCGTACCCGCAAAGCGGGAGGTTTGGCGGGGCTGCGCCCCGCCAAAAGAACTTTTGAGAAGATTTTTGGGGGCGCGGCCCCCAAGCCCCCGCAGACGCCGTTTGCGGCTAGGCCCTAGCGCATCGCAGCAGCGCAGCGCCACGTTGGCGCGCCGCGCCCGCCAACCCGAGGACTGTATGAAAAGCATCGAGATCAGTGCGCGTACGGTCGCAGAGGCGATCCGCCTGGCGCTGGCGCAGCTCGGCAAGGATCGCGATGAGGTAGCGATCGAGGTGCTGGAGCCGGGCGGCGAGGAGGAAGAGGCCCTCGTGCGCGTCACCGTCGTCGACGACGACGAGGAAGGCGCGGCGGCGCCGGCCGTGCCGGCCTCCGCCGGGGTGGACGTGATCGCCCGGCGCATCCTTGAAGACCTGCTCGAGCGCATGGATATCCACGCCTACGTCACAGCCGTGCGCAGCAGCGTGCCGGACCAGCGCGGCGAGCCGGAGGAGACGATCACGCTGCATGTCGAGGGCGCGGACGAGGAGGCGATGAGCCTGCTGATCGGGCGCCGCGGCGAGACGCTGCGCTCGCTGCAGTTTATGGTGAACCTGCTGGTCAGCCGTAAGGTGCAGAAGTGGCCGCAGGTGGTCGTCGATGTGGGCAACTACCGCCAGCGCCGCCAGGAGTCGCTCGAGGGCCTCGCGCGCCGTATGGCTGAGCGCGTGCGCCAGAGCGGCCGCCCGCTGATGCTGGAGCCGATGGGCGCCTACGAGCGCCGCATCGTCCACCTCGCGCTCCGCAACGATCCGACGGTCTACACCGAGAGCACCGGTGAGGGTGAGAACCGCAAAGTCGTGATCTATCCCGCTAAATGAATCCAGACTACCTGCTCCTCGGCCACTTCACCCGCGATGTGCTGCCGGATGGAAGCACCACCCCGGGCGGTACCGCGCTGTACGCGGCGCTCACCGCCCACCGCCTCGGCCGGCGGGTCGGGGTGGTGTCCGCGCCGGCCCCGCTCCCCGCCGGCTGGCCAGAGGCGATCGCTATCGCGCCCTGCGAGCACCTGCACGCGCCGACCTTCGAGAACCGCTACACGCCCCACGGCCGTGAGCAGATCCTGCACGCCGCCGGCGGGCCGATCACCCTGGCCGACGTGCCGCCGCCATGGCGCGGCGCGCCGGTGATCCACCTCGGGCCGGTGGCCGCCGAGACGCCGGCGCAACTGGCCTTCGACTTCCCCGGCGCGCTGATCGGCATGACGCCGCAGGGCCTGATGCGCACCTGGCAGGAGCCGCTGCCCAGCCCGGTGCTGTACCGCCCCTGGCGCCCGGCGCCCGAGCTGCTGCGGCAGATCGATGCGCTGGTGCTCAGCATCGAGGACGTGCGCGGCGACGAGGAACTGGCGCTTAGCTACGCCCGCCACTGCCGCCTGGTGGCGCTCACGCGCAGCGCCGCCGGCGCGACACTGTTCGTCGACGGGCAGCCGCACCACATCGCCGCCTTCCCCGCCGACGAGCGCGACCCGACCGGCGCCGGCGATGTGTTCGCCTCGGCGCTGCTCGTGCGCCTGCACGAGACCGACGACCCTATTGAGGCAGCGCACTTCGCGGCCCGCGTGGCCGCCCGCAGCGTGGAAGGCCCCGGCGCCAGCGCCATCCCCACCCGTGCCGAAGTAGATCGGCAACACGATGCGTAGGATTTGATCCACGAACGGCGCGCAGGACACGAAGGTCTTCCCCGAAACGCAGTACCCATCCGGAAGCGTCGCTGCAAGGCGACGCTTCCGGATGGGTACTGTGGCACTCATGCCCCTCCTTCGGGTCTTGCGTGCGCTTCGTGGTCCCCTCTCAGCGGCGGTCGTTGTCCCGGCGGGGGCTGAGCCGCGGGCCACGCGCGCCGAGCGGCCCGGCGGTGTGCTCCATGGTGTTTCCCTTGTCCGCCGAGAGGCCGACGCTCGGCTGCTGCGGGCCCTCCTCCTTCTTGTCCCGGCCCACCTCGGCGGCGCGTAGCTCCTGGGCCTGGATCAGCAACTCGGGCGCCGGCTCGTACAGGAACTCGAGCGCCTCGCCGTGCTTGTCGATCCCGGTGCCCGTCACCAGCACGCGCGCGCCCTGCGGGATGCCCCCCGAGGCCAGCAGGTCCGCCAAGGGCGCCTCCACCAGCTTCAGCAGCTGCTGGCGCAGCGGCCGGGCGCCGAAGCGCGGCTCGAACCCCTTGCGCAGCACATACTCCTTGGCCTGGTCGGTCAGCTCCACGCTGATGCCGTGGCGCAGGTAGGTCTCGTTCGCCTCACGCAGCATGCGCTCCAGCACCATGCGTAGGACGTCGCTGGAGAGCGGCCGGAAGGCAATGATCTCGTCCAGGCGGTTGATCCACTCCGGCTGGAAGACGCGCTGCAGCGCCTCGAAGCCGATCTGGTAGATCTGCTGGCCGGTGGACTCGACATCCTGGCTCGAGGTGCGGAAACCGATCGTGCGGCGGTCCAGGTAGTCTACCATCTCCTTCGCGCCGACGTTGGTGGTAAGGATGACGATGCTGCTGTGGAATGAGACGCGGCGGCCACCGTTCAACAGCAGGATCTCGCCGTCCTCCATGATCTGCAACAAGAGATTCCACAGCTCGGGCTGGCCCTTCTCGATCTCGTCGAACAGGACCACGCTGTTCTCCTGCTCGATGATGTCCGGATTGAGCAGCGGCTTCTGGTCGCGCCCGACGTAGGACGGCGGCGCGCCGACCAACGCGGAGACCTCGTGGCCCTGGCTGAAGAGCGAGCAGTCGACCTTGAGGAACGCCTCGCCGTCTGGCCGCAGCAGCTGGGCCAGCCGCCGGGCGGTGGCCGTCTTGCCGACGCCGGTGGGTCCGAGGAAGAGCAGCGTCGCCCGCGGGCGGCGCGGGTTGCCGGCGGAGAAGCCGAAGCGCGCACGGTTCAGCAGGCGGACGATCGCCTCGATCGCGCGCTCCTGGCCGAAGATAGTGTGGCGCAGCTTCTGCTCGACCTCGTCCAGGGGGTTGGCGGTTCCGCGTACGGCCCGGGTCATGCCAGGGGGTATCTTTTCCATCGCAACTCTCACTTGCACGAACGCCTCACAGGCGCCGGTACTCGGACGGGACGAAAGGGGGAGATAGAACCCCGCCGGGTGGCGCGGGCCGAGCGCTGGCGCTCAGGTGTGATTATAGGCGGGGGAGCAGCGGCCCGCAAGCGAGGATGTGTGGCGGATTGTGTACAGGACGGTTTCAGGGAGCAGCGCCGCAAGGCCGCTCGTCTCCGGCAGCCGGGACATGCGAGGGCGCCTGCTGCGTCCCTACTGTCTGCGGGCCTTCAGCGCGCGGTCGATGTCCCGCCGGGCCTCGCGCCTGGCGATGTCCTCGCGCTTGTCGTACAGCTTCTTGCCCTTCGCCAGGCCAAGCTCCACCTTCGCGCGCCGCCCCTTGAGGTACATGCGCACCGGCACCAGTGTGTAGCCCTGGCGCTCCACCTGGCCGACGATCCGGCTGATCTCCTTGCGGTGCAGCAGCAGCTTGCGCGGGCGCGTCGGCTCGTGGTTGAAGTATTTGCCGGACTGGTCGTAGGTGGCGATGTGCGTGTCATAGAGCCAGGCCTCGCCGCCGACGATGCGCGCATAGCCGCCGCGCAGGTTCACCCGGCCGGCACGGACGGATTTGATCTCGCTGCCGGTGAGCGCGATGCCGGCCTCGTAGGTCTCCTCGATGAAGTAGTCATGGCGCGCCTTGCGGTTGTCCGCCACGGTCTTCTCGGGCTGCCCTTTATCGCCTGCCATACTGCTTCCCGCCGCGCGAGTCCGCACGGCGCACAGGGGCCCGCGGCCCAAAAAACTGGCCCGGAGGGGTCACATCCTCCGAACCACCCGCCTCCTCATCACAGGACATACGCATTATAGCACGGCGCCTCACCCTCCCCGTTTCAACCAGGCGCTCAGCGCCCGGCGCGCGCCGCCACCGCGATCGCCTCGATCTCGTCCAGCGCCGCGTCGCGCAGCTGTTGGGCCCGCTCCAGAAAGGCCGGGCTGCGCTCCTTGACGGCACTCATGCGCGCGATCAGCGGCCAGATGTCGCTCCAATTCCCGTCCAGCCAGTCGACCTCGAGCGCCCGCGCGAGGTCGTAGTCGGCGAGGAGCACACGCAGCGCTTCGCGCAGGCGCTCGAAGGCCGCGGCCGCGCGCGCCTCGGCCTGATCGCGCCGGTAGGAGGGGCGCAGGGCGGCCAGCAGCCCGTAGGCCAGCACCTGCTTGAGGCGCAGGTTGAGCGTATGGCCGGTGAGGTGCTCGGGAGCGTCCATTTCCGGGGCATGGACGAACAGGAAGCCGTCGATGAAGTCGGTGCGCGGGCCGCTGCCGCGCTCCCCGCGCCCGCCCACGTCATCCAGCACGCCGCCGCCGCGCATAATGAACGGCCGCTCGTCCGCCCGGCCGCTGCCGGGCCGCTCCTCGAACAGGAGCGGGGCAGCGGCCAGGTGCAGGATGCTGAGCACCCGCGCCTCCGGCCCCAGATCGCCTTGCACGGTGAGGTGGTGGGGGAGGACGCCGGGCGGCAGGAGGCGCAGCGCCACCACCGCGTCGATCAGGCGCCCGGCCACCACGTAGGAGCGCGCCGGCGGCAGGCGCACCAGCCAGGTACGCAGCGACCCGGAGTACGCGCCGTCCATCCCCAGGCGCCGTGCGGTGGCGCCGAGCATGGCCGCCACCGTGCCACCGGCCGCCACCGGCAGATAGAGCTTGCCGCCAACCGGCGGGAGCAGGGTGTGGCGCAGCTCGGCGGCATACATCGCGCGCCCGATGGCCGCCAGCCCGTCTATCAGCGCGCGGTCCTCGATGTCCGGGAAGTCGCGCAGCGTGAGGTAGGCCTCGGCGCGCAGCAGCGCTACCCCGGCCGGCGAGAGGCGCAGCGCCGGCAGCGGCAGGCCGAGCGCCCGCCGGGCGAGCTGCGGGTCAAGCAGGCCGTCCGGGGGGAGGCGCAGGACCAGCGGCGGCCCGCCGGCCCTAGCGGGACCAAGGACTGAGGACGGAGGACCGATCTCCGCTGCCCCGCGCGGCAGTGCCGGGCCGGCTAGGGGGGAATGATAGCGGTCTTCGGCCCTCGCCCCCCGCTCCCCGACCTGCGGTCCCCGGTCTGCGGTCTGCGATCGTCGATCCCCGGCCTCCGGCCCTCGGTCTTCGGCCCCTGGTCCCCGGTCTGCGGTCTGCGGTCCTCGGTCAGCAACCCCCAGCGCGCGCCGGGCGTCCGCCAAGCGGCCGGCGACGCGCTCCAGCAGGGCCACGGTCTCGGCCATGCGGCGCCAGACCATCCAGAGCGCCCCGGCGGCGAGCGCGAGGGCGGCCAGGCGCTGCCAGGAGCCGGCGGCGGCGAGCATGGCCGGCATGAACAGCGCGGCGCCAGCCAGCAGGGCCGCCGCGGCCGGCAGAATCAGCGGCACGGCCGGCGCGAGCGACGGCTGGCCGGCGCCGGGATCTAGCTGGAGGTAGGCGGTGATGTCGCGCTCGATCACGCGCACCCGCTCGAAGGTCGGCTTGATGAACAGCTCGGCCTGGGCCAGCATCAGCATGGCGCTCAGCCCGCCGGCGAACAGCCCGAGCCAGCCGGTGGGGATCTGGGCCACGGCCGGCCCCAGCGGCAGCAGCAACAGCGGCAGCACGTAGCGCGCCACCCGCCGCAGCAGCACGCGCTCGCTGGCCACCGTAGCACTCAACTGATCGATCAGCACATCGAATCGCATTGTGATTCATTCGGCACGTTCGCTGGCGCTCACGTGCCGGAGTAGGTAGATGCAGGGAGGGCAAGGCCCGCCCTGCGGCCCGCCCTCCACTGGGTAGATGCAGGAAGGGCAAGGCCCGCCCTGCGGCCCGCCCTCCATGGGTCATGTGGCGGGGCAAGGCCCCTGTGCGCCTTCCGGCGCACGCGCCGCATTGATCGCGTCGCGCAGGCGGATGGCCTCGGCGCGCGCGGCCTGGGCGAAATCGGTGCCGGCGCTGGCATAGAGTATGCTGCGCGAGGCGTTGATCAGCGCCAGCTCGCCGGCGGCGTCCACCGCGGCGCGCACGGCCGCCTCCAGCTCGCCCCCCTGTGCGCCCACGCCGGGCACCAGCAGCGGCAGATTCGGGCAAGTGGCGCGCACCGCGGCGATGGCGCCGGGGTGCGTGGCCCCCACCACCAGTCCGACGTTGCCGTTGGCGTTCCAGTCGCTGCGTGCGCGCCGGGCGACCTCGAGGTAGAGCGGCGCGCCGCCCGCCAGCGGCAGGTCCTGCACGTCGGCGCTGCCGGGGTTGGAGGTCTTGCAGAGCACGAAGCAGCCGCGCTCGGCGTAGCGCAGAAAGGGCGCCAGCGAGTCGCCGCCGAGGTACGGGCTGAGCGTCACCGCGTCGGCGCGCAGCACCTCGAACGCCAGCCGGGCATAGGCCTGCGCGGTGGAGCCGATGTCGCCGCGCTTGGCGTCCAGGATCAGCGGCACGCGGCGCGGTAACGCGCAGAGCCGCTGGAGCGTCGCTATACCGGGCGCGCCGAGCGCCTCGAAGAAGGCGATGTTGGGCTTGAAGGCGCAGGCCACGTCGGCCGTGGCCTCCATCATCGCCGCGCAGAACGCCAGGATCGGGTCAGGCGCGGCGTGCAGGTGGGCGGGGATCCGCTCGGGAAGCGGGTCAAGCCCGACACACAGCAGACTGTGGGCGGCGCGCTGGGCGCCGAGCAGCGTCTCGACAAAGCGCATGGGTTTCTCCTTGCACGAATCCTACGGCGGCCAGGCGCGGGCTGTCAAGGTGGGCAACGTATTGGTGCATCCGGCAGGTGTGTTGACACACATCTGCCGGAAGGGGCGGGGAAAGGAGATCTGCGCCCTCTCTTCCCCGCCCCTTCTGTCACGGGACGTGCCGGATACTTATACACATGCCCATGTGGAGAACATCCGTTCTCCCGCACCAGAATGAGCTGAAAGCGTGTGGATAAGTGGAAAACGTGCGGAGAAATCCGTGGACAAAGGGATTGACTTTAACGACTTACTAATGATATAGTAGCACAGGGTACAAATGGGGTGCCAAGCACGCGTCCCTCTCACGAGAGCACCTCTGGGGCTTGGAGTTGCTGGCTCTCAGCCCCATCTTCTTGCCCAAAAACGGGCCCAACCAGCACCTGATCCGATGAACGACCTGCCGCCGTGTGGCCTTGACAGGTCGTGTATTATGTCATCAAGAAGGCCAGAACCGATGACCACCACGATAGGAGCGACCGCGCTACAGGAGTGGGCGCAGATGCTTGAGCACTTGCTCGAGATGGCCCGTGCGCAGGGCTACCTCACGTACAGCGATATCCTCGAAGCACTTCCCCAGCCCGAGCACCACGTCGCCGATGTCGATCAGCTTTACGCGGCCCTGCAGGCCGAAGGTATCCGTGTCGTCGAGTCCCCTGCCGAGGTAGCCGACCCCCCTCCGACGGTCGAAGAGGACCTGCTGGCCGAGCTCCCGGATCTCACCGATGTGGCGCTCGACGACCCGGTGCGCATGTACCTGCAGGAGATCGGGCAGGTGCCGCTGCTTTCGGCCGAGCAGGAGGTGCTGCTGGCGAAGCAGATGGAGGCCGGCCACCGCGCCCGCTGCGCGCTGGAGCGCGAGGAGTACTCCTCCTGGCAGGAGCGCCTGCTCTTCGAGCAGCAGGTGGCGCGCGGCACCGAGGCGCGGCAGCACCTCATCCAGGCGAACTTGCGGCTGGTGGTGAGCATCGCGAAGAAGTACACCTCGTACGGCCTGACGATGATGGACCTGGTGCAGGAGGGCAACATCGGGCTGATGCGCGCCGTCGAGAAGTTCGACTACACCAAGGGCCACAAGTTCTCCACCTACGCCACCTGGTGGATCCGGCAGGCGATCACCCGCGCGATCGCCGACCAGAGCCGCACCATCCGCCTGCCGGTGCACATGGGCGAGGCGATCAGCCAGGTGAAGCGCACCTCCCACAAGCTGCAGCAGACCATGCAGCGCGAGCCAACCCCCGAGGAGATCGCCGACGCGATGGGCATCAGCTCCACCAAGGTGCGCCGCACGCTCGAGGCCTCGATGCACCCGCTCTCGCTGGAGATGCCGGTGGGCCAGGAGGGCGAGGGGCGCATGGGGGACTTCATCGAGGACGACCGCATCTCCACCCCCGCCGAGGCTGCGGCCACCTCCATGCTGCGCGAGCAACTCGAGGAGGTGCTGCAGAAGCTCCCCGAGCGCGAGCGCAAGATCATCCAGCTGCGCTACGGCCTGAAGGACGGCCGCTACCGCACGCTCGAGGAGGTGGGGGTCGAGTTCGGCATCACGCGCGAGCGCATCCGCCAGATCGAGGCGGTGGCCCTGCGCAAGCTGCGCCACCCGCACCTGGGGAAGAAGCTGCGCGGGTACCTCGACTAGGGCGTATCCGCAACGCGGGCGGTTTGGCGGGGCTGCGCCCCCACGCCCCCGCAAACGCAGGTTGCGGATAGACCCTCGAGCGGCTCTTCACGACGAAGCCACGAAGCCACAAAGACACGAAGCGCGGTATAATGCTTCGTGTCTTTGTGTTTTTGTGGTTCATCCGGCCCAGGAAGAGCCTGTGATCTGGCAGCGCCTGAAGCAGTTCATGGCGGCCGTCACCGCTCACATCTCGATCGCCGAGCGCGTGCTGCTGGTCGAGACGCTGAGCGACGGCGAGTTGCTGCTGTTCGAGCGCATGCCGGTCTTCGACCAGCGGCATTGCCTGGACGTGTACCACACGCTGGTGCGGAACGGCTACACCGACCCGCTGCTGCTGCGCGCGGCGCTCATCCACGACTGCGGTAAGGTGGATGACGACGGCACGTCGATCCCGCTGCCGTACTACGGGATTTTCGTGGTGCTGAAGGCGCTCGCGCCGCAGCTCTACGCGCGCGCCGCAGCCAACGGGCGCGGCCTGCTGCGCCCGTTCGCGATCCACGCCCGGCACGAGGGCCGCTCGGCAGCCCTGGCCGAGGCGCTCGGCAGCCCGCCGGAGGTGGTGGCCATCCTGCGCGACTACGCCGCCCGCAACGCCACCGCACGCAGCACGGCGCTGCACTGGGCGGACGAGCAAAATTAACGGGTAGGTGTTGGGAGGGCTGCGCCCTCCCAACACCCACGCTGCCACAGGCAGGCCATTCGTGTTCTTCCGCGAGAACCTGGATTACACCATCACGCTCCCGGTCTTCGAGGGACCGCTGGATCTGCTGCTGCGGCTGATCGAGCGCGAGGAGCTGGATATCACCACGGTGGCGCTGGCGCAGGTGGCAGACCAGTATCTGGCGCACGTGCGCGCCATGCCGTCGCCGGACCCGGCGGCGCTCTCGGCCTTCCTGCTCATCGCCGCCAGGCTGCTGGTGATCAAGTCGCGCGCGCTGCTGCCGCGCCCGCCAAGCGCTGCGACCGACGAGGCGCTGAGCGAGGGCCAGGACCTGGTGCGGCAGCTCCAGGAGTACCAGCGCTTCAAGCAGGCGGCGGCGCTGCTGCGGGCTTGGGAGGCGCAGGGCCGGCGGGCCTACACCCGTGCCGCGCCGCCGCCGTTGCCCGCCGCGCCGCGCTCCACCCCGATCGATGCGACGCTGGCCGATATGATCGCCGCCGTGCAGCGCCGTATGCAGCTGCGGCTGCCGCTGGAGACGCCCGCCGCGCCGCTCCCGGTGCCGAAGACGATCACGGTAGGCGAGATGGCCGCGCGCATTCAGGAACGGCTGCGGGCGCACGAATGGTTCAGCTTCGAGGACCTGCTCTCCACGGCCGTCACGCGGGAGGAGCTGGTGGTGGCGCTGTGGGCGGTGCTGGAGCTGCTCAAGCGCCGCGCGATCGTCGTCGAGCAATCCGAGCTGTTCGGGCCGATCATGGTAGGGCGTGGACCAGAACTGAGCGCTGAAACGCCGAGGTGAGTGAGGGTGCTGACTCTGAGCGGCCACAGAGTCGCATGAGCTCAGGTGTTCCAGTCCGGCACGGCACTGCGCTGGCAGAGACTCAGCGGCTTCACCGCTTCAGTGCCTCAGCGATTCAGCCTCTGGCCCGGTATATCCTGCGTCTCGCGGAGGATGCTCCGCCACCGCACGGTATGCTACAATATACAGCACCATGACGAACCCGGGCTTCGCCCAGCGCGATGTGGAACGCTCCGATGCTCGAGCGGAGGCGCGCATGACCGACCTGATGCGCAACCTGCCCCTCGGCGACCTGTTGGCGCTGGGTACCCAACTGCGCGCGGACATCACGCCTGAGACTCTCCTCCAGGACGTGGCTGACGCCATCCGGCGCTCGCTTGGCTACCGGCGCGTGTATGTCCGGCTGCGCAACACCGACACCGACGAGCTAGAGGCATGCGCATTCTCCGGCCTCGCCGAGGAGCAGGTGGCGCGGCTGCGCACCAGGCGGCTGGCCCCCGCCGAGTACCAGGCGCTCCTCCGCCCTCAGTACCGCATCAGCGAGTCCTACCTTGTCCCCGAGGAGGATCTGTTGCGCGCCGGCCAGCGGCTCGCGCACCAGCCGGGCGGGGACACGCTGCTGGTGCCGCTCCGCGGACGGGGGGACCGGCTGATCGGCGCGATCTACGTCGACCCGGCCGGTGACCCAGCGGCGATCGAGCTGCCGAACATCAAGGTGCTGGAGGCGATCGCCCGCCAGGCCGGGTTGGCGTTGGAGAACGCCCGGCTGGCGGCGCGCACCCAGCGCCTGCTCGCCAAAGAGCAGCTGCTGGTGGAGTTGGGGCGCGAGGTCTCGGACACGCTGGACCTGGGGGTGATCCTGGCGCGCACGGTCGAGCGGCTGCAGATGGAGTTCCAGGGCGGCGCGATCGCGCTGCTGAACGAGCAGAACGAGCTGCAGATCGTGGCCTCGGTGGGCCGCATCGACGAGGATGCGCGCGCGGTGCGCCTGAAGGTGGGCGAGGGGATCTGTGGCTGGGTGGTGAAGGAGGGGCTGCCATTCCTTTCGAACGACGTCTGGAACGAGACGCGCGTGGCGCCCGCCGCCTGCGACGTGGGGACGAACCGGCTCATCCGCTCCTATATCGCGGTGCCGCTGCGCACCGGCGGCCAGGTGATCGGCGTCCTGACCGTCGAGTCCGACCAGGTGAACGCCTTCACCTACGAGGACGTGGACCTGCTGGAGGCGGTGGCGGCCCAGGTGGGCGGGCCGATCAGCAGCGCGCGCCTGTACAAGGAGGCGCAGCTGCTGGCCGAGCAGGTGCGGCGGCGCAACAAGTACCTGGAGGTCATCAACACGCTGGCGCGCATGGCGGTCTCGACGCTGGACGTGGATCGGCTGCTGGCGACGGTCACGGCCGAGATCCAGCAGAGCTTCGGCTACGGCCACGTGGAGCTGTACACGGTGGACGAGGGGGCCAGGGAGCTGGTGTTGGTGGCGCAGGCCGGCCCGCTCGCGCCGCAGGCGGTGGGCTACCGGCAGCCGGTCGAGGTCGGGCTGCTCGGGCGGGCCTTCCGCTCGGCCGCCACAGTGCGCGTGGACGACGTGTTGCTCGACCCGGACTACATCCGCTGCCAGGACGAGCACGCCACCCGCTCGGACCTGTGCGTGCCGGTGATGGCCGGCGGCCGGGTGATGGCCCTGCTCAACCTGCAGTCGCCGCGGGTGGGCGCCTTCACCGACGACGACGTGGCGGCCTTGGAGACCGCCGCGGACGTGCTGGCGGGCGCGATCGAGAACGCCCGGCTCTACCAGCGGGCCCAGGAGGCCGCGGTGTTGGAGGAGCGCAGCCGCCTGGCGCGCGACCTGCACGACTCGATCTCGCAGCAGCTGTTCAGCATGACGCTCACCGCCCAGGCGGCCCGCGCGCAGCTCGATAAGAACCCATCGCGTGCGGCCGCGCAGCTCGAGCGCCTACAGGAGACGGCCTCGGCGGCGCTGGCCGAGATGCGCGCGCTGATCTTCCAGCTCCGGCCGCCGGGGCTGAGTGAGCAGGGGCTGATCGCCACGCTCCAGCAGCACGTGGCCATGCTGCGCCGCCGCGAGGGGCTGACGATCGACCTGTTCGTGAGCGGCGAGGAGCGCGACGCGAAGGGGATCGAGCAGGCGATGTACCGCATCGCCCAGGAGGCGCTCAACAATGTCGTCAAGCACGCCGGCGCCTGCCAGGTGGAGGTGATGCTCGATCTGCGGCCGGAGCTGGTGATGATGTCAATCAGCGACGACGGGCGCGGCTTCGATCCGGCGGCGGGGAACGGCAGCGGCCGGCACCTGGGGCTGGTGAGCATGCACGAGCGGGCTAGCGAGCTTGGCGGGCGGCTGGAGATCCAATCGGCGCCCGGCGCCGGCACGCGCATCCAGGTGATCGGCGTCCTGACCGTCGAGTCCGACCAGGTGAACGCCTTCACCTACGA
>DATMBA010000548.1:0-22957 GCA_035559635.1 Roseiflexaceae bacterium
GGGGGTGCGGTGATATGGCCCGACGATGGGCGGCCTTCACGCCTTTGTGGTGACATGAATCCTATGACACGCAGGCAGATCCTGATCGAATCCATGCGGTCCACCCTGCGCGACCTGGCGCGCCTGCTGCGGCCGGTGAGCGCCGGGCAGGCCCTGTGGCGCCCCGCGCCGGACGCCTGGTGCATCGCGGAGGTGGTGGCCCACCTGGCGTACGTCGAGCCGCGCTACCTGGCGCGGCTGCGGCGCGTGGTGGCCGAGGACACCCCGGCGGTCGAGTACATCGATGACCCCGGTGGCCACGACCTCGCGCGCCCGCTGGATGAGCATCTGCAGGAGTTCGTGGCGCGGCGCGAGGAGACCGTGGCCTTCCTGCGGGGCCTCCGGCAGGCCGACTGGGGCCGCCGGTTGGTGCACCCGGTCTACGGCCTCGGCCGCCTGCGCGACCACGTCCAGATCTTCGTCGCCCACGACAACGAGCATCTGGAGCAGATTGTACAATTGCGCGAGCAGCTCGATATACATCCTATCCCCCAAGGGGAGGACGCAGCCCTTTCCTAGAGCGCCGGTAGAGGATCCGCCCCGCGGGGGTTTGGGGACCGCAGGCCCCTGGGAATTTCGCTTTCTGCTGCCGCCCGGCGCCGCCGGGCAGCAGAAAGCGAATACTCTACCGGCGCTCTAGAACTCCACCCGAGGTTAATAGTCGTGGACACATAGGAGGGGCCTGGGGAGGGCGCAGCCCTCCCCAAAAATCCACCCGAGCAGGAGCGACCGATGCCCGAACGCCGATCCCCCCTGTACGAGACCCACATCCGCATGGGCGCCCGCATGGTTAAGGGCGGCGGGGACTACATGTTCCCCCTCTCCTACACCTCGCCCGTGGAGGAGCACATCAACACCCGCACCAACGTCGGTATGCAGGACCTCTCCAGCATGGGCGAGGTGGACGTCAAGGGTCCTGGCGCAGAGCGGCTGCTCAACCACCTGCTGGTGAACGACATCCGCGACATGCTCCCCGGCCAGGTGCGCTACTCCACCATGTGCAACGAGGACGGCGGCGTGGTGGACGACATCACGGTCTACAAGTTCCACGACGAGCACTTCATGGTCGTCACCAGCTCCGCCCCGCGCAAGAAGACCGCCCGCTGGCTTGCCGACCACGCCGTGGGCACCAGCACCTACGTCACGGATATCAGCGCCGCCATCGCGCTCCCGGTAGTGCAGGGGCCGCGCTCGCGCGAGTTGCTCAAGGCGCTGGTGCAGGACGCGGATCTGGACTCACTGCGCTACTTCCGCTTCACCACCGGGCGCATCGGCGAGACCGAGTTGGTGGTGTCGCGCACCGGCTACACCGGCGAGTTAGGCTTCGAGCTCTATACGCCGGCCGAGGAGGCGCCGCTGGTGTGGGAGCAGATCCTGCAGGCCGGGCGGACCTTCGGCCTGATGCCCTATGGCGCGGCCGCCATGCACACTCTGCGGCTGGAGAAGGCGCTGGTGCTGTACGGCGTGGACCTGGACGAGAGCCGCACGCCGTTCGAGGCCGGGCTGGATCGCTGGATCCGCTTCTCCAAGCGCGATTTCCTGGGCCGCGAGGCGCTGCTGCGGGCCCAGGAGCGCGGCCTGGAGGAGCGGCTGGTGGGCCTGACGCTCGAGGGTGAACTGGCGGCGCAGGCCGGCGCGGGGGTCTACCCGGTGGGCGCGGTGGAGCCCTTCCAGCGCCGCCATTTCAGCGGCCCCGAGGCCGGCGCCCCGCACGACACTGTGCTCCCCGGCCCCGAGGCGGTGGGCCGCGTCACCACCAGCGGCCGTGGCCACACGGTAGGCAAGGTGCTGGCGCTGGCCTACGTGCGCACCCAGCACGCCTGGCCCGGCGCGCGGCTGCTGGTGGAGGTGGGCGGCAGGCCGGTGCCGGCTGTGGTCACGCCCACGCCGTTCTTCGATCCCCAGGGCGCGCGCCTGCGGGCGCGCGCTCCGCGGTAGCCTCCCGCGGGGAGGTTTGGAGGGGCACAGCCCCTCCAAAGATACTCTCTTTTTGTTTCCTCGGGGGCCTATGGCCCTGTAGCCCCCGCTCGTCCACGGCGGCGGAAGGCCGCCGAGGGGTTCCGCAGGGCGTTCGCCCGCGAGAACGCGGCGCGCGTAGCGCACCAACGGACGCTTGAGCGTACTAGGGAGGCGAGATGCACCGCACGAATCGCCGCTACCACACGATCGTCGTCGGCGTCGGGGCTGCGGGCAGCGCCGCGCTCTACGAGTTGGCCCGGCGCGGCAGGCGCGTGCTCGGCCTGGAGCGCTTCGACATCCCGCACGAGATGGGCTCCTCCCACGGCCACACTCGCATCATCCGGCTGGCCTACTACGAGCACCCCTCCTACGTGATGCTGCTGCGCCGCGCCTACGAGCTGTGGCGCGAGTTGCAAGCGCGTGTCGGCGAGCAGTTGCTGCACATCACCGGCTCGATCGACGCCGGCCCGGCGGACAGCTGGGTCTTCAAAGGCTCCTTCCAGAGCTGCATCGAGATGGGCCTGCCCCACGAGGTGCTCACCGGCGCCGAGTTGGGCAGGCGCTTCCCCGGCTACCGGCTGCCCCCCGGCCACATGGCGCTGCTCCAACCCGAAGGCGGCTTCCTGCTCCCCGAGCGCTGCATCGTGGCCTTCGTCACCGCCGCCCAGTCCCTCGGCGCCGACGTGCGGGCCCGCGAGGCGGTGGTGGCCTGGGAGCCACACGGCGCGGGAGTGCGCGTCCATACCTCCCGCGACGTGTACGAGGCCGACCGGCTGGTGATCACGGCCGGGAGCTGGAACGGTGAGTTGCTGCCAGAGCTGCGCGGCATCATCACGCCCGAGCGCCAGGTGCTGGCCTGGCTGCAGCCCACGCGCCCCGAGCTGTTCGCGCCCGAGCGCTTCCCGGTGTTCAACCTGCTGGTGGACGAGGGGCGCTACTACGGGTTCCCGGTCTTCGGCATCCCCGGCTTCAAGTTCGGCCGCTACCACCACCTGGAGGAGGCAGTGGCGCCGGACGACTACGACCGCGAGCCGAACCAGCAGGATGAGGAGATCCTGCGCGCCTTCGCCGAGCTGTACTTCCCCGAGGGCGCCGGCCCGACGATGACGCTCAAGTCTTGCATGTTCACCAACACGCCGGACGGGCACTTCGTGATCGACCGGCATCCGCGCCACCCGCAGGTGGTGTTCGCCTCGCCCTGCTCCGGCCACGGCTTCAAGTTCGCCAGCGTGCTCGGCGAGATCCTGGCCGACCTGGCCGAGCGCGAGGAGACGCGCCACAGCATCGATCTGTTCCGCCTGGATCGCTTCACCACTCCGTCCGCCGGCCGGCGCATCCCCCCGCCGCTGCCGCACACCGGCGCTGGTGGGCGTGTGGGGCCGCGCCAGGTAGCGCACTCGCACACCGCACATCCGCCGCATGGTGCGTGGCGTGGCCAGTGGCGGGCCGCCGCCGCCCTGCACGCCAGCGAGGCCGCCGACGCGATCCGGCCGTTCTGGGGGTAGCCACAAGGAGATACGATGACCAACCGCTTCCTCGCCCTCCTGCGCCGGGAGAGGCCGATCGTCGCCGACGGCGGTATGGGCACCATGCTGATGGACGCCGGGCTGCTGTTCGGCGACCCGCCCGAGCAGTGGAACATCCTGCCCGAGCGGGCGCCGCACGTGCGCGCCGTCCACCGCGGCTACCTGGATGCCGGCGCGCAGATCGTGCTCACCAACAGCTTCGGCGGCAACCCCTTCCGGCTCCGGCTGCACGGCCTGGACGGCCAGGTGTTCGAGTTGAACCGCGCCGCTGCCGCACTGGCCCGCGCCGAGGCTGGCGACGCTGTGGTAGCCGGCTCGATCGGGCCAAGCGGCGAACTGTTCGAGCCGCTCGGCCCGCTCACCTACGAGGCCGCGGTGTCCGGCTTCGAGGCTCAGGCGGCGGGGCTGGTCGCCGGCGGCGCGGATGTGCTGTGGGTCGAGACCATGAGCGACCTGCAGGAGGTGCGTGCCGCCGTGGAGGGCGCCCGCCGCGCTGCCCCACACCTGCCCATCGTCGCCACCATGACATTCGACACGCGCGGCTACACGATGATGGGGGTCAGCCCGGCCCAGGCTGTGGCCGCGCTGCAGGAGTTGGGAGTGGTGGCCGCCGGCGGCAACTGCGGCAATGGTCCGGACGAGATCGAGGGCGTGATCGCCGGCATGCGTGCGGCGCTGGAGGCAAGCGGTCAGGGGGCAGAGGTCATGGCGGTCTCAGCGGAACATGAGGCGGCGGCCGTGGCGCGATCCTATCACCTATCGCCTATCACCCAGCGCCTGCGCCTCGTGGCGAAGAGCAACGCCGGCGTGCCGGAGATCGTCGGTGGCCGGGCGGTCTACAGTGGCACGCCTGAGGTGATGGCCGCCTACGCCCGGCGGGTGCATGCCCTTGGCGCCAACATCATCGGCGCCTGCTGCGGCAGCACCCCGGCCCACGTGCGCGCCATAGTCCGCGCGCTGTGTGAGGAGCCGCCACTGGACCCGACCGCGGTAGCGCCGGCCGTAGCCCCAGCCCAACCCCGCCGGCCAAGGAGGTAGCGAAACACAAAGACCTGAAGGCGCAAGGCCCCGAAGGGTTGAAGGTGCCGATGTCAGACGTGCTAAAAGCCTCTCCGCATATCTCGGGGAGGGGTCAGGGCAGGGCGAAGCCCTCCCCTGAAACCCCACCCTATCCGGATACTCCGGATAGGCACGAAGAGGGAGCTATGACAGTCGCCCTGGTGCTCTGCGGCGCGCTAGCCCGCGAGGTGATCGCTATCAAGGAGCGGCACGGCTGGGACGTGGCGCTCTTCGGCGTGGCCGCGCTGGACCACATGCGCCCCGTGCGGATCGCGCCGGATGTAGAGCGGCGCCTGCGCGAGTTGATCCCCCGTTTTGCGCGCGTGGCGGTGGTGTATGGCGACTGCGGCACCAGCGGCGCGCTGGACGAGTTGCTGGTGCGCTACCGCGTGCCGCGCATCGCCGGGCCGCACTGCTACGAGATGTACGCCGGCCCGGCCTTCGACGCGCTCATGGAGCAGGAGCCGGGCACCTTCTTCCTCACCGACTTCCTGGTGCGCTCGTTCGAGGGCACAGTGTGGAAAGGGTTGGGGCTGGACCGCTTCCCCCAACTGCACGATGCCTACTTCGGCGCCTACCGTCGCGCGGTGTACCTGGTGCAGCACGAGGACCCGGCGCTGCTAGAGCGCGCTGGCCGTGTCGCAGCGCGGCTCGGGCTGCCCCTGGAGCTGCGCCGCACCGGCTACGGCCTGCTCGAGGAACGCCTGGCCGCCCTGCTAGCCGAGATTCACGAGCCGTGCTACGCGCCCGTGCTGCCCGAGGAGCCACTGTACGTGTAACGAGTTCGGGAGGGATCTAGGAGGGCGCAGCCCGCTCCAGATGAATAAAGAGGAACCCTATGGCCACCTACCAGATCCTCACATGGCACGGCATCCCGCTGCAGGTGCGCGCCCGTGAGGGCCGTGACCGCGCCAGCGCCCCGCTGCCCGAGCGCTTTCAGGAGGCGGTGGACCGCGCCGCGATGGCCGCCGGCGTCACCGGCTCGGACGCCTACACCGAGGCGCTGCACTGGAGCGAGCCGCAAGAGCGCGAGGGAACCGCCCGTGAGGTAGCCGACGCCGTGGCCGCGGCGCTCGCTGCGCAGTACCCCACCATCGACTGGCGCGCCGCCGCCGAGTCCGCCGCCCGCACCCAATAGTAGCGCGGCCAGTTCTGTTTCCACATCACTGGATGTGCCGCCGGCGGCCCGCCCTCCGCACACAGGAGGAGTTAGGCAGGAGCCGAGCGGCTGCCGAGCATCCTCACTCCCGTCCGCTCCCGTCCGCTCCCGTCCGCTCCCGTCCGCCCCCTCCGCTCCCTCCGCTCCCTCCGCTCCCACCTCCGTTGACAAAGCCCCATCCCCCCTTGGCACGCATCTTGCTCTCTAACCTCCCAGACCTACGTTTTATACGAAACCTGCTCAGCCGAGCTCCCGCGGCTGGCGCGTGTGTGCGTGAAGCGGCCAGGGCCGAAGTGCCTATCGAAGTAGCGGGAGGAGGGGCCACGGGAGGGCGCAGCCCACCCCGGAACCCACCCCATCCAGAGCATCCGGATAGGCTCACAGACGTAGCGGGAGGAGGGGCCACGGGAGGGCGCAGCCCACCCCGGAACCCCACCCCATCCGGGGCATCCGGATAGGCTCAAAGCATTCATGCGGAGCAAGAGATCATGATGGATATGCTGGCCAGCGCCGAGATGCTGCCGCAGCAGCAGATGAAGGCCTCCCCGGCGCTCATCGCCCTTAACAACATGCTGGTCCTTTCGTCCACCGAGCTGCAGCAGCTCGTCACCCGTGAACTTGAGGAGAACCCCGCACTCGACCAGGTGGAGAGCGAGCAACTCTGTGTCACCTGCGGCCGCCCGCTGAGCGGCAACCTCTGCGTCTACTGCCTCCACGAGGACGATCGCCTGCGCGAGGCGCGCCGCTCGGACGTGAGCGACACCCCGGACGACGAGTTCGACCCGCTGGTCGCCGTCGCCGCGCCGGTCTCGCTCCACGAGAGCCTCCGCCGCGACCTGCACATCGCCCTCCCCGAGCGCGACCATCCCATCGCCGACTACCTGGTGGGCTGCCTGGACGACCAGGGCTATCTGGACGCGTCGGTCGAGGAGGTGGCCGACTCGCTTGGCGTCGAGGTGGAGCAGGTCGAGCGCGTGTTGCGCCGCTTGCAGGACATCGGCCCACCCGGCGTCGGCGCGCGTAACGTCCAGGAGTGCCTCCTGCTTCAGATCGACCGCCTGGAGCGCGCCGGCGTCTGCAACCCCCACGTCCGCCAGATCGTGGCCGACTACTGGCAGGACCTTGGCGAGCACCGCTACAGCGACATCGCCCGCGCGCTCGGCATCAGCTACGACGACGTCGTGGCCGTGCGTGACTTCCTGCGCCGCTACCTGCGCCCCTTCCCGCTGGACGTGGGCGACACCGCCGGCAACAACACTCCGGTGGTATTGCCGGACGTGATCATCCACGAGGACGGCGGCAAACTGATCGTCGAGGTAGTCGAGTCGCGCCAGTTCTCGCTGTGCCTCAACCCGTTCTACCAGAGTCTCAGCCAGGCGGTGAGCGCCGGCCAGCAGGAGGTGACCGAGGCCGAGCGCCAGCACATGCAGACCTACATCTCGCGCGCCCGGCTGTTCCTCACCAACCTGCGCCAACGCCGTGAAACCATCCGCCGCATCACCGAGTACCTGGTGGAGCGCCAGGAACAGTTCCTGCGCCACGGCGTGCGCTACCTCGAGCCGCTCACCCGCGCCGAGGTCGCCGCCGCGCTCGGCGTGCATGAGTCCACCGTCAGCCGCGCCACCGCCAACAAGTACGTGCAGCTGCCGAACCGCGCGCTGGTGCCGTTCAGCACCTTCTTCCACGCCTCACTCTCGGTGAAGGACCTTATCCAGGAGCTGATCGCCAAGGAGCAGTCTCCACTCACCGACGAGCAGATCGTCGGCGTCCTGCGCGCACACGGCTACGGGCTGGCGCGCCGCACGGTGGCCAAGTACCGTGGCCAGCTTGGCATCCTCCCCTCCCATCTCCGGTAACAGACGACAGGCGATGGGCCATAGGGGACCGAGTCCTCTAGCCCATCGCCTCTCGTCCCACCTTCTATCCCGCCCCCGCCGCCCGCTCCTCACACGGCGCAAGGTGGCGCGCCACCAACTCCAGCAGCCGTTCCAGGTCGAACGGCTTGGGCAGCACGGCGTTCGCGCCCTGCGCCAGATAGGCCTCCGGCTGCAGCCCCGCCGTCATCACGATCACTGGCAGGTCCGGGTAGCCGTGGCGCCGCAAGTAGTGCAGCAACTCGTCGCCCACCATCACCGGCATGGCGATATCCAGCAGGACCAGGTCCGGCGGGGCGTTGATGATGTCCAGCAGCGCGCTCGCACCGTCGTGGTGGACGCGCACGCTGTAGCCCTCCTCCTCCAGCGCATCCGCCACCAGGTACGCGATCGCCTTCTCATCGTCCACCACGAGGACGGTGCGCTTGGGCGCGCCGGCATCGTTCCCCGCCTGCCGCGGTTCTGACGCGCGCACGGGTGGTGTCGTCATCGTATCTCTCCTGAGTTGCAGGGCGAGGTGTGCTGGCAAGCGCGGCCAGGCTGCGCACAGCCGATGCATAGGCGCTGCTGCAAGATTTATGCCATCCTGTATGGGAGGTTTGGAAGGGCCTGGCCCTCCGAACTTCCCCACAGCGGTGCGGGAGCAATGCCACCGCGTAAGTCCTGCCCATAAGCCAGGGCCGGATCGATACAATTCTGCATCGATCCGGCCCTGGTTGTAACGTTTAGCCTTGAGCGTTTAACGTTCGGCTACCGGACGGTGCCTCTTCGGAACATGTTCACGATCGCCAGCAGGATCACCGCGCCGACGAACGAGACCAGCAGCGCGCCCAGGCTGAAGTCGCCCTGGTTGATGTTCGCGCCGCCGATGCCGAGGAAGTTGAAGATCAGGCCGCCAAGGAACGCGCCGACGATGCCGACGACGATGTTGAGCAGCGCGCCCTGCTGCGCATCGGTGCGCATCACGATGCTGGCCAGCCAGCCCACCAGTGCGCCGAACACGAGCCACAGGATGAAGTTGATCACGGTAGTCGCTCCTTTCGCGAGTATCTTCCGCCCGCCTTCCAGCCGCGCGGGGCGGTGCTACAGTCTCACCCCCTCCTAAGAGCAAAGAGCGTGCCGCCGGGCCTTACAGGTTAGGGAGGTCTGGAGGGGCGAAGCCCCTCCGAGTCTAAAGCCGGGCGCTGGCCTCGTTCACCAGGCGGCGGGCGCGCGCGAGCAGGTCCGCCAGGCGCGGGTCGTTCCCGGCGCGGGCGGCGATCGCGGCCTCCACCGCGTCCAACCGCTCCCGCAGCGCCGCTGCCCGTGGCCCGCCGGACACTCGCGCGCTGCGTTCAGCGTTGAGCGTGCGCACGCTGGCCTGCACGGCCGCGGCAAGCGGCGGCGCCAGTAGGACCATCCACACCCCCCCGAGGTCGGCCAGCGCGATGATCATGAACATCACCAGCACTGGGTTGACGTTCACCCCCGCCCGGAAGACCCGCCGCCCGATCACCAGCCGGACCACGCTCAGCACGTACAGCGCGCCCGCCAGCGCCAACCCGGCCGTCTGTGGCCCGTGGGTCAGCGCCGCCAGCACCCCCGGCGCCACCGCCAGCGGCAGGCCAAGCAGTGGCACCACCTGAGCCACCCCGCCCACCACCGCCAGTAGCGCGGCCGCTGGCACGTCCAGCGCGGCGTACACGCTCAGCAGCGCCAGCGTCGCAAGCGCGACGATCACCGCCTCGCCGCGCACGTAGATCCCCACCTCGTTGTAGACCTGCGCCCAGACGGCGCGCGCGGTGGTGCGCACGTCCAGCGGCAGCAGCGAGAGCCACAGCCGCTCGATCCGCTGACGGTCCAGCAGCCAGTAGAATCCCAGCGTCGCCGCGCTGATCGCCAGCGTGGCGAGCATCAGCGCACTAGCCGCCACGCCGGTGATCAGCGCCAGCATGTCATCGCGCTGCTCGCGCGCCAGCGACGACGTCAGCCGCTCGGCGCTCGGCAACTCCACGGCCACGTCGGTCGCCCAGCCGCTGTTGATCAGCGCCAGCCGCCCCTGGTCGTACCACCCGGGCAGGCGGCGGGCCAGCAAATCCAGGTCGGCCGCGGCCAGCGAGCCAAAGAACAGCCCCAGCGCGCCGATCAGCCCTAGCGCCGCCAGGTAGGCCAGCGCCACCGCCGCGCCGCGCCCCAGCCCGCGCCCCATCAGCCGACGCACCAGGGGCTCGATCCCGGCTGCCACCGTCAGCGCCACCAGCAGCAGCTGCACCGCCTCGTGCATCTGCCACAGCACCAGCGCCCCGATCACTGTGACGAGCACGACGGCGGTTATCTGTGCCAGACGTTGCATACATTCGGCGCGTTGGGCGAGGTCTGGTAGATGGCGGCGGACGTCCGCCCAGGGTTTCCGAAGGGCTTTAGCCCGCGAGAAAGCGGTGCGCGTAGCGCAACAACCGACGCTTCAGCGTACTAGGCCCCTACGCCTCGTCCAGCGCGCGCTCCCTCCCCTCTTCCGCCCGATCCAGCAGTTCCTCCAGATCGGTGAGCACCTGCTCGATCGCCTCCTCCACCTCATCCGCGGCGCCGCTCGCCTCATCCTGCTTGGCGCGCATCAGGCCGGCCAGATCCTGCGCCAGGTCACGCGCCTGGTAGCGCAGCCGGTCCGCCAGGCTGCGCCCCTGCACCGGCTCCTCCACCGCCGCCCCGGCCCGCCGCTGCATCCACTCGTTGAACAGCACCTGCAGCACCGCCGCCAGCGGGATCGCCAGCAGCGCGCCCGCCAGGCCGAACAGCGCCGCGAAGCCGGCGAAGGCCAGCAGCGTGACCACCGGGGACACGCCAACGGCCTCGTCCATGATCCGCGGCGCCAGGAAGATGTTCTCCAGCTGCTGGACGATCGCCGCCACCACCAGCGTGCCCAGCCCAGCCGCCGGCGAGATGCTGAACGCCGCGCCCACAGCGATCGCCCCGGCGATGAACGGCCCAATGAACGGAATCAGCTCCAGCAGCCCGGCGATCAGCGCCATCAGCAGGAAGTAGGGCGTGCCCACCAGCCAGTACCCGAGCAGCGAGAGCCCGCCGGTGGCCAGCGCCAGCAGCGCCTGGCCGCGCAGGAAGGCCCCGATCTTGTCCTCGATCCGCAGCCACACCTGCTCGGCCCCGTCGCGCTGCTCCATCGGCAGCAGCAGCAGCAGGCCGCGGATGGAGCGGTTGCGGTACAGCAGCCAGTAGTAGGTGAAGGCCAGCACCGCCAGCGTGCCGAACAGCCACCAGCTGACCTGTGGCAGCCAGCCCCACGCCTCGCGCACCAATGTCTCGGCCAGCGCGGTGCGCTCCACCGGCGGACGCGGCGGCAGCTGCGCGCCGAAGGCTTGCACGACGCGGTACGGCGAGCCTGCCAGTTCGCCGCGCAGGGCGTCGTAGGCGCGCGGCAGCTGCTGTGCCAGCGCTGCGGCCTGCGCCACCACCATCGGCGCCAGCCCCACCACCGCGCCTACCCCGGACCCCACCAGCAGCAGCACCGCGCCGGCCGCCGCCAGGTGGCGCGGCAGCCAGCCGTCCCGCAGCCGGCCCACCACCGGCGCCAGCGCGGTGGCCAGCAGCACGCCCAGGAAGATGGTGATCAGCGCTTCGCGGATCATCAGCGTCAGCGCGAAGGCCAGCACCACCAGCAGCACCACCAGCGTGCCCCGTGCCACATCCCGCAGCTGCACCCGCTCCAGCGGCCCGGGTTGGAGTGTCTCAGGCGTTGTCATATGCTATGCCACTGGGGCGGTGTGGAGGGGCTGGCCCCTCCACGATCATCCGCTCGTGGGGCCAGCCCCCGCACCCCGCCGGGGCGGTGTGGAGGGGCTGGCCCCTCCACGATCATCCGCTTGTGGGGCCAGCCCCCGCACCCCCGAAGGGGGCTACTGCAAGATTTTGCGGAACTGCCGCCACGCCCCCGCTAGCGCCCCGATGAACGACACCGCCGCGATCGCGCCGAGCGCCAGCCAGCCTAGCTGCCCCGGCAGCGTCCCGCGCAGCATCACGTCGTGGTACCCGGCGATGCCGTGCGTCAGCGGCAACGAGTAGGACACCGCGCGCACCGGCTCGTAGAAGTTCTCCAGCGGCAGGAAGAAGCCGCTGAAGAACACCGACAGCAGCAGCACCAGCATGGAGAGCTGCACCGCCTGGCTGTCCGAGTTGGAGATCGCCGAGATGAAGAAGCCCACCCCCAGCGAGGCCAGCGTCAGCAGCAGCGTCAGCCCGGCGAACACCAGCGGGTCGCCCAGGAACGGCACGTTCAGCAGCCGCATCAGCCCCACCAGCACCGTGGCGATCACGCCGATGAACACGGTGTACCCCAGATACTTGCCCACCAGCACCTGCCGCACCGTCACCGGCGCCACGCGGAAGATCTCGGTGGCGCCCAACAGCCGCTCGCGCACCAGCGAGAGCGCCCCCAGTGTCACGGCGATGTGCTGCACCAGCAGCGCCAGCACACTCGGCGCGTAGTAGGTCATCAGGTCGTAGGAGGCGCCGTTCAGGTTCTGGTAGCTCTGCTGCAGCGGCGAGACGATCACCGCCGGCGGCAGCTCGCTGAACTCCGCCGTCATCTGCTCCAGCCGCGCGATCCGCTCGCGGGTGGCCCGGATGCGGTCCCGCTGCGCCTCCAGCTGCCCGGCGCTCACCGCACGGTCCAGCGTGTCCAGGTCCTCCTGCAGCTGCGCCAGCTCGCCGCGCAGCGCCGCGCCCTCGGCGCCCGCCGCCAGGCCGCCCAACGCCAGCGCGCCGCTGGCCTCCTTCAGCCGCCGCACCGAGGCCTGCAGCCGCTGCGGGTCGGCCGAGGACAGCCCGGCCTCCAGTTCGTCCAGCTGCTGCCGCACGTCGGCCAACTGCGCCCGCAGGTCCTGCGCCTGGCTTTGCACGTTGGCGGTGGTGTTCAGCAGCAGGTTCTTGTTGATCTCCACCACCTCGGCATAGCCCAGGTACTTGATCCACTGCTCGTTGAGCGGGTTGATCTGGTTGTAGATGAACTGCACCTCCGGCTGCTCGCCGCGCGCCACCCGCTCGCGGATGTCGTCCGGCACGATCTGCACCACGTCCAGCTCGCCGGCCCGCAGCTGTGCCAGCGCCGCCTCGCGGTCGGTGGTTACCCCCTCCAGCTTGAAGTTCAGCCCGCCGATCTCGCGCAGCGCCCGCACGTCCAGGTCGTTCTCGCTGCCCGGCGGCACCACGATCGCGGTGCGCAGCAGCGGCTGGTTACCCTGGTAGCCGCTGCCGAACAGGAGCAGGATGGCGAACGGCCCGAGCAACAGGCTCAGCACCAGCCGCGGCTGCCGCCGGACCTCGTTCACCTCCTTGGCGAAGAACGAGAGCAGCCGGATGAACGGCTTCGCCAGCGCTGGCGCCATCGGTGAGGGGCCATAGTCCGCCCGCCCGGCCCTCGCTCGCAGCGCCCACTGCCTATCGCCCATGGCTGGCCTCCCTCTCCTCCAGCGCTGGCAGCGGGCGCGTCGTTGCGCGCTCCGCCGCCTCGTCCTGCTCCATCAGCGCCACAAAGACATCATCGAACGGCGGCAGGTACTCCTCGGCCGTCCGCACCACGATCTCCGGCCGCCCGCGCAGCACCGCGAAGATCCGCGGCAGCGCCTCGCTCGCCTCGTCCACGTACAGGAATAGCAGCCCGTCGTGGCCGCGGTGGCGGTGTACGTCGTTGATGAACGGCTGCTGGATGAGCAGCTGCGCCGCTGCCAACTCGTGCGCCGGGTCCACCGCCAGGCGGATGATCTCGCCGCCCAGCGCCCGCTTACGCAGGCCCTCGGGCGTGTCCAGCTGGATCACGCGCCCCTCGCGCATCACCGCCACGTAGTCGCAGAAGGCGGCCTCGCCCACGTACTGGGTGGTCACGAACAGTGTCCGCCCCTGGTCGCGCAGCGCGCGGAAGTGCTCCCACAGCTTGCCGCGTAGCACCGGGTCGATCCCGGCGGTCGGCTCATCGGCGAAGATCAGGCTGGGGTTGTGCACCAGCGCGCAGGCCAGCGAGAGGCGACGCTGCATGCCGCCAGAGAGTTGGCGGCCCAACCGCGTGCGCGCGTCGCTCAGCTCCACCAGCTCCAGCAGTTCCTCCAGTCGCCTTCGGCGCCGGAAGTAGCCCAGCCCGTAGAGTGAGGCGACGAAGTTGAGGTTCTCTAGCACCGTCAGGTTCGGGTACAGGGTGAAGAACTGCGGCATGTAGCCGATCTGCTCGCGGGTGCGCGGGCTGAAGGCGTGCGGCACGCGCCCCAGCACGCGCACCTCCCCCCGCATCGGCCGGTAGATGCCGGTCAGGAGCCGCACGGTGGTGGTCTTGCCCGAGCCGCTCGGGCCGATCAGGCCGAAGATCGTGGCCGGCGGCACGCTCAGCGTCAGGTCGTGCACGCCCAGGTCGCCGTTGAAAGTCACGTCCGCGGTGTGGACGTCGATGATCGGCGGCGGTACGCTCGCGGGGACTCCTCGCGGTGTGGCTGCGCTCATGGCTGGTCTCGTCTCCAAGCGAGGGAGGCCGGCGGCGCCCCGCACGACCTCCCCCACGCATCGGTCTGGAGTTCGGTACGCCGCTGGCTAAGAGCAAGGGGTGTGCCATGGCTGGGGGCGCGGGGGCCGCAGGCCCCCGCATCTCCCCGCCCGCCGTGCAGCGACGGGCAGGGATGGGTGAGGGGTGAAACCCCTCATGCTCCCCGTTTCAAGCAGGCTCTCAGCGGCTCAGCGTTCGGTGTTCAGGCTTCAGCCTTCAGCCTTGAGCGTCTCAGCGTTCCGCCCTACGCGCTTGGCTCGGCCACGGGCGTGGGCACCGGCTCGCCGTGCTCCTGCTTGCGGGCGATCCCGAGCGCGTCGCTCACCGGCTGGGGTGCGTAAAGCTCGATATAGCCGCAGGCGGTGCACACCTGCGCCAGGATCGGCTGCGGCAGCGCCCCGATCGTCCCGGCCAGCCCCACCGGCCCGGCCGGGGTAACAAGCTCGCTGGTGCGGGTATCGTTCCCGCACTTTGCACATCGGATCATCGTCTCGCTCCGTCGTTGCGTGGCTTCCAGCCGCACCAGGGGGAGATATAGCAGGAGGCGTGCCGGCCTCTGGCACGCCTCCACGTCGATGATGCGGTACGGGAGGTTCAGGGAGGGCTTCGCCCTCCACACCCTCGCGTACATGAAAGGTATTACATTTAGCCCAGCTCGGCCTCGGCGATGCCGAGCGCCTGCGCCGCCGCGGCGCGATCCCCCTGATGGCGCTCGATCGCCAGCGCGATCAGCCTGGCCCGCAGGTCCGCCAGCATCGCGCCCAGCGGCTGGCCATGGCTCAGCATGCGGTCCAGCGCCGCGGCGAGCGCCCGGTCGCCCTCCGGCGGCGGGTCGGTCAGCAGCAAGTGGTCGGTGCTGATCACGCCGCCCTGCGCCAGTACGATCGCGCGCTCGATCGTATTCTCCAGCTGGCGCACGTTCCCGGGCCAGTCGTAGTCCAGCAGCGCCTCCAGCGCGGACTCGGTGATGCGCGGCGCCGCGCCGCGCGGGCGCCGCTTGGTGAGGAAGTGGTGTACCAGCAGCGGGATGTCGTCCTTGCGCTCGCGCAGGGGCGGCATGTGGATGTTGATGACGTTGAGCCGGTAGTACAGGTCGTCGCGGAAGCGCCCGTCCTGCACGTCGGCCAGCAGGTCGCGGTTGGTCGCCGCGATCACCCGCACGTCCACTTTCACCGGCACGTTGCCGCCCACACGCTCGAAGGTGCGCTCCTGCAGCACGCGCAGCAGCTTCTTCTGCGTGTTGTGGCTCATCTCGCCGACCTCGTCGAGGAACAACGTCCCCTTGTTGGCCTGCTCAAAGCGCCCCTTGCGCTGCGTCAGTGCCCCGGTGAAGGCGCCCTTCTCGTGGCCGAACAGCTCGCTCTCCAGCAGCGTCTCCGGCAGCGCCGCGCAGTTCACCGCCACGAACGGCCCCTCGCGCCGCGGCCCGCTGCGGTGCAGCACCTGCGCCACCAGTTCCTTGCCGGTGCCGCTCTCGCCGGTGATCAGCACTGTGGTGTCGCTGCTTGCAACCCGGCCGATCAGCTTGTACACCTGCTGCATCGCCGCCGAGCGGCCGATGATGATGTCGCGTGCGTCGGGGCTTTCGTTGATCCGCTGCTCCAGGTCGTCGATGCGGCGCGTCAGCCGGCGGTGCTCCACCGCGCGGCGCACCACCAGCAGCACCTCGTCCGGCTCGAAGGGCTTGGCGATGTAATCGTAGGCGCCCTTCTGTATCGCCTCGATGGTCACGGTTGAGGAGTTCTGCGCCGTGATGATCAGCACCGGCAGGTCTTTGCCCTGGGTCCGGATCTGCTGGAGCACCGCCAGCCCGTCCGGCGGCGGCATGAGCACGTCCAGGATCGCGACGTCCGGCTCCTCGGACTCGATGATCTTCAGCGCCTCGGTGCCGGATCGCGCCACCTTCACCACGGCGCCCTCGGGCTCCATGATGTCGCGCAGCAGGTCGCGGATCCGCGGCTCGTCGTCGGCGACCAGGATTGTGCTCTCGGCGAGCGTCTTGTTCATAGCCAGCTCTCTCATCCGTGCGCGGCCGGAAGCGCAACCCCCCGAGGGGATGCCGGCCGGCAGCTTCCCCTCCCAGTACGCCCATACCTGTGGGCGCAGCTACCTGGTTGTGATGTTGTGCGAAGGTAGGTGGCATTATACCCTCTTTTTATGCTGTCGTGCACATCCGTGGTAGTGGGCGAGGACGACGCCAACACCGCTGGGTGCGTGCGCGGTGCAGCTCCATCGGCATCACCTTTATGCTTGCAGCCCTGCACCGCTCTGGCCTTGATGCCGCCCGGCCCCTGGCACGCAACCTGCTTTGTCCGCCCTCAGACGAGCTGTTTCCCGTTTGCAGGCGGGTACCAAAAGGAGCAAGCTATGCTGCCGCTCGGCGATGAAAACAGCGGACGCCGGATCGTCCCGGTGGTCACCTACGCCCTGATCGCGATCAACGTGCTGGTGTACTTCTTTATTGAGCTGCAGGCCGCCGACATCGAGGCCTTCATCATGCGTTGGGGGTCGATCCCCACCCACCTGCTGGCCGGCGCGCGTCTGGAGACGCTCATCACTTCGATGTTCCTGCACGATCCCACCAGCATCCTGCATCTGGCCAGCAACATGCTCTACCTGTGGATCTTCGGCGACAATATCGAGGACGCCTTCGGCCACCTGCCGTACCTGGTGTTCTACCTGGTGTGCGGCGTGGTGGCCAGCGTGGCGCAGGCGCTCGCCAGCCCCAGCGCCGAGGTGCCTGGCGTGGGCGCCAGCGGCGCGATCGCCGGGGTGCTCGGCGCCTACATCGTCCTGTTCGGCGGCAACCGCATCCGCGTGCTGCTCGGCCGCGTGATCACTACAGTGCCCTCGTACGTGATGATCGGCCTGTGGATTGTGCTGCAGCTCGTCAGCGGCTTCGGCAGCATCGGCGCCACCGGCGGCGGGGTGGCCTACTGGGCGCACATCGGTGGCTTCGTCGCCGGGCTGCTGCTCACCTTCGTGCTGCGCAGCATGCTCCGCCGCCCCGAGGCCGTCAGCCGCCAGCGGCGTGCGGCAGTCCGGTAGGAACGCTGAGAGCGCTGAGAGCGCTGAGAGCGCTGAGGGGGCCACGTAGCGGCCCTTCCTCAGCGCTCTCAGCGCTTCAGTGATCCAGCGCTCCCCTGTGCTATAATAGCCAGCGCCCGCACGCGTGCCAGCCTGTGAGAGAGCCGATGCTTGACGTCACCACCATCCGCGACCTGTTCCAACGCCACTACGGCATCCACCCGCGCCTGATCGTCTGCGCCCCCGGCCGCGTCAACCTGATCGGCGAGCACACCGATTACAACGACGGCTTCGTGTTTCCCGTCGCGATCGACCGCGCTACCTACGTCGCCGCCCACCCGCGCGCCGACCGCATCGTCCACGTGGTCGCCGCGGACCTGGACGACGAGGACTCCTTCGCGCTCGACGACATCCAGCGCAGCGTGGAGCACCCCTGGAGCAACTACATCCGCGGCGTCGCCCGGGCGCTGATCGTCGCCGGCCACCGGCTCGCCGGCGCGGATCTGCTCGTCACCAGCGATGTGCCGCGTGGCGCGGGCCTCTCCTCCTCCGCCGCGCTCGAGGTGGGCGTCGGCTACGCCTTTCAGACCCTCAATCGCCTCAACATCCTCGGCGAGGAACTGGCCCTACTGGCCCAGGGCGCCGAGAATCACTTCGTCGGCGTCAAGAGCGGTATTATGGACCAGTTCATCTCGGCGCTCGGCCAGCCGGACCACGCGCTGCTGATCGACTGCCGCGACCTGAGCTACCGCCCGATTCCTATCCCGCCCAACGCGCAGATCGTTGTGTGCGACAGCCACATCGAGCGCTCGCTCGCCGCCTCGGCCTATAATCAGCGCCGCCAGGAGTGCGACGAGGCGGTGCGGCTCCTCAGGCAGTGGTACCCGAAGATCCTGGCTTTGCGCGATGTCTCGGTGGAGCAGCTGCGCGCCCACGAGTCCGACCTGCCCGAGCCGGTGCGCCGGCGCGCCCGCCACGTGGTCACCGAGAACGACCGGGCGCTACGCGGCGCGCAGGCGCTCGAGGGCGGCGATGTGGCCGCCTTCGGCGTGCTGATGAACGAGTCCCACGCCAGCCTGCGCGACGACTACGAGGTCAGCATCCCGCCGATCGACGCGCTCGTGGCGGCCGCCCAGGCCGTGCCCGGCTGCTACGGCTCGCGCCTCACCGGCGCCGGCTTCGGCGGCTGCACCGTCAGCCTGGTGGAGCAGGGCGCCGTGGGGCGCTTCCGCCAGGAGGTGGCCGCCGCCTACCGCAACGCCACCGGCCGCGAGACGACGATCTACGTCTGCCGCGCCAGCGCTGGCGTGGGAAGAGCCACGTCTGGGTAAGTGCCTATCCGGATACACCGGATAGGGTGGGGTTTCAGCGGAGGGGTGTGCCCTCCCCTGACCCCTCCCCGAGGTATGCGGAGAGGCTCTAAGTGCTACGTGCTGAGTTGGGCGCCGGAGGACTCAGCACGCAGCACGCAGCACTATATGCCAACTATCCTGCTCGTTGAAGACGACCCGACCCTTTCCGAGACTCTGCGCTACAACTTCGAGCGCGAGGGTTATACGGTGATCACTGCCTCTGACGGCGTGCAGGCCCTGGAGCGCGCCCGGCGCGACGAGCCGGATCTGGTGGTCCTCGACATCATGCTGCCGCGCCTGGACGGCTTCTCGGTCTGCCGCATCCTGCGCCAGGAGAGCGAGGTCCCCATCCTGATGCTCACCGCCCGTCAGGACGAGGTGGACCGTATCGCCGGCCTGGAGCTTGGCGCGGACGACTACCTGGCCAAGCCGTTCAGCCTCGGCGAGTTGCTGGCCCGCGTGCGCGCCATTATGCGCCGTGCCGACCGCAAGCCAGCCGCCATGCGCAAAGTGCTGGAGGCTGGCGCCCTGCGGGTGGACACCGGTGCGCGCCGCGCCTGGCGCGACGGCGTCGAGATCCGCCTGTCGCAGAAGGAGTTCGACCTGCTGGCCTGCCTCGTCCGCAACCGCGGCATCGCGCTCACGCGCGACGTGCTGCTGGAGCGCGTCTGGGGCCACGACTTCCTCGGCGACCATCGCACGGTGGATGTCCATATCCGCTGGCTGCGCGAGAAGGTCGAGCTGGACCCCGCACACCCGGTCTACATCCAGACGGTGCGTGGGGTCGGCTACCGCTTCGAGGTCCCGACCGATTGAAGATTGCAGATTGTAAATTGAAGCTTGAGACCCTCTCAATCTTCAATCTGCAATGTTCAATCTGCAATGTTCAATCTATGGAGCTTGCCCTCGCCCTCCTCACCCTCGCCCTCCTCACCTCGCTCGGGGTGAACGTCTGGCTGGCCCACAGGGCCCGTACGCCCCCGGCCACGCTCGCCCCCACCCCTCAGGAGCAGCTCCCGCCGCTGTTCCACGCCGTCGCCGCCGCCCTGGATGCCGGGCTGATCCTGGTGGACGCCGAGCGGCGCGCCCGCTACCTCAGCCCACAGGCCGCGGAGCTACTGGGGGGCCAGGAGGACGCGGCGGGCGGCCGGGCGCTGATCGCCCTGCTGCGCGACTACCGGGCGGACGCGCTAGTAGGTGAGGTGCTGCAGGACGGCGAGGCGCGTGAGCTGCTGCTCCAGCCCGCGCCCGGCGGCCGCACGCTGCGCCTGCGCGCCACCGCGCTCGCCCACGGCGTCGCTCCAGAGGCGCTCATCCTGCTGCGCGACGTCACGCAGCTCAGCGTGCTGGAGCGCGCAAGGCGCGACATGGTCGCCAACGTCTCCCACGAGCTGCGCACACCGCTGGCCTCGGTCAAGCTGCTGGTGGAGACGCTCCAGAGCGGCCCACCGCCGCCGGTGGCAGCGCGCATGCTCGGCCAGATGGCGCAGGAGGTGGATGCCCTCACGCAGCTGGTAGACGAGCTGCACGAGCTGTCGCAGATCGAGTCCGGCCGCCTTGCGCTGCAGCTGGCCCCGGCGGAGTTGGCCCCGGTGGTGGCGCGCGCCATCGAGCGCATCCGCCCACAGGCCGGGCGCAAGGGGCTGCACATCGCCGCGTCGCTCCCCACCGATCTCCCGCTGGCGCTGCTGGACAGCGAGCGGGTGGGGCGTGTGCTGCTGAATCTGCTGCACAACGCGGTGAAGTTCACCCCAGAGGGTGGCGAGATCCGGGTAGCGGCATCCCCGCTCGCTGTGCCCCCGCTCGGCCACCCACCGGGGGCCTGGCTGCTCGTGCAGGTGGCGGACAGCGGCACGGGCATCCCGGTCGAGGACCTGCCGCGCATCTTCGAGCGCTTCTACAAGGTGGACCGCGCCCGCACGCGCGAGGCCGGCGGCACCGGCCTCGGCCTGGCAATAGCCAGGCACCTGGTGGAGGGCCACGGCGGCCGTATCTGGGCCGAGAGCGCCGAAGGGCGCGGCAGCAGCTTCTTCTTCACCCTCCCAACCGCGGTGGATAGGATTGAGGACTGAGGGCCGAGTGTCAGCTCCTCAGTCCTCAGAGTTTGTTTGAAACGCCTCCCGGCTGGGGAAGTGTGAGGGGTGAAACCCCTCACACTTCCCCGTTTCAAATAGGTGCTCAGTTCTCACCCCTCCAGGCTCGACCACACCTCCCGCTTCGTCTGCACCCGCCGGATCACCTCGTCGGTGAACTCGGTGGTGGATGCGTGGCCCTGCAGGTCCGGGGTGCGCACCCCGTCATAGACCGCCTCGAAGACCGCCTCGGTGATCGCCCGGCCGGCGGTGGCGGCCGGCCCACCGATGTGCATCAGCAGCGCGGCGCCGGCCAGGATCATCGCCATCGGGTTGGCCACGTTCTTGCCGAACAGACTCGGCGCGGTGCCATGCGGCGCCTCAGCCATCACCACGCGTGTGTTCCAGTTGTCGTCGAAGCTGATCAGCAGCGACTCCGAGCCGGCGATCGAGCCGAACATCTGCAGCACCATGTCGCTCAGGCAGTCGCCATCACGGTTGAGCGCCGGGATCACCAGCCCATCGCCGCTGTTGCGCAGCAGGAGCGCGTAGGTGGCGTCGATCAGCTGCGGCTCGTAGCGCACGCTCGGGTGGCGCTGCGCGGCGGCGTCCATCTCCTCCTTGAGCATGCCCTCGTAGATCGGGCTGACCGTGTACTTCGGGCCGCCGAACACCTTGGCGCCGATGCGCTTGGCGTGGCGGAAGGCGAACTCGGCCACGGCGTGGCAGTGGCGTCGGGTGATCGTCTCGGTGCGGTGGGCCACCTCGTCGAGTCCCTCGCCCTCGCGCCACTCCCTGGCCCCGTAGGCGTCGCCCACCGCCATGCGGATCACGGCGATCGGCGCGTAGGCGCCGCCCATCGGCCGCACGCCGGGGATGCGCCGCCCGGTGCGCACGATCACGGTGCCATCCACCCGCTCGCGCAGGATGGCGTTCGGGCTGCCCACGTCGTCCTTCCCTTCCGGGGTGATCGTGGCCGCCTTCAGGCCGAAGCCGGCCGCCACCATGGCCTCGGCGGCCTCGTGCACCACCGCGTTCCGCGTCGCGCGGCGGTGCTCGAGCGAAAGGTCGAAGCGCTGGAAGTCCAGTGGCACCCCGGTGACGGCCGGGTCAAGCACCCGCAGCGCCTCCTCCAGCAACTCTTGCCCGGTCTGGTCCCCCTCCAACACCACGATGGTCTTGCTCACGGCTGGCTCGCTTTCTCTATGTCCGGCTCTCGCCGCTGAACTCCGCTCCGCGGTGGGTTAGGGGCCACAGGCCCACGAAACGTATCCCCAAGGGATCGTGTGGAAGGGCTGCGCCCCTCCACACGATCCCTCGGGGATGTGAGACGCTGCCCTCCCAAGCCCTCCCGGAGCGGAAATGCCTCCGCCCACTATTATACGTGCTGCAACAGTCAACTACCGCGCGCCTGAAAGCGGCGGCTTGCCCTCATCGCCCGCAACGGGCGACAGGACTTCAGGGCCGGTTGACCGCGGCCCACTGCGCTGGAGCGCAGTAGAGCGCAGACGGATGTTCACCGCAGCGTTGACATCCGCATGGGCTTGGTGCCCACAATGAGGACAGGTGAAGACATGGCGCTTCCGCACGCCACGCAACCCACAGCGCGAGCAATCCTGGCTAGTGAAAGCGGTCCCCTGCCGCAATTTTTATGGGGCCAGGCGCTGTGGTATCGGGCGTGGGCGGGCGCCACAGACCCGATTATTTACCCCGGGTGGTCCAACCCGCGCGTGGTGCCGCGCCGAAAGATGTTGACGCACCCTGGCACCGCTCTCCACATTGCCAACTGCCCCCGTTTGGCATACAATAGCCAGGCTCACATCACCCCTGATTACGGCGGCGCACACGGCGGAGCCGCGCAGCGTCGGCCGAAGGAGGACGCCCGCTCGCCGCATGGTTGAGCACCACCCAAGAAGTGTGAGAGGCAACCCCTACGTTCTTCCTCCCGCGGGGGCGCAAGGGGAAGTCCCTCGCCCAAAGCCATTCCCCGTGGGGCACGGGAGGGGAGCGCGAGGGGAGGCCCTCGCACCAATCCATCGCTCTCTGGGCTGGTGCGCGGCGCGCACGGGAGGGGAGCGCGAGGGGAGGCCCTCGCACCAATCATCGCTCCCTGGGCTGGTGCGCGGCGCGCACGGCAGGGGAGCGCGAGGGGAGGTCCCTCGCATCAATTCATCGCTCTCTGGGCTGGTGCGCGGCGCGCACGGCAGCCCGCAGGGCAGATCCTGAAAGGCAGGTGCCCAGGTGTCAACACTCAATCGCTGGACGAAGGTCCCCGCGCTGCTCGCGGCCCTCGCGCTGGTCCTCGCCGCCTGTGGCGGCGCCCAGCCGGCCGCGCAGCCCACCACCGCGCCGGCCGCCGAGCCGACGGCC
>DATMBA010000549.1:0-15299 GCA_035559635.1 Roseiflexaceae bacterium
GGCCCCCGCCCCCGGTGCCGGAACGAAGCCCCGCCGGTCAGTGGCACGCCCGGCCTCGCCCGAACTGGCGCTGGCGCGCGCCGCAGGCGCGACGTTCGTCCAGCCCAACGCCGCGAGCGGGTCGCCATCCAGCGAGCCGCTGACGTGCCCCATGTGGCAGCCGACGCAGAACAGCCGCTGGCCGGCACGGCCAGGGGCGTTACCCTGGGCGATGGCGATCGACGAGCGGTTGCCACCGCGCACCAACCGGCCCTCCCGGTCGCGCAGTACGACGAACGACGGCACATCGGCGGGGACGGAGGCCACGAAGCGCCCGCGCTCATCCACCGGCACGGTGAGCCACCTCACCGCGCGCACCTGGTCGTCGGGCGCTGCGGCGCGCGAGGTTGCGCCGCCGAACTGGTTGGCGTCGATGTAGATGTCGGCGAAGGCCACGCTGCCGGGCGGCGGGGAGTTGTTGACGAAGGGCAGCTCGAGCGGCGGGTTAGCGTAGACGTTGGGGTTCTCGACCGTCACCAACTCCACCTCGCCGATCGCCCGACGGCTCCAAGGGTAGGCCGGCCGGCCATCGCCGGTGCGCAGGCCGTGCGGCACATTCCAGCGCAGCGGGTCGTCGGCGGCGGGCGCGGTATCCACGTCCTGCGGCAGGCGCCACTGGCCGGGGCCGTCGCCCACCGGGCGCGGCACGAGCGGGACGGCGTCGAGCGCGTCGGCGTCACCGATATCGCCGGCCAGCGGCACCGCCGCAGCGCCGCTGCCGTCCGGCCGGATGACGCGCAACTCGTAGCGCAGGGCGGTGCGCCTGAGCTGGAGCGTATAGCTCCGGCCACCCTGCTCGAATCGGTAGGGCGCGGTGGTCTCCTCATCGGGCGTGGTGGCGGACTGCGAGAACAGGATGCGGCCGTCCGGCAGACCGGCGGGGGCCAGCGCGTAGGGCGGGCGCATCGGCGCGTCCCAGCGGTAGCCGGCGATCGACTCGGTGGTGTTGGCGGCCATCGCCGCGATCCCCGGCCGCGCCACGCGGATGCCGGTGTAGAGCGTCGAGTGAGCCATGGTCGTGTCGCGCTGTGTGGTGTAGGCCACCAGCCACTCGCCGGCGCTGAAGAGCACCGCCGGCTGGGCGGCGGTGAACGTGTCCTGGCCGCTGTCGTCCGTCAGGCGCGCCTCGTAGCGCGGCGTCCAGGCGAAGCGCCGCATGTCCGTGCCGTCGCTGGCGACGCTCATCAGGTGCCATGTGTTGGGCGCCGCGCGGATGGGCGTACCGTCCGCCAGCCGACCGCGCGCCGGGTTGAAGGTGGCGGTGGTGTTCGAGTAGACCAGCGTGCCGTCCGGCAGGCGGTGGCCGGTGACCGGCCGGCTCACCGTCACGGTACGGGTGCGCGGCTGGGCGGCGGGCGTGACGCGCGGCGTGGCCGTGGGCACGGGGGTGGCCGTGGGCGGGCGCGGCGTGAGGCGCAGCTCGGGTGGGCGCGCGGTGGGCCAGATCGTCGGCTTGGGCGTGGGAGTGGGCGGCCCGGCGGGCGCGTAGGCCGCTGGCGGCGCCGTCTCACGCACCTCCACCTCCTGGTCCACCGTGATCACACGGCCCCGCTGGTCGCGCGCCGGCTCGGACCCTGGCCCGTTGTCGATCCGGTTGTAGACATCGCGCTCGCTCGGCTGGTTGTGGTTCACCCACCAGCGGCTGAAGACGATCCGGCCGTCGGGCAGCGGCGCGGGGTGGAGCGCGGCGCCGCGCTCGGTGGTGATGCGGCGCATGCCGGATCCGTCGGCGTTCACCAAATACAGGTTGAAGGCCGGGCGGCCGTCATAGGGGGCGCGGCTGGGGTAGCGCGAGGAACTGAAGACGATCCGGCCATCGGCCAGATAGGCAGGGAAGAGGTCGTCGTAGAAACCGTAGGCCTCGGCGTTGCCGGGGCCGTCGGGGATGAAGATATCACGGTCGCTGAAGGTGACCTGGCGCAGGCCCGTGCCATCGGCGCGGATCTCGTACAGGCGCCAGGAGAGATGCGGGCGGTAGGCCGCGCCGCGGAACAGCTGCGGGCCGGCGGTGGCGCTGAAGACGATGCGCCGCGCGTCGAACGACACATCGGGCGCCTGCAGATCCCGCAGGCCGAGCGGGTTGAGTGGGTCCCCGGCGGGGCGGGCGGTGTCCAGCAGCACGCGCAGGCGGCCGTCCGGCTCGCGGAGGAGCAGGCGCGAACCGGGGGCGAAGCGCCCGAGGCCGGCGGTGAGTTGGCCGGCGGGGCCGCGGTCCCGCGGGAAGATGTAGTCGCCGGTAGCCATGCGGCTGCGGGCCACGAACACGATCGGCGGGAGGTCCCCGGCGGCGCGCACGGCGGTGGCGGCGGGGAGGAGCGCCAGGGCAAGCACCAGCGCGAGCGTGGTTCGGATGCGGTGCGCCAGGGGCATCGGCAGGTCTCCGCGGCCGGGCGGGCGATGGGTGGAGTATACGCAAGAAAGGCGGGTGTGTCCAGGGCGCCCGCAGCGGGGTGTAAGGAAGAGTCGCGCGGGCGCTGACTACGCCCGGCGGCTGATGAACGTTGACCTAGGAAACGGCTCCACGGTGGCCTCCCACGCCCGGCCGCTCAAGCGGCGGGCTAGATGCTGCCAAGCTCGCCGCCGCGGGCCGGGGCTCAGGCCGCACCGGCGGCCTTGGTGAGGGATAGCCCACCCGGAATACCTCGGGGAGGGGCCAGGGAGGGCGCAGCCCTCCCCTGATCCCCCCGCTCTGGGTTATCCGGATGGCGCTAGGCGCCATCCTTCTGCACCGTGACCTCGCCGAACTGCTCGGGGCGCTTGCCGGTGATGCCTCGGTAGAACTGGCGGACCGGCTCCATGTCGGCCGCAATGTCACCGGTGGGGGTGAAGACCGGGCCGAAGCCGCCGACCTTGCGCTTGAAGTCCATGAAGGCCAGCGCCACAGGCACGCCCGCGCCGAGCGCGATATAGTAGAAACCGGTCTTCCAGGTGTTCACCCTGGCGCGCGTGCCCTCCGGGGGGATGACCAGCACCAGGCGCTCGCGCTCGCGGAAGCGCGCCACCATCTGGTCCACCAGATTTGTGCGCGAGCGGCGATTGACCGGGATGCCGCCCAGCGCGCGGAAAAACCAGCCCCACGCCGGGTGGAACATCTCGTCTTTGATCATGAAGTTGATCTTCAGTCCGAACCCCGCGGCGAGCAGGATGCCCACCACAAAGTCCCAGTTGGAGGTGTGCGGCGCGATCACGACGACGTACTTGGGGGCGGCGGGCGGCGTGCCCTCCAGTCGCCAGCCGAACAGCGCCAGGATGGCGCGCGCAAGCCGGGAGATCATCTTCTTGCTCCGCATCGGTCGTTCACTTGGTGAGAAGGATTCAGAGAGGGCTGGCCCTCCCCTTCGCCAGTCAGCGGTGGGATGGGTACAGGGAGGGCCAGCCTTCCCCGACCCTCCCCGTTTAGCCTGTTACGACGTGCCGCGCACCACCGGGTTGCGCAGCTCGCCGATCCTGTCGATAGCGATCGCCACCTCATCCCCCGCCTCGAGCGAGACGTCGTCCGGCGGGACGATGCCGGTGCCAGTGAGCAGCACCACCCCGTCGGGGAACAGGTTATCGCGCCCGAGGTAGGCGATCAACTCCTCATACGAGCGGACGATCTTGCTGGTACTGACCTCGCCGGCGAAGATCGGCGCGCCGGCGCGGGAGATGGTGAGGCGCACCGTGAGCGCCTTCGGGTCCGGGATGGCATCGCAGCAGGCCACGAGCGGGCCGAGCGCACAGCAGCGGGCGTAGACCTTGGCCTGCGGCAGGTAGAGCGGGTTCTCGCCCTCGATGTCGCGCGAGCTCATGTCGTTGCCGATGGTGAAGCCAACCAGCTCGAGCGCGGGATTGATGATGAGCGCCAGCTCCGGCTCCGGCACATTCCAGCGCGAGTCGGCGCGCACCGCCACCGGCTCGCCGGGGCCGACGGTGCGGCTGGGGGTGGCCTTGAAGAAGATCTCCGGCCGCGGCGCGGTGTAGACCCGGTCGTAGATGCCGCTGCCGGCGGACTCCTCCTCGCGGGCCACACGGCTGCGCTCGTAGGTCACGCCGGCCGCCCAGACCTCCTGGGCGTCGGTGGGCTTGAGCAGCCGTGGCCCGCCACCCGCCGGGGCCAGCATATCGGCCAGCCGGCCCACCGGCGCGGCGCCGGTTGTCAGCTTGTGGAGCGCCTCGCCCAGGCCGGCCACGTGCCCCACCGACCAGCGCAGCAAGTCGGCCATGCTGCCCCAGCGCTCCGTCACGTCGTACACCGCGCCGTCGCGAACCACCCCGAGCCGCGGCGCGCCCTCGGGGTCACTGTAGCGGCAGAGATACATCACCGTGCTCCTGGGTGGGTTTCAGGGAGGGCCGTGCCCTCCCTGGCCCTCCCTGCTCTCTTCAGTCCGAGATGACGGTCGCCCGGCGGATGTCCGGGTCGGTGAAGATATCGTACTCGTCGCGGCTGCGGGTGGAGAACTCAGAGACCACGGCGCCCTCCGGCCCGGCCTGGAACCAGTGGAGCGTGTCAGGCATGATGGTGTGCTGCTCGCCGGGGCGCAGCACCACCTCGTGCCACACGGTGTAGGTGTGGGCGCGGTGGGCCGGCGGCCTGGCGGCAGGGTTGGGCGTCGGCTCGCCCTCGACGTACAGGTAGACCGTGCCCCAGCGGCAGCGGAAGGTCTCCTCCTTGCCCGGCTCGCCCATCACCGGCGGATGGCGGTGCTCCGGGAAGGTCTGGCCGGGGAAGAGCACCAACTCCTTGGCGCACACCCGCTCGGTGTTGACGTACACCACCAGCTGCAGGCCGGTGGTCTCCAGCTCGCTCAGCCCCACGTCGGCCACCTCGATCGCGGCGGCCTCCGCGGGAGTGATCACGATCCCGGCGCGCGCCAGGTACTCGCGGGCGCGGGCGCGGGCGGACTCGAGTTGCGCACGTGTAATCATCGTGCCGTCCTTTTGCAGTTGAACAGTAGACTCAATACCTTTCACATACAGGAGTTCCGCGGTCGCCCACGAAATCGGGGGCGCGGGGCGGATCCCCGCCGGGGGTGTGGGGGCCGACGGCCCCCACACCGAGTCTTCGCACATCTGTTTCGGAGGGGCTGCGCCCCGCCACACCTCCCCGTGGGGGGGCAGCACCACCGCGTACGTCCTGTCAAATACGGGGGCGTGGAGGGGTTCGCGGGGGCCTGCGGCCCCCGCACCCCATGCGCTGCGCGCACCCTGCCAAAGGAAACGGGGTAGGTTTCAGGGAGGGATGCGCCCTCCCTGGCCCTCCCATGTCACCCACGATCCTCAGGGCCGATCCAGATGTGCAGGGTCTCATCCCAGCACCAGCCGGGCGACTCGACCTCGAGCGGGAGGCGCGGCCAGCCGGCCTCCAGGCGCGCCGCGGTCTCGGACCAGCTGCGCACGCCGCCGAGTGCGTCGGCGGCCTCGACGCTGCACGCGCCGACGGCGTTGGCGGCGGCGAGAGCCTGCTCGGGCGCGAAGCCGCGCAGCAGACCCATGAGGAAGCCGGCGATCGTCGCGTCGCCGGCGCCGGTGGTGCCCACCAGTTCGGCGGCGAAGCAGGGCGCCCACAGCTCGCGGCCCGCCCAGGCATCCAGATTGGCTGGGGCGGCGCGGCCGAGGGCAGCGAGGCGCTCGGCGCCGGCGGTGCGCAGATAGAGGCCGCGGTGGCCGGCCTTGAGGCCCACCACCGCCGCGCCAAGGCCGAGCATCTCCGCACCCACCAACTGGAGCAACTCAGGCGGCACCCGGTCCACGAACGCCCCCTCACCCGCCTCGGCCGTCAGCCGGTCGAAGGACGGGCGATCCAGCACCATCAGCAACTCCTCGATGTTGGGGATGAACACGTCCACGTAGGGCAGGGCGACGGCGAGCACGGCCTGCCAGTCGATGCGCCCGGCTGGCCCGGCCGGGTCGATCATCGTCCAATCCAGCGAGGTGGTGAGGCCGGCCTCCTTGGCGCGGCGCAGGAGCGTCACCAACTCCTGCCCGCCGGCGCGCCGCATGCGGGCCATGATCGGCGGGTAGCCGAAGTGTAGCAGCCGGGCGCGCTCGAGCAACTCGGGCGCCACATCGTCCGCGCCGAAGGTGGCGTTGCTGCCCGGGTGGTGGATGAACATGCGGTCGGCGCCGGGCGGACTGAGGATGATCGTGTAGGCGCTCGACTCACCGGGCGCGGTGATCAGACCATCGGCCAGGCCAGGGCCGTAGGACTCGATAATGTCGCGCACCACGCGGCCATACAGATCCGGGCCGACCCGGCCCACCAGGCGCACAGCAACGCCGAGGCGGTGGAGGGCCACGCCGGTGTTGGAGACGGCGCCGCCGGTGGCGAGTGTGACCGGGCCAGCCTCGATCGTACGGCCGGGGACGAAGCAGGCGCCGCGGGCGAGCGCCGGGATCACATCCAGGCAGAGGTGCCCGGCGACGATCGCCTCTACTTGCAACGAGACCATGGCTTTGCCACGCATTGCACGAATCGCTCGAACTCCCCATTGGCCGTGCCCACCCTCCAAGTATACCGGAGGCAGCCTAAAATGCAAAAGGCGCCGCCGTTGGCGCCCCGCTCCCTATCCGCTTATCCGCTGTCCTATCCGCTTATCCGCTCCCTATCCGCTGTCCAGCTCCTCGCGCAGCCTGCGCAGCTCGAGGTTGCGCTGCAGGCGGGCCTTGAGGTTGCGCTGCGCAGCGTACACGTCCGTCACATCGTCGAACAGCGTGGGGTGGCGGGCGAGGATGCGGCGGGGCGGGAGACCGTAGACGAAGTGCTCCCTCAGCACCACCTGCTCCTGCTCGCTCTCGGCTGCCGCGGCCACGATGCGCCAGAGATCAGCGCGCCCCGCCTGGTCCAGCACCAACTCCTCGGGCGTGAGCGGCGCGCGCGCCCCCAGGCGCTGGAGCGCCCGCTCGCGTCTGGCCCGCGCCCGCGCCAGATCGATCAGCACGGCCACCACACAGGTGCGCAGGTAGGCCAGCAGCGCGCCCAGGCCGGGGAAGGCGGCGAAACGCTCGGGCGTCAGCGCGGCCCAGGCCCGCGCCAGCGCCTGGTCAGCGATATCGCCGTGATCCTCGCCGTGCTGGGGCGCCGTGGAGTGCGCGCGCGCCCAGGCGATCAGCATGGGCCGGTACTGGGCGTGGATGCCGGCCCAGGCGGCCGCGTCGCGCCCGACGATCGCGCGGCGGAAAAGATCGATCCCCTCGTCCCGCTCCTGCTGGATTGGCTGCTGCGGCATCATGAGACACCTCCGCGGGTACGCCCGCGCTTCAAGCACGCTATGCCTGTTTGAAAAGGGGATGCGTGAGGCGTCTCCCTCTCACGCACCCTCACCTGCCGCTGCACAACGGGCGGGCGGGGGATGCGTGGGCTGCGGCCCCCACGCACCCGGCCGGGAGGCTTTTCAAACAAGCTCTCAGGGTCGGGGGTAGGTCCCAGGGAGGGCTGCGTTCTCCCTGGCCCTCCCGCCTCCAGAAACTGGTGGTTACGCCACTAAAGGGCCACGCCGCGGGCGATTCTTGCAGTTGGCGGGCGCAACAAACCGAGGGCGCCCAGCGTCACAGGAGCAGACGGCCCCGCGGGCCGGGTGAGGGGTAAAGGAGCTGAGCGATGAACCTCAACATTGATAAGCGGCAGTCGACGATCGTCGGGGCGTTCCTGATCGTCCTGGGCCTGGTGTGGTGGCTGAACCTGTGGTGGCTGCTGTGGCCGGGCGCGCTCGCTGCGGCGGGCGTGGCGGCGTACGTGCAGCGCCGCGGGATGGGGCGCACGGTCGAGGCAGTGCAGGGCGGGCTGTGGGGCGTCGGGCTGGCGCTGCTCTTCCTGGCGGGCTTCGTCTGGCCGGGAGTGCTCTTCCTGGCGGGCGCGAGCATCCTGCTGCGTGGCCGCGAGCACCAGCTGGACGACCGGGTGCAGCGGGTGCTGGGGCGCGCACGCCGGCAGCCGGGGATGGCGGTCCAGCCTGTCCCGACGCAGCAGGTTCCGATCGCCACCTACCAGCCGCCAGCCGAGCCGCCGGCGGTGGGCGAGACCACCAGGCTGCAGGACCGCTGAGGCGCTGCACGGAGGGCGGGACCGCGGAGGCGCTGAGATGGCTGAGGGCGCTGCGGGAGCATCAGCGCCCTCAATCGTCTCAGCGCTTATGAACTTTGCCTATTTACTGGGGTATCCTAGCGCCGCACCACGCCCGGCGCGGGAACGAGCGGGCGATCCCATACGAAGGCCGCGGAGGCGGCCTGAAGGCAGCCCGCGCAGGCGGGCTTGGCAATGGTTAGCCCGCCGCTTGAGCGGCCGGGCGTGGGAGGGCGCCACGTATCCGGTTATGTGGTAAAAGTTCATCGGCGCGCCAGAGGCCGGACCGCTACGGCGCTGAGATGGCTGAGGGCGCTGCGGGAGCCATCCGCGCTCTCAATCTCTCAGCGCTTCAGCGCTCCGGGGTGGGGAAGAGCGCGGCGGCCCAGCCCTGGAGGTTGGAGCGCGGCGCGGCGGTGGGGAGCGGCGCCGGAGTGGGCGCCGCGGGCGTGGGCGTGACGTCCGGGAAAGTCGGCAGGATGACCGTGTCCCCCTCGCGGGCGTAGCCGAGCTGCTCACGGGCGATACGCTCGGCATAGGCCGGCGACTCGGCGTAGGCCACCTCGGCCGCGAGCGCCGCGTTCTCGGCCTCGATGCGCGCAATCTCAGCCTTGAGCGCGTCCCGCCGGCGCTCGAGCTGCGCGCTGGTGAGCACCTGGCCGACGAAACTGGCGAGCATCCAGAGCGAGAGGACGGCCATGCCGATTGCGAGGGCCTGCGCGCCTGAGCGCCCGAGGCGCTCACGGCTCAGCGGGGAGCGCCGCGGGAGGAGCTGGCCTGGCTGGCGGGGCGTTCGGCGCATAGCTGAGGACTGAGGACTGAGGACTGAGCCGGTCGCGGCCCTCAGTCCTCAGTCTTGAGGGCTACTCGACGCGGGTGGAGCGCGGCGCCTCGAGCAGCAGCGGCTCGTCGATGTTAGTGGACATCGCGCTCTGGCCGCGGAACAGCCCGCCCGGCTCGATGTGCAGCGCAGCGGTGACGATGTCGCCCCAGACCTTGCCGGTGGGCGAGATCTCGAGTTGCTCGACGGCTGTAATCTCGCCCTTGACGGCGCCCGAGACGTGGACGTTCTGCGCCTTGATGGTGGCGATCACGCGGCCGGTCTCGCCGATGATCAGGTTGCCCAGGATCTCGATGTCGCCCTCGATCGTGCCGTCGATCCGCACATTCCCGTCCGTCTTGATCGAGCCGACGAACGTGGTGTTGACGCCGATCACGGTCTCGGGCTTGCCGTTCATGATCGGCGGGGCGACCGTCTGGGGTTTCTTGCTGTTGCCGAACATCGATCCTCCTCTGGTGTCGCCTCGGTGCGGGCGTGACGAGCGCCGCGTGCCGGCTGACCGGCGCGGCTGTAGAAATGCGATAAGGACTGCCACCAGCAGGACGACAGCCGCGGCAATTATATAGGAGGTTGCGGCATCCGGCAAATTCATAACTTTTCATCTGGCGGCCAGCCGAGCGAGCGCAGATAGGCGCGGTCGGCGGGCGTGAGCGCGGCGCGGGCGAGCAGGTCCGGCCGGCGCTCGAGGGTGCGGCGCAGGCGCTCGCGGCGGCGCCAGGCAGCCACCTCGGCGTGGTGGCCGGAGACGAGCACCGGCGGGATAGGCCGCCCCTCCCACACCGCCGGCCGGGTGTAGTGCGGGTACTCCAGCAGGCCGTCGGCGTGGGACTCTTCGGCGATCGACTCGTGGTCGATCACGCCGGGCACCAGGCGGGCCACGGCGTCGATCACCACCATGGCGGCCAGCTCGCCACCGGTGAGCACGTAGTCGCCGATCGAGATCTCGCGGTCGATCAGGGCCTCGCGCACGCGTTCGTCCACACCCTCGTAGTGGCCGCACACCAGCACCAGCCGCGGGTGGCGCGCCAGCTCCTCGGCCATGCGTTGCGTGAAGAGTTGGCCGTCGGGGGTCAGGAGGATGACGGGGGGCCGCTCCTCCGATGAACGACGAACGTCTGCGGCGTGGGCGCCATCCTGCGCGCTGTCGCTTGCTGCCTCCGGCCGGAGCTGCCGGTCATCGGTCGTTGGTTGTTGGTCGCTGGTCGGCTCGCTGGCGAGCACGGCGCGGATGGCGGCGGCCAGCGGCTCAGCCTTCATCACCATGCCGGCCCCGCCGCCGTAGGGCGCGTCGTCCGTGGTGCGGTGGCGGTCGGTGGCATAGGCGCGGATGTCGTGCAGGGCGTAGCTGATCTGCCCGGCCTGCACCGCGCGCTTGATAATGCTCTCGGTGAGCGGGCCGGCGAACATGCCGGGGAATAATGTCAGAACGTCGAAGTGCATCTGCGTGCTACCTGGCGCCGTGCGGCGCGGCGCGCGGCCGGGCGCTCTCGCGAGCCAGTAGCGGCGGGGTTTCGGGTGGCAGGGCAGGACGGGGACGGGAAAGCGCCGCGGCCGCAGCCGGCATCGCTTTCGCCCGGCGACATGGGCGCTCTAGAGATGACGCTATTGTACCAGAGAATGGCGGTAGAGTGCACTGCATTGATTTCTAACGGGGGCGAGGTGTTAGGGGAGGGCGAAGCCCTCCCCTAACACCCCGCCCCAACGTTAGCTTTCAGCGCAGCGCGCTATATGCCCTCAGAGGCGCGCCAGCACACCCTTGATCAGCGCGCTGAACCGCGGCTTGGCGGCCTCGCCGGCCTCGAGCACCTCCTCGTGGTTGGCCGGCGGCCCATCCGGCAGCGCCAGATTCGTCACCAGCGAGATGCCGAGCACCCGCATGCCCATGTGGCGCGCCACCACCACCTCCGGCGCGGTGGACATCCCCACGACGTCGGCGCCGAGCGCGCGGGCCATACGCAGCTCGGCCGCACTCTCGAAGCTCGGCCCGGCCACCATCATATACACCCCGTCGCGCAGCGTCGTGCCCTGCGCATCCGCCACCGCGTGGGCCAGCGCGCCTAGCTCCGCGTCGTAGGCTCCGACGATGGCCGGGAAGCGCGGACCGAGCCGCTCATCGTTGGGGCCGCGCAGTGGGTGCAGGCCTGCCATGCCCGGCATGAAGATATGGTCGGTGATCCGCATCAGGTCGCCCACGGCCCAGTCACGGTGCAGCCCGCCAGCGGCGTTCGTCACCAGCAGCGTCGCGCAGCCGAGCGCGCGCAGCAACCGCAGCGGGAACGTCACCTGCTGCATCGTGTAGCCCTCGTAGAAGTGGAAGCGCCCGCGCATCACCGCCGCCGGCTGCCCCGCCAGCGTCCCGATCGCCAGCTCACCACGGTGGCCCGGCACCGTCGAGCGCGGGAAGCCGGGGATCTCGGCGTAGGGCACGACTTCCGCATCCGCCAACTCGTCGGCCAGCGCACCCAGCCCCGAGCCGAGGACCAAGCCTACCCGCGGGGCCAGGCGCGCCCGCGCCGCGATGGCCTCGCGCGCCCGCTCGATCTGTGTGTAGAGGTCGTCCACCACCACTCCTTCCGACGAGCGACGAACGACCAACGACCAACCGGGCCACCCCCCGCTGGCCATCCGTCGTTCATCGGTCGTCGTTCATCGGTCGTCGGTCAGATCCGGCTCAGCAACTCGCGCTTCTTCGTCTCGAACTCCTCGTCGGAGAGGAGACCCTGGTTGTGCAGGTCGGCCAGCTTCCGCAGGGTGGCCTGGATGTCGTTCCCAGAATCGTGCGGGGTCGGCATGTAGGCCGCCACGCCCTGCTGGTCCAGGTAGCCGTAGCCGCGGCTGTAGTCCTGCTTGGCCTCCAGCATCGCCCGCTTGAACTCCAGCGGGTGCTCCAGGCGGCGGAAATAGTTCACCCCGCTGTCCGAGCCGGTGATGATCTCGATGTCGCCGAAGTCGAAGATGCGGCCCAGCCAGCTCTGGCGCAGTTCCACATCGTTGATCTTCTCCAGCGAGGAGTCGAGCGCCTCCTTGCTGAAGATCCCACGCAGCTGGATCACCCGCGCGTCGGTCACGAAGTACTGCTCGTTATTCCAGCGGAAGTAGTCCAGGAACGCGCTGGCGAGCACCAGCAGGCTGATCACCACGCAGGCGAGCATCACCAGCTGCCCCACCGACTGCCCGGCGATGACCCGGTTGGGGAAGGCGACCTGCGAGGCCACGCCGGCGGCGATCAGCAGCGCGATCAGGAACAGCTCGGTGAGGATGTTGCTGACCAGCACGAAGGTGTGCTGCCGGCCGACGTAGCGGATCTGCTCGCCGCGGCCGAGAAGCTCATCGATGTAGGCCATGGGTCCGCTCCTTGTGCGATGGCTGGGACGCCGATCGTTCACCCTGCGCCGCGCAGGTCCTCGAGAAAGGCCAGCGACTTCAGGTCACGCTCGAGGATGCGGCGGATATAGGCGCGCAGCAACTGCTCGGCCTCGCGCCGTGTCTCGAGCGAGATGCTCAGCCGCTCCACCGCCTCCAGGGGCTGGGCCTGAAGGAAGCGCAGCAGCTTGAACGCCGGCAGGCTCATGCGCTGCGCGCCCCGATCGGCGGGGGCACAGCGCGGGCAGAGCGCGCCGCCAGCGGCCGGGTTGAAGTGGCGCGCGTCCTCGGTGAGCAACTCCTGGCAGGCGGCACAACTGTGCAGCTGCGGCCGGTAGCCAAGCGCCTCCAGCAGATGCAGCTCATAGTGCCGCAGCGCCAAGTCCGGCGAGCGGGTGGCGTCGAGCGCGCGCAGCGTACCCACCAGCAACTCGAAGGCGCGGCGGTTCTCGTCCTCGTCCTCGGTGAGGCGGTCGATCAACTCGGCCACGTAGTAGGCCGCGCCGATGCGTTCCAGGTCGCCGCGCAGCCCGTCGAAGCCCTCGAGGATGGCGCTCTGGGTCACGATGTCCAGGCTGCGCCCCACCGCCAGCAGCAGCGTGGCGTGGGTGAACAGCTCGATGTGGCCGGCCAGCCGGCTGGTGGTCTTGCGCACGCCCTTCGCCACCACCCGGCGCTTGCCCTGGGGCGTGATCAGCGTGAGCACCCGGTCGGCCTCGCCGAAGTCACTCCGCCGGATGATGACCGCCTCGGTTCGGTAGACTCGATCGCGCATAGTGTGGGTGTTGGTAAGCGGATTGCAGGGCGGGCGAAGCCCGCCCTGCCCCTTCCCCTGCCTAATGGGTCCCGAGTTGCTCCCGCAGCGTGCGCAGCGCCGCGATGCTCGTCTGGTAGGCGCGGTTCAGCTGGCGCTCGGGCAGGAGGCGAGCCACGCGGCGGCGCAGGGCCGCGCTAGCCTCGCAGGGCAGCCCGAGCGCGTCGGCGGCGCCGGCGTAGAACTCCAGCGCCGCCGCCACCACCGCCAAGTCGTGCTCGCTCAGGCGCCCCTCGTCCCGCGGGGCATCCCCCGCCAGCCCGTAGCCGGCCTTGCGCAGCCGCTCGGCCAACTCGGCCGCGTCCCCCTCACGCATGAGCCAGGCGCTGTCGCCGAGCGGCTCGGCCACCGGCATGCGCACCCGCCGGTCGCGGCGGACCTGCTCGAGCAGCGCCGGGTCAGCGGCCTGCAGGACGTAGCCGCGCCGCAGCACCAACTGGCCGTGGCGCCCCGCCCACTCGCCGAGCGAGGCGGCCACGTTCTGCGGGAGCGGCCGGCCGCTCTGCGTCTCGAGGAAGCGCACGATCTCGTCGTGAGCGATACCGCGCTCGAGGGCCGTCTGGATACTCCTGCGCGTCAGGCGGTACACAGTGGCCGCGTGGCCCGTGCGGGCCTCGGCGATGCGCCCGAGCTGGAAGCGGGCGTAGGGCGAGGCGAAGGCCGGCGCGAGCACCTCGAAGTTCGGCTGCACTACCAGCGGCTCATCGGGCGGCTGCTGCGGCGCGGGGGCAGCGCCGAGCAGCGCGGCGCCATAGCCGTTCAGACGGAAGCTCACGAGCGCACCCTCGCGCAGGCCGGCCTCCACCAGGCCGAGCCAGCGCAGCGAGACGCCGAGCACGTCGCGGATCTGGGCGCCCTCCACGGCGTCCCAGTGGACGAAGCCGTCCAACCGCTGGCCGGCCGGCCCCACCAACCCCCAGCGGTCGTACTCGCCGTCCGGCCGCGCGAAGTCCGGCTCGTGGGCCTTGACCGCCGCGACGAACGCCTCCAGGTCCAGCCACCCCTCGGCGGGGGCGGGGGCGAGCAGGGCGAGGAGCGCGCGACGGGCGGCGGGCAGGTCGCGGCCGAAGGAGCGCTGGGCCTTGATACCCTCCAGCGCCGCCAGTTCGTCCCAGTCCGACACGATCCAGCCCTCCAGGAGCCGGCGCAGCCGCTCGAGACGCGGCAGCTGCAGCCACTCCAGGGCCGCACGTGTGGTCCGCAGGGCCGCGTCCGCGCCGGGGCGAAGCAGGTCCGCGGCGCGGGCGATGCAGCGCAGGAAGCGCAGGTAGGGCCACTGCTCCTCGCGCATCACGCCCTTGAGATTATCGTCCATACCCCAGCGCCGCGCCACACGGACCATACTGGCCTTGGTGAGCGCGCCGGCGGGCGTTACGTCGAGTTGGGCATCGTGGGCCAGCTCGAGTAACTCCAGCAGGCGCCGCTCCAGCATCGGCACGTCGGCCGGGAGCGTCTCAGGCGGGGGAGCGGCCGGGGGCAGCGGGAGGTGTGCGGCGCGCGGCAGCACGGATGGCAGCAGCGCCAGCAGGTCGGGCGGCACCGCGTAGAGGCGGCGCGGCCCGGCGCGCACCGGCTGGATCAGGCCGAGGAGGAAGAGCCGCTCGGCGGGGGTGGGCGGCTGCGGCAGCGCCAGCAGGTAGGAGCGCGGGTTAGGGTAGAAGTGACGATCCTGGAGGCGCACCGGCCCGAAGTCCCGCTCGAGGGCGGCAGCCGCGATGGTGCCGCCGCGCTCCTGCACACGCGCCAGGGCAGCGCGCTCCTGCGAACCCAGCCCGGCCAGCACCCGCGCCACCGTCTCCGGGCGCAGCATCGCGTCGGCGAGCTGGCCCGGCGTGCAGGCATCGCCGAGCGACCAGAGGCGCGCCAGGGCGGCGCGCTCCAGCTCGGGCTGCTCAGCCAGCCAGCGCCGCAGCGTCAGGGCCGGCGTGCCTTTGTGGTCGGGCATAGGATGCGTGAGTGTCCCTCCGGTGACTCCGCGCTCTACCAGCGCAAAAGTTCTGCATACCCAGATATTATAGCAGCCCTGACGGAGTTGAGAAGGGGCGTGGGGTATGGTTTTGCACAGCGGCGGGGGCGCCCACGCCATGTGGCGACGACGCGGCGGGGGCGGTGCGGCGGGACGCGGCGGGACAACGACGCGATGGCGCGGCGGGGGGCGGCGGGACAACGACCCGACGGCGCGGCGGGGGCGGCGGGACAACGAC
>DATMBA010000550.1:0-9513 GCA_035559635.1 Roseiflexaceae bacterium
CAGCGCCACGTCGCCCGGCACGGCCGGGAAGATCAGGTGCAGGCGGCCATCCGGCCGGGCGTGCCATGCCAGCGCGACGAGCGCGACGAGCAGCAGGGCGAGGCGTGCGGCGGGCTTATGTTTGCTGGAAGGTTTGGTCTCTTCGGCGCCGGCGGCCATGTGCTGCGCTCCTTGTAGGAACGCAGGTCGCCGGGCGCCTGCAGGGCGGGTGTGATGCGCCAATGGTAGGGGCGGCGCGTAACCAGGAAGGCACACACGCGGTAGGGGCGCAGCAGGCGCCGCCCGCGCCAGAATCACGTTGTTGTGAACGGTGCCTGTGTGCCCCTACCGCGTTGCCGTTCCACGGTGACCTGTGGCGGCTACCGTGGATCGCTGACGTGGCCCTTGCCGTGCAAGGCCTTCCATGTGCACCAGAGCCGTGCCGGAACAGCTACGCGCTCGGGTCGGGCGGATCCATGACTGGGGCGGGACCGTGCGGGATAGGCGAGCCGCTATCGCCATGGCACTTGTGCTGGCGCTGCTGGCGCCGGCCTGGCCGGCGCTTGCGTGCACGCCGCCCCCCGGCCGGCTGCCCAGCTGCAGCGCGGCCCAGCGCGCCCGGGCGGCAGACGTGGTGCTGGAGGGGAGGGTGACGGCCGTCACCGACGGTGGATTTACGCTGCAGACGGCGACGATTTAGCCCCTCGCCCCGCCAAGGTCCCACTCCTGCGGCAGCTCCGCGCGCGGGAAGATCGCCCGCGCCTCCTCCAGCAGCAGGCTCCACTCCGCGCGGGTGTAGCGCCGCGAGAGGTGAAACAGCACGAGCCGCCCGGCGCCTGCCCGCGCCGCCAACTCGGCCGCCCGCACCGCCGTCAGGTGGTAGTTGCGCCGCGCCAGTTCCTCGTCCACGGCGCGGTACTGGCTCTCGCACACCAGCGTGTCGCAGCCGCGCAGCGCGGCCGCCAACTCCTCCAACTCGCCGTCGTCCAGCGTGAAGTCGGTGAGGTAGGCCAGCGAGCCGCCGGGCGTCTCGCTCAGCAGCGTCGCCCGCAGCGCGGCCAGCTCGTACACAGCGCCGTCCACAACGACATGCGCCGGCTCGCCGGGACGCCCATATTTGACGAACTGCAGCCAGGGGCCGGGGCGCAAACCCAGCGCTGCCAGGCGGGCCGGATCCACGTTCACCCGTGGCGCCTCGCGCACCAGGTAGCCGAGCGAGAGGGTGCCGTGGCGCAGCCGCAGCGCCTGGACGGTGTAGTCCGGGTGGGCGATGGCCGCGCCGGCGCAGGGGCGCACCCCGTCGTCATGCAGCCACTCGAAGGCCTCCGACGCCTCGGCGCGCCATAGCGCCACGTGCGCCGGGTGGATGTCGTGCAGGCGCCAGGTGGCCTGCAGCCGCTCGGCCAGGTTCCACATGAAGCCGCGCAGCCGGTGGTGGATGATGCGCGCCGTCTCCGGCGGCCCCCACACCATGTTCGGCCGCTCCAGCCGGTTGAACGTGTGGCGGAAGAAGTCGTCGAACCCGGCCACGTGGTCCATGTGCAGGTGCGAGAAGAGCAGGTGGTCCACGGCCTGGATCTCGGCCACCGCGAGTGCGTCCAGGCAGCCCGCGCCGCAGTCCAGCAGCAGGCGGTGGGTGCTCTGGCCGGTCTGCACCCGCACCAGCAGCGCGTTGTCCTGCCCGGGCGCGCCGAGCACCTGGAAGGCGATCGTCATGCGGCTACTATAGCACGCGGTGCGATGAGGCTGGCCGTAGGCCGCGTGCGCCGCCCGGCCGTAGAAGGCCAGCGGAAGACGTGCCGCCCGCCGAGCGGCGTGCCGCTGCGCACGATCGCCTCGATGGCGCCACGGACGCACGCCGCGCCGCCGTTCCTATGAAGTTTGAGGATTAACGCGGGTAGCTGGCGGCGCCCCACGTCCGGCGGGTCAATCCGCGGGCTATCCCCAAAGGCCGCCTGCGCGGCCTCAGCAGCCCGCGGTGGCGGGCTTGGCAGAGGATAGCCCGCCGCTTCAGCGGCCAGGCGTTAGACGCTGCCACGTACCCGATTATTTCGGAAAAGTTCATGACGCGGCAGTAACTGAGACACCGCCACCAGGCTGTCGCCGGCCCGGCTCCGCGCGCCGCCCGCGGCCGCCCTGATCCTCCTGCCGTCGCTTCTTCGCCATCTCACTCCTCCTGCCGCGCCGCGCGCGGTGTGTGCTACGGGTCCGCACGTAGGGCGTGCAAGCGGCGTGCCGCGGCGGGGCGGCTGCCCCTGCGCCCGGGCGGCTGGCCCTGGGTGGAGTGCTATAATGACGCCAGCTGCACGAGCAGGCGCAGCGAGGCGACCGAGCATAGCCGATGTTGGTGCTCGATACGGATGTCGATGCTCACCCTCTACACCGCCGGCTACCAGGGACATACGATCGAGACCTTTCTCGACCTGCTCGGCGGCCACGCGATCGAGCACCTGATCGACGTGCGCCAACTCCCCTTCAGCCGTAAGCCTGACTTCTCGAAGAAGCGCTTGCGTGCGCACCTCGAGGCGGCGGGCGTGGGCTACAGCCACATCGTGGGGCTTGGCACGCCCAAGCCGCTGCGTGACGAGGTGCGACGCACGAAGGACTACGCGGCGTTCTTCGCCCACATGCGCACCTGCCTGGCGGAGCAGGGCGACGCGCTCGAGGAGGCGCTGGCGCTCGTCCGCACCCGGCGCTGCCTGCTGCTCTGCTTCGAAGCCGACCCGGCCGCCTGTCATCGCACGGTGGTGGCGGAGGCGCTGCAGGAGCGGGCGCGGGATCTCGAAGTGATCCATCGCTAACTGCCCCGATTCCTCGCCCCCCGCGGCGGGTCTGAAGGCAACGTTCGCGGCAGCGCCCGCTTATTTGAAAAGTATTGGTACTAGGGGCAGATCGGCGTCCCTGCCAACGATGCTATCACCACGACGCGCTGCCGGCGATGGGCGCGGACACGCCGATACCGCCCCTCCCTGCAACGTTTCGTACCTCTCATTCGTAGATCCCATGGTCAGCCCGCCGTCAGGAGGGAAGCCATGCCGCACCCGGCCGACCTGCTCACCACTGTGCGCCTGGTGGAGTTGACGAAGACCATGGTCGCGATTCCATCCGTCACTGGGGGCGAGCAGCGCCTGGCCGACTGGGTGGCGGCCTTCCTGGGCGAGCTGGGGCTACGCAACGTGCGGCGCCTGGCGGTGGATGAGGCCGGCGACAGCGTGGTGGCGGAGCATGGAGCGGCGGGCGGGCCGGCGCTCATGCTGAACTTCCACCTGGACACCTTCGACGTCTTCGACGGCTGGCGGACCGCCCCGTTCGCGCCTACACAGGAGGGCCGCTGGCTGTATGGGCTAGGCGCGCACGACATGAAGGGCGGCGCGGCGTGTGTGCTTGGCGCCGTCGAGGCGATCGTGCGCAGCGGCACACAGCTCGGCGGACGGCTGTTCGTCAGCGCCACCTCGGACGAGGAGAACTGGTCGCGCGGGGTGCACGCGCTGATCCGCAGCGGCCTGTTGGAGGGGTGCGCCGGCTGCCTGGTGCCGGAGCCGTCGGCGGCCGGCACGCTGACGGTGGGCCAGCGCGGGCGGCACGTCTTCCGGCTAGCCTTCTACGGCCGGGCGGCGCACGCGGCCTACGGCGGCGGCGTGAACGCCGTGGCGGACGCGGCGCGGGTGGCGAGCCTGCTGAGCGCGCCAGGCGCGGTGGGCCTCGGCCACAGCCAGGAGTTCGGCCTGAGCGGCAGCATATGCGTGAGCGGGCTGCACGGCGGCGGGACGCTCATCCTGGTGCCGGAGCGGGCCGAGCTGTTCGTGGACCGCCACATCCTGCCGGGCGAGCGCGCGGAGCAGGCCGCGGCGCAGATCCGCGCCGTGGTGGAGCGGGCGGGCGTCGGGTCGCGTTGGGAGCTACGCTGGGACGAGCGGCCGACGCCGGCGCCGGGGCCGTTCGTGGTGGGGGCGGACACGCCGCTGGTGCGGGTGGTGCGCGGCCACCTGGCGCGCGAGCAGGGGCGCGAGGTGCGGCTGGTGCTGGGGCGCAGCGTGGCGGACACGAATCACTTCGCGGTGCACGGCGGCGTGCCGACGCTGATCTGCGGACCGCAGGGCGGCAACACCTGCGAGGCCAACGAGTACGTCGAGGTGGACTCGCTGCTGCCCATCGCCCGGACCTACGTCCACAGCGTGCTCGAGCTGTTAGGGGCTGCTTGAAAAGCCTCCGGTTGGGACGCGTGGCCCAACGGGCACCCCGGCCCGGCCACATCCCCGCCGCTGCGTGGCGGGGATGTGGCAGGAGTTTCACCACTCACGCTCCCCAGCGTTATAGTGCTGCCACGCCGTGTGGCGAGGTCCTCTCGCGCAGGGCGGCGTACCGCGCTACAATATCTTTATGGCTATCGCAATCAAAAACCTGTGGCGGCGCAAGGGCCGCACCCTGCTCACCACCTTCGGCATCGCCGTGGGCGTGGCCGCGGTGATCGTGCTCTCTGCCTTCGCCGAAGGGCTGGCCAGCGGATTCTCGCGCGTCTCGGCTTCCAGCGCCGCCGATCTCACCGTGGCGCAGAAGGACGCCGTCATGGTGATCCTCAGCACGGTGGACGAGGAGGTGGGCGCGGAGATCGCCGCCATGTCCGGGGTGGACGAGGTGGCCGGCGTGGTGGTGGGCTGGGTGCAGCTCGAGGAGGCGCCCTACTTCTTCGTGGCTGGCCACGACCCGCGCAGCTTCGCGGTGCGCCGCTACCAGCTGGTGGCCGGGCAGCCACTGAGCGGCCGGCGCCAGATGCTGCTCGGGCGGCTGGCGGCGCAGAACTTCAAGAAGCAGGTCGGGGACACCTTCCGCATGGGCGGGGTCGGCTACCGGGTGGTGGGCATCTACGAGACCGGCAACAACCTCGAGGACACTGGCGCGGTGATCACGCTCGAGGACGCCCAGCGGGCCTTCAGCCAGCGCCGGCAGGTGAGCTACTTCAGCGTCAAGCTCAAGGACCCCAGCCGGGCGCCCGAGGTGCGGGCCGAGATCGAGCGCCGCTGGCCGGACCTGGCGGCCACGCGCACCGGCGAGCCGAGCCGCCAGGACGAGATCCTCAGCATCTATCGCTCGATGGGCTGGTTCCTCAGCATCTTCGCCGTCCTGGTGGGCGGGCTGGGCATGATGAACGCTATGCTCATGAGCGTGCTGGAGCGCACCCGTGAGATCGGCGTGCTGCGCGCGCTCGGCTGGCGCCGGCAGCGCGTGATCGGCATGGTCCTCGGCGAGTCCCTGGCGCTGGGGCTGGCGGGCGGGCTGCTGGGCATCGCGCTCGGCCTGGTGCTGATCGCTCTGGCAAGCAGCGTGCCGGCCGTCCAGTCCATAATGGAGGACACCGTCAGCCCGGGCATGTTCGCGCAGGCGCTGGTGGTGGCGCTGGCGCTCGGCGCGGTGGGCGGCGCCTATCCGGCTTGGCGCGCCTCGCGGCTCGCGCCGGTGGAGGCCATGCGCAGCGAGGGCGGCGCCACGGTGCGGCCGGGGCGCCTGGCGCGCGCGCTGGCCGGGCTGCCCGGCAGCGGGACGCTGCGCGGCCTGCTGCGGCGCCCGGCACGCACGCTGATGACCATGGTGGGGATCGGCATCGGCGTCGGGTTCGTGGTCGTGCTGCTAGCCATGACCGCCGGCACCAAGGAGGCCTTCACCAGCCTGCTGAGCGCCGGCCAGGCCGACCTGATCGCCGAGCAGGCCAACGTCTCCGACGCTTCGCTCTCCAAGATCGACGAGCGCGTGGCCGATCAGATCCGCCTGTGGCCGGAGGTGCGCTCGGTATCCAAGCTGGTGTTTGGCACCACCACCGCGCCCGGCATGCCCTTCTTCCTGGTGTACGGGCTGGACCCGCACGAGAGTTATATCCAGCACTACCGCGTGACCGAGGGGCGCACCCTGCAGGGGCCGCGCGAGATCCTGCTGGGGCGCTTCGCCGCCAACAGCCTCAAGAAGGGCGTCGGCGACACCATACGCCTCTCCGGCTCGCGCTTCACGATCGTGGGCATCTACGAGACTGGCATGTCCTACGAAGACGCCGGCGGCGTGATCGCGCTCAAGGAGGCCCAGCGGCTGTTCCGCAAGCCGCGCCAGGTGTCGTTCATCGGCATCAGCCTGCACGACCCGGCGCAGGCCGACGAGCTGGCGCGCCGGCTGGAGGCCGCCTTCCCCGAGGTGATCGTCAGCAAGGCCGCCAACCTCACCGAGCGTATGCAGGACTTCGCCAGTATGAACGCCCTGTTCGGCGCCCTCACGACGCTGACGCTGGTGGTGGGCGGCATCGTGATGACGAACGTCATGGTGATGAGCGTGTTCGAGCGCCGGCAGGAGATCGGCGTGCTGCGCGCGCTCGGCTGGCGTAGGCGGCGCATCTTGCGCCTGGTGCTCGCCGAGTCGCTGGCGCTGAGCCTGCTGAGCGGCGCGGCCGGGCTGCTGATCGGCGGGGGGCTGTGCTGGCTGCTGCAGTTCGAACCGAACATGGGGGCCTTCCTGGCCTTCTCCTTCGCGCCGGAGCTGTTCGTCCAGACGCTGGCGCTGGCGCTGGGGCTTGGCGCGCTCGGCGGGATCTATCCGGCCTGGCGAGCCGCGAGCCTGCTACCGGCGGAGTCGCTGCGGTACGAGTGAATGCAGCCGGCTCCCGTAGCGGGGGCTACAGGGCGGCAGGACCCTCGACAAGAACTCTCGAGGGGAGGTTGGGAGGGGCTTGGCCCCTCCCAACCTCCCCGTCCATGGAGATAGCATCCGATGTCTGAGACATCCGTCGTAGTTGAAACCCGCGGCCTGACCAAGATCTACGGCGACGGCGCCGAGGTGCGCGCGCTGGATGGCGTGGACCTGGTGGTGCGCGCCGGCGAGCTGATCGCCATCGTCGGACCCTCCGGCTCCGGCAAGTCCACGCTGCTGAATATGATCGGCGCGCTGGATCGCCCCACCTGCGGCGAGGTGATCATCAACGGCACGCCGCTCAGCCAGGTGCGCGACATCGACCGATTCCGCGGCCAGACGGTCGGCTTCATCTTCCAGACCCACAACCTGATCCCCACGCTCACCGCGCGCGAGAATGTCGAGGTGCCGATGTACGAGACCGGCCTGAGCGCCCACCAGCGCCGTGAGCGGGCGCAGGAGTTGCTCCAGTTGGTGGGCCTCGGCCAGCGCGCTGAGCACCTGCCCAACCAACTCTCCGGCGGCGAGCGGCAGCGGGTGGCGATCGCCCGCGCGCTGGCCAACCGCCCGGCGATCGTGCTGGCCGATGAGCCGACCGGCAACCTGGACACCGCCAACACCGCCGAGATTATGGCGCTGCTCACCGAGCTGAACCGGAGCCAGGGTACGACGCTGCTGATCGTCACCCATAACCACGAGGTGGCCTACGCCGCCCGGCGCGTGATCACCATCCGCGACGGCCGGGTCCACGAGGATGTGGCGCTGGAAAGCCAGCTCGAGCGGCAGCTGCTGGACTTCAAGAGCTCGCCACTCGGCCAGGCGATCCTGCGCGACGAGGCGCTGCCCGAGGAGCTGCGCCGCATCGCCCCCGTCCTGCGCGAGCTCCTGGCGCGCATCTAAGTGCTTGTTTGAAACGCCTCCCGACTGGGGGCGCGGGGGCCAGAGGCCCCCGCATCTCCCCGCCCGCCGCTGCGCGGCGGGCGGGCGGGGGATGGGTGAGGGGTTTCATCCCTCACGCTCCCCGTTTCAAACAGGCTCTAAGACAAGGTGCGCACTTCCTTGACGTTCGCACGCACGCACGCGCACGGGGGTAGGGGCCAAAGCCCCCCCACAGCAATCAATGGTTCGGAGCCGCGCAGCGAAACCTTGTCCAAGAGCCAAAGGAGATCGCTATGAACCGTCTGACAACATATATACGCGAGAGCAGCATCATGCGCGAACTGGCCTTCTTCGCGCTCTACATCGTCCTGATCGTCCTTGGCCTGTTCGTCGGTCTCGTCGTCTGGCGCGAAGCGCTGTTCTTCGTCTTCTACCAGTGGATCGCGCTCGACATCTGGTGGGCGCGCTTCCTCTACATGCTCGCGGTGGTCGTCGGCGCCATCGCGTTGGTGGCAGGCCTCCTGGTGGCCGAGCCATACCTGCACGGCGGCAAGGCCAGAGGCCAACTCCTACACCGCTTCCTGCGCGTCGCCGTGCCGCTCGCGGTGCTCGGCGTGGTCGGCTGGATCATCGTGGTGCTGGGGCGCATGGGGTAGGCTGGAGCGTTGGAGTGCTGAACTGCTGAACCAATGAGGCCGCTGAGTCCCCCCCGCAGCGGCCTCACCCCCTTCAGCGCCTCAGCGCTCCAGCGCTTGGCGGCTGACCGCAGCGCCTGCCGCTCCCCCCGCAGCAGCCTCACCCCCTTCAGCGCACCAGCAGCCCCGTGGCACGCTTCATGCACGTCTCCCCGCGCCAGGGCCACCTGCTGGCCCACAGGGCGCCTGGCCGGATAACTTCGGGAGGGGTCAGGGGAGAGCAAAGCCCTCCGCTGAACACCCATCCATCCGGGTTATCCAGGCTGGTCGTAGGACGTGTGAAAGACGTGAGGAGACGCATGAAGAAGATTATCGGGATCGGGCTTCTATCCGCCGCCCTGCTCGCCGGCTGCGGCGGGGCCCAGCCAGCCACCGGCCCGGACACGGGCGCGGCCACCACAACCGCCGGCGATGATGTGAGCGCCATCCCCACCTCTGCGGTGGGCGACACCGGCACGACGGCCGCGGATGCGACCGCCGCCGCGACGCCTGAGGACGCCGCCACCGGCACCGACGCGAACGCGACCGCCGCCGCCACCACTGTGGCTGGCGCCGAGACGACGGCCCAACCGACCAGCGCCGCCGGTGACACCACCGGCGCTACCGGCGCCGCCACAGGCGCCGCCACCGCGATGCCGACCGCGGCGACCGGCACGGAGGCCGCCGGCGATACCGCCATCACGCCAGGCGCCTTCCAGACGGTCACCGTCCCTGAGCTTGGCCTCTCGTTCCAGGTCCCCGAGGGTTGGGAGCAAGTCGCGAACGAGAACGCCTGGTCGCCGGCCGGCATGGACGTGCCGCGCATCGGCGTGAACTCAGCCGACCTCACCGCCGACTGGACGCCCTCTAGCTTCCTGCCCGAGGGCGCGACGGTTCGCTCCAGCCAGCAGTTGACGCTGGGCGGCACGCAGACCATGTTCTACACCGTCGAGAACACCGACGGCACGGCTGAGACCCACGCGATCATGCTCAGCGGCCAGAAGGCATTCGACTTCTACGTGCGCGCCGAGTCGCTGCAGGACCTGCAGACCCTGCAGCCGGTGCTGAACGACATCGTCGGCTCGGTCCGGCTCGAGGGCGTGTAAGCGGGGCGCTACTCAGGGAGGGCACAGCTCTCCCTGACCCTCCCCTGCCGAACCTAGTGGTGCGTCAACGCTGTTTTGAATAATGGGTGGGGGCGCGGGAGGGCTTCGCCCTCCCCGCAACATCCCTTCCCCCTGCTTGTCAAACTAGGTTTGACGGACTACTAGTAGTCCATCAGAGCTACGCTGACGGATAGGGGAGGGGCCAGGGG
>DATMBA010000551.1:0-2747 GCA_035559635.1 Roseiflexaceae bacterium
GCCCGGCCAGCGTCAGCAGCAGCCCGGCCAGCGCCGCCGCCCGTGGGCGCCCGGCGCGGTCCACCAGCATGCCCGCCAGCGGCTGTCCGCCGAAGGCCAGCGCGTTGTAGAGCAACACCAGCAGCGCTACGTCCGCCAACAGCATGCTGCGCGCCAGCCCGCCGAGCAGGTAGCCCGCCGCGCCGTCCCCCAAGCCATGGGCGATGCCGAGCAGTGCGGCAGATTGCAGATTGCGCCGTGTGGCCATGGTGCCCCTGCTCAGAGAATGTGCACCATGGGATGGTCAGGGAGGGCACACCCTCCCTGACCATCCCTCCCCACTTCAGAAGGATCCGAGCGCCGCCCCAAGCCCGAAGAACAGGCCATAGCTCACCACATTCATGATCAGCGCGAAGGTCCACGGGCGCCAGGCTGGCTGCTCCTGGCCGAGCCGCTGCAGGATGGCGCCCTCGATGACCACCGAGAGCGCCCAGGAGCCGACCGCGATCGGCCAGCCGGAGTCGGACGCGAGCAGCGGGCTGGCGAACACCACCGCCAGCACGATCCCCACGATCCCCGAGGCCATGTTGACGATCAGTGCGTCGCGCGCGGAGCGCAGCAGCGGGGCCCAGCGCAGCGCCAGCAACACCAGCGCCTCCGCGACCACCGCGACGCCGAGCGCGATGGCGGCCGCGAGCGTCCCGCCGATCACGAGCGCCGGGCCGGAGATGACGTCGGATGGGTTGAACACGTGGTACAAGGCGGTATCCTCACAATCACTGGCGCTACAGCCGCCGCCAGCGCGCCCCGATCCGCGCGATGAACTCGTCCGCCGCGCGCGGCCCCCAGCTCCCGGCCTCATAGTTCGGGAACTCCGGCGCCGGCGCGTCCTCCCACCCCTGGTGGATGGGCGTGATCAGTGACCACGAGGCCTCCACCTCGTCCGAGCGGGTGAACAGTGTCGAATCGCCTAGCATGGCGTCCAGCAGCAGCCGCTCGTAGGCCTCGGGGGACTCGACGCCGAAGGAGGCATTGTAGCGGAAGTCCATGGTCACCGGGCGGATCTGGTTGGCCTGTCCCGGCACTTTTGAGTCGAAGCGCAGCGAGATGCCCTCGTCCGGCTGGATGCGCATCGCCAGCACGTTCGGCTCGATCCCGCTCAGCGGCCCGCTGTCGAACAGCATGGTGGGGGCCATTTTGAACTGGATGGCGATCTCGCTGGCCCGCTTGGGCAGACGCTTGCCGGTACGTAGGAAGAACGGCACCCCCGCCCAGCGCCAGTTCTCCACGTAGAACTGCAGCGCCACATACGTCTCGCTGCGGCTGTCCGGCGCCACGCCCGGCTCCTCGCGGTACCCCGGCACGGCCTGGCCGCCGACGCTGCCGGGTCCGTACTGGCCGCGTACCGTGAAGCGCTCCACCTCGTCCGGCGCGATCGGCCGGATGGCGCGCAGCACCTTGACCTTCTCGTCCCGTACGGCGTCCGCCCGGTAGCCAACCGGTGGCTCCATGGCCGTGAGCGTGAGCAGTTGCATCAGGTGGTTCTGCACCATGTCGCGCAGTGCGCCGGCGCTCTCGTAGTAGTTGCCGCGCCCCTCCACCCCCACGCTCTCGGCCACCGTGATCTGCACGTGGTCCACGTGGTTACGGCTCCAGAGCGGCTCGAAGATGCCGTTGGCGAAGCGGAACACCAGAATGTTCTGGACGGTCTCCTTCCCCAGGTAGTGGTCGATGCGGTAGACCTGCGACTCGTGGAACACCCGGTGGACCTCGATGTCCAGCGCGCGGGCGCTCTGCAGGTCGCGGCCGAAGGGTTTCTCGATGATGATGCGCGTCCAGCCGCCGTTGGGCGAGCGGTTGAGGCCCGCCGCCCCGATCTGGCGGATGATCTCGCCGTAGGACTCGGGCGGGGTGGAGAGGTAGAGCAGCCGGTTGCCGCCGGTGCCGCGCCGCTCGTCCAGTTCCTCCAGCCGCTTGGCCAGCGCCAGATAGCCGGCCGGGTCGTCGAACGAGGAGCGTACGTAGGAGATCCCCTCGGCGAAGCTGTCCCACAGCCCGTCCTCGACGCCGGTGCGTGAGTACTTGCGGGTATCTTCGCGCAGCCCGGTGCGGAAGAAGTCGTCGCTCCAGGCGCGCCGCGCGAAGCCCACCACGCTGAAGCCCGGCGGCAGCAGGCGCTCGCGATGCAGGTTGTAGAGCGCCGGCACCAGCTTGCGGTGCGTCAGGTCGCCGGTCGCGCCGAAGATCACCACCGCGCATGGCGGGGGGGTGCGGTGCATCCGGAGGCCCGCGCGCAGCGGGTTGGCGTTGGGGTCGCTCATCGCTCGCTCCTGCCCAGTGGGATGTGACGGGGGGTATGATACCCCAAAATGCAATAGGCAAAAGGGAGGGCCAGGGAGGGCGCAGCTCTCCCGCAAACCCTCCCCTTTTACGGCGCCGTGGTGGGCGTGGGGGCGGCCGGCGTCCCCGGCTCACGGAACGGCCGCGGCCGGTCCGGCAGGCTGCCGCGCAGCACCTGGCCGCCGTTCACCAGATACAGCCGCGGGCGGGCGGTGGTCTCGTCCACCGCCACCGCGCTCAGCAACTCCAGGTCGAAGCCGGACCCCGGGCGCGCGCGGATCTGCTGGATCAGCGCGCCGGTCAGCTTGTCAATCTGCACGATGCGCTCGTTCGCGGCGTCCACCAGGAAGATCGAGCCAGCCTCAGGGCTCGCGCCCGAGACGAAGAAGCGCGTCGCGGCGGCGAGCGGCGGGTCCACCTGCGGTGTG
>DATMBA010000552.1:0-2367 GCA_035559635.1 Roseiflexaceae bacterium
CGAGCGGGCGCTGCTGCAGGCCGGCCGGCAGAACCTGGCGCGGCTGGCGGAGCAGCGCGCGGCCACCGAGCGCCGCGCGGCAGACCTGGAGCGCGAGCGCGGTGCCCTGGCCGGGCGCAACCGCGAGTTGGAGGTGGCGCACGGCGCGCTGCTGGCCCAGATCGATGAGCTGCGGGCCCAGATCGGCCCCGCTGAGGAACAGCTCGCCGACCGCGAGGCCGCCCTGGCCGACACCGAGCGCAAGGAGGCCGCGCTCACTGCCGCGCTGCTCGAGGCCGAGACCGCCCACGGCCGCGCCGCCCTGGAGCTGCAGCGCGCCCGCGACCGCATCGACACCCTCTGGGAGCGCGCCGCCACAGACGACATCGACATCGAGGCGCTGATGCAGGTGGACGAACGACCAGCGACCAGCGACCAGCGACCAGCGACCAACGACCAGCGACCGATTGGCGACGACGGCGCTGATGCCGAGCGTTCGTCGTTGGTCGTTGGTCATTCGTCAGATGCCGATCGTTCGTCGTCCGTCGTTGGTCGTTCATCGGCAGAGGGGCAGGACGCCGAGGATCTCCACGAGCGTATCCAGGGCCTCCGCGCCCGCATCCACCGCCTCGGCGTCGTCAACCCGCTCGCGCTGGAGGAGTACGAGGAGGCTGCTCAGCGCCACGCCTTCCTCAGCGGCCAGATCGACGACCTGCGGCGCGCGTCGGCCGCGCTTATCGAGTTGGTTGCCGAGCTAGACGCGGCCATGCGCGCGCGCTTCGAGGCCACTTTCAGCGCCGTGGCCGCCGAGTTCGAGCGCAGCTTCACCAGGCTCTTCGGCGGCGGCCAGGCGCAGCTCATCCTGCTGAAGGGCGACGGCGCGCGGGCGCAGCAGGATGACTCCCGCCGCAACGGGCATGGCGAGGCCCCCCTCCAACTGGATGGCCTGGGGGTGGAGATCATCGCCAGGCCACCCGGTAAGCGCCAGCAGACCCTCGCGCTGCTCTCCGGCGGCGAGCGGGCCCTTACCGCCGCGGCGCTCCTGTTCGCCATCCTCACGGTCAACCCGTCGCCGTTCTGTGTGCTGGACGAGGTGGACGCCGCGCTGGACGAGAGCAACGTCGGGCGGTTCCGCGAGGCGCTGGCCGACCTGACGCGCCAGACGCAGTTCCTGGTGGTGACCCACAACCGCGGCACAATCGAGATCGCCGACACAATCTACGGCGTGTCGATGGGCGAGGATGGGGCGTCCAGGGTTCTTTCGCTGCGGCTGGATGAGATCGAGCGTGCAACATGACACGACCTACGCGGTCGCCCGCGAATCGGGGGCGCGGGGCATAGCCCCGCCGGGGGTTTGGGGGCCTGAGGCCCCCAAAAAGAGTCTTCGCACATCTGTTTCGGAGGGGTTTCGCCCCTCCCCACCTCCCCGTGCGGTGCGGGGGCAGCATCATCGCGTACGTCCCGTAAAATGAAGCATACAAACATGGTGATAGAGGACTTCGACGCCGCCATTTTTGACATGGACGGCACACTCACCGACAACATGCACCTGCACGCCGAGGCGTTCGTGGTGTTTGGCCGGCGCTACGAGTTGGCGGCGCCCGCGCCTGAGGTGGCGGCCGGCCTGGTGGGTAAGCGCAACCGCGAGATCCTGCCGGTGCTATTCGGCCGCGCGCTGAGCGACGATGAGATCGAGCGCTACGCTGAGGAGAAGGAGCGCATCTACCACGAACTGATGGGCGCCATTGCGCCGGTGCCGGGCCTGCTGCGCCTGTTGGACCTGCTGGACGCGCGCGGGATGCCGGCGGGTCTGGCTACCTCGGCGCCGCGCATCAATGTGGAGCCGATGCTGCGCGCGCTCGGCCTGGAGGGACGCTTCGCGTCGCTGACGCTGGGGGAAGAGGTGCCGCGCGGCAAGCCGGCGCCGGACATCTTCCTGGAGGCCGCCCGGCGCCTCGACGTGCCACCCGAGCGCTGCCTGGTGTTCGAGGACGCCTACTCGGGGGTGGCGGCGGCCAAGGCGGCCGGCATGCGGTGTGTGGCGCTCGCCACCACCCACACCGCCGCCGAGCTGCGCGCCAACACCGCCGCCGACCTGATCGTGCGGGACTACGAAGAGTTCCTGGCCCTGGCGCGCTTGGAAACGCATTAACCCCGCTCGGCGATGTGCTCCCGCAGCGCGCTCAGACTCTTCATCGCCCGGTCTGCGTTGCGGCGCAGCAACTCGTACGTCTCGCGCGTGCCGTTGTCCGTGAGCTGCCCCTGAATGAGCATGTCGGCCGCCAATACAAGGACCGTGAGGCACTGGATCAGGTCGGTGGTGGCCGGGATGTGGATGAGGCGGTACGCGCGCAGGCGGTGAAGCGCCGCCTCCGCCTGGCGCGCGTT
>DATMBA010000553.1:0-3818 GCA_035559635.1 Roseiflexaceae bacterium
GCGGCGGGCCGCCCGCCAGCACCTCCGTCAGGCGCTGGTACAGGGCGGGCAGACTCTCGGCCTCGTTGTGGACGGGCACGACAACTGAGAGCTCGAGCTCGGGCGGCGCGGGCGCCGGATCGATTCCATCATGCCGCGCCCAAGTGAGTGCCGCGCGGCTGCTTCGTTCCACATTCGACATTTGGTACGTGCGCATTGTGTGACCTCTGCGGAGCGCGCTGCGCTCTCGAGTGAGGACGGCGGTCGGCCGACGAGTCAGTCGCTCTGGGGTGCGCCTTGGCCACTAGCGGCGCCGTCGGTAGCCAGATCGAGCGAGCGGCTGCCACCGAGCACCTCGAACGGCTCAGGCTTGAGCAGGCCGAACTGCAGCCGGTAGGCGTCGGGGGGCGCCGGGAGGCGGTAGATGCTGACGTAGACCTGGCCCGGCTGCCAGCGCGACGTCGGCGTCGACGGCCGGTGGTCGAAGTTCTCGTAACCATACTCGCGCCGCTGCGGGGAGAGCGGCGTGCTGCCGAGCGGCGTGCCGTGCAGCCAGATCACCAAGTCGTCAGAGATCGGCGCCGTCGGCTCGAAATACAGCTCGATCTCGGTGGTCGCATCGGCTGATACAGCCGATGCGACCGGATGCGCGCTGTAGCCCAGGAAGCGGATCGGCGCGCCTGAGGGACTGGTGAACACCGCCTCCTCCCGCCTGGCGATGCGCCGCAGCAGGCTCGCCCGCAGACTCGCGGGCAGCGGGAGCGACGAGCGCGCTTGCAAGGTGGCGATGTCGGCCGTCGAGACGGTGTCCCACGCCACCTGCTCCAGGGTGGCGCTCGTCTCCTGGCCGAGCGCCGCGACGGTCTCTGCGTCGTAACATGACGGGGCGCCGCGCGCACGATCGTAGGGGTCAAGCAGGTGGGTGTACGGCAACGCTCGCAGCGCCTCCTGGGGGGCCGCCGGCGGAATATCGAGGAACACATGGGCGGTGTCGAGCTCGACCCACCCCTGGTAGGGGGCAGGCCCATCGGCGAACACCGGCTCGAGCGGCGGGATCAGCACGGCAGCCAGGGCGCGCCAGCCCCCCAGGGCCCGCTCGGGCACCCCGATCGTGATGGTGTTGCGGCCCGCCTGGGTGAGTCTGCGGGGCAACTGCAACTGCGCCCACCCGGCGGCGCCCCGCCGGGCCTCGATCGTCGCGAACGCTTTGTGCGTCGAGCCAGTCAGCCAGGCAGGGTTCACCGCGCTGGCCTGCAGCACGATCCGCTCGTGCTGCGCATGTCCGCTCCAGGCCACCACCAGCGTCACATCGTGCGGCGCGGCCAGGTCAAACTCGAGAGTAAGCGGTGCGCCGGGGGCGACCTGCACGTTCCCCAACGGCTCGTCGCCAGGGCTGCCCTGCGCCACGAGGGGCGCCTGCAGCCCCCTGGCTCCGCACCAGGCGAGCGGCGCGATCGGGGCGCGCTCCACGCCGCCGTCCTCGTTGGTAACTTCCACAATGAGTTGGTAGTCGGCGTTCGGGAGATAGGCGGGGAACATCGTCGTCGCACGGTAGCGAGCGCCTGGGATCCACAGGCGCGGCGGCGGGATGTCCAGCTCCATCCGCGGCAGCGGACCCGTCCCCTGCCCCAACTCCAGCGTGAGCGCGTAGTCGCCGGTCCCGCCATGGCGCTCCCAGAACGTCTCGACCACCAGGCCGCCCGCCGTGCTTCGCGCGCTGTAGCCCACCAGCTCCAGCCCGTCTGCAAAGCGCATGCGCAGCTGGCGCTCGGGGGTGGGTGTGGCCGGCGCCGGCCTGGGCGCCTGGGCTGGCCGCACCTCGGTGACCCCCACCCGCACCCGGTTGCCCGCGTCCACCGGCAGGTCGCTGGTGTGCGGCTCGAGCGCCAGCAGGCCGCGGTTCACCCCGACCCACAGGCCATAGCGGCGGTCGGGCGCGGCCGGCGGAATGGTGATCTCGACCTCCTCGCGGACAATCTGCCCGACCGGCCACTCGGTAGTGGGGAGGAGATCCTCGATGCCACGGTACTGGGTGGTGAGCACCACGCGTTGTCCGACAAGCGGCCTCAGTTGCACCGAGAGATCGAACGGCTCGTCGCGCTCGCTGATCTTCCGCCAGTAGAGCGTCAGGCGCGTCGTGGTGGCGTAGCTGGGGAGCAGCTCCGGTGTGCGGCTGAGAAAGCGCGCCAGCGCGTCGGGCTGGCGGGATGCGCGGGTGACGACCGGCTCCATATCGTACCCGAGGAACTCGATATGCCCGTCGAACACCACGTGCTGCGGATGGTCCGGCGCCGCGGCGGACAGAAAGGCTGGCCGGCCGGGCGCCGTGCCGCTGGTTAAGAAGACCGAGAAGCCCGCCACCGGGTGGCGCGGGTAGCGCGCGAGAAGCTCCCGCACCACCGCCGGCGGCGGCGGGTTGGCGTGCGAGACCAGGATGGCATCGTAGCCGCGCGGGTCACGCGCCAACACCCGCTGAGACTCCTGGTCCATCACCGCCTCCCCGGCGCGGTCGATGGCGGCGCGTTCGATATAGCCCAGAAGGATGTTCATAGCCAGATAGCGCCCGGTGCCCGGCACCAACTCGTGCAGGACCTCGCCCACGAAGTAGGTCGGCGCGTTGTCCGGGTTCGACGCCGCGTGTGCGCGCCGGTACTGCAGGTACGCCTGATCGGCGAACAGTGCCAGCGCGAGCGCAACGACCAGCGCGGCCAGGGGCCGCCAGCGCCTCGCCGCGCGGGCCGCAACCGCCCGCAAGCCGATCGCGGCCGCGATCGCCACCGCTGGCGCCAGATGCCAGAGCGCGATGAAGTCGTGGATCATTACGCGGTTGGGGAACACCAGGTTGTGCGTGATGCCGAACACAAACAGCGCCACCACCAATCCCTCGGCCGGGGGCAGACGCCGGCGCGCGAGCGAGTCGACCAGGCGGAGCGCCCAGACCCCGGTCAGCGCCAGCGGGACCACCGTCAGCCAGCGCAGGGCCGAGGCGGAGACCTTGCTGATCAACTCCGCACGGGTGAAGCTGTAGATGTTCGCATCCGACTCGCCGACGCGGAACAGGAACCGCTCCTGGAGTTGTTCGATGCCACCTGCTGAGAGCAGCCAGGTCCAGAGCACGTAACTACCGAAGAGCAGTACCGGGGCGATAGCCAGCCCGGCCACGAACAGCCACTCAGCGCGCCGGCGCCGCAGGCGGTACAGGCCGAAGTGTAGCAGCAGCGCCGGGATGGCGAAGTACGCGATCCAGTCCGTCCAGGCGCCGATCGCCAGCCACAGGAAGATCTGGACCGCCCACAGTCGCCTGCCAGTCTCAAACCAGCGCCAGTAGGCGTAGAAGGCCAGCAGCGCGAAGGTGGTGGCGAGCAGGTGCGGCCCCGGCAGGCGGGCGTAGAAGGTCTGGAGCGGCGTCAGCGCGGCGAACGCCAGCGCCACCAGCGCCATGGCCCGGCTGCGCGTCAGGCGCAGCGCGAGCAGGCCGGTCGTGGCCGCGCCGAGCGCCGCCAGCGCGATCACCGGCAGCCGGGCACTCCACTCGCTCACGCCGAACAGGTGATAGGAGAAGGAAATCAGCAGCGCGGTGACGTTGCCGTGGCTGAAGCGGTAGGCGAAGCCCTCGGGAGGGCGCCGGTCGCCGGGATTCATCACCGGCCCAAACCCGGTGGCCAGGTAGCCCCAGCGCAGGTAGTTGCGCGCGTTCTGCGGGTACTCGCTCAGGACATACCCGTGATAGCCCCCCTCCCAGACAGGCTCGCCCATGCGGTACGCCGAGAGCGCGAGCGAGCCGATCAGGATCACCGCCGCGGTCAGTGCGGCGGCATACGTGCCGTCCAGGAGCCTCC
>DATMBA010000554.1:0-3338 GCA_035559635.1 Roseiflexaceae bacterium
CGGGCTTTGCAGCAGCTCGCCCGCCGCTTCAGCGGCCGGGCGTGGTGCGGAGCCGGGGACGGTGACGGCGCCCTCCGTGGTGATAGGGCAGGCCCGGCGAGTCGCGCAGGTGTGCTATAATGGCGCCCCGGCCCACGCACAAGATGGATCAGGAGAGGACGCATGGCCGACGATCTGCTCAGCTCGCTCAACCCGGCGCAGCGCCAGGCTGTGCAGGCCAGGCCAGGGCCCGTGCTGGTGCTCGCTGGGCCTGGGAGCGGCAAGACTCGCGTTCTGACCCACCGCGTCGCCTATCTGATCGAGGTGGGCGGCGTGAACCCGTTCAACATCATCGCCGTGACCTTCACCAACAAGGCGGCGCGCGAGATGAAGGACCGGCTGGACCAGATCCTCGGCCAGGGGCGGGCGGCGGCGCTCACCGTGGGCACCTTCCACAGCATCTGCAGCCGCTTCCTGCGGCGGGACATCGAGCGCCTGGGGCGCTCGCGCGACTTCGCGATCTACGATGCGGACGACCAGCAGCGGCTGATGAAGCGCGTGCTGCGCGACCTGGGGCTGGACGAGAAGAAATACTCGCCGCGCGCCGTCCACGCCACCATCTCGCGCGCCAAGAACGAGCTGGTGGACGCCGAGGAGTTCGCCCGCCACGCGCGCACCACCTTCGACGAAGTGACGACGCGCTGCTTCAGACGCTACCAGGAGCTGCTGCGCGAGTCCAACGCGCTGGACTTCGACGACCTGCTGGTGGAGACGGTGCGGCTGTTCGAGCAGCACCCCGACGTGCTGGAGCGCTATCAGCGGCGCTACCAGTACGTGCTGGCGGACGAGTACCAAGACACCAACCGCGCCCAGTACGTGCTGCTCAGGCAGCTGTCGGCGGCCCATAAGAATATCTTCGTGGTGGGCGACGATGACCAGGCGATCTACGCCTTCCGCGGTGCGGACATCCGCAACATCCGCAGCTTCGAGAAGGACTACCCGGATGCGCAGGTGATCGAGCTGCGCCAGAACTACCGCAGCACCCAGGCGATCCTGGACGTGGCGCTGGCGGTGATCAACAGCAGCCACCAGCGCCGGCGCGCGAAGGCGCTGGAGACGCAGAAGGGCGCCGGGGTGCAGGTGCAGCTGATCGAGGGGTACGACCAGGACGAGGAGGCGCAGCTGGCGGCGGCCGAGATCGCGCGCCTGGTGGCCTCGGGGGAGTACCAGTACGGCGATATCGCGGTGATGTACCGCACCAACGCCCAGTCTCGCGCGGTGGAGGAGGCGTTGATCGCCCGCGGCCTGCGCTACCAGATCGTGGGCGGCACGCGCTTCTACGAGCGCAAGGAGGTCAAGGACGCGCTGGCCTACCTGCGGCTGGCGCTCAACCCGTTCGACAGCGTGAGCTTCAGCCGGGTGCTGAACTGGCCGGCGCGTGGGATCGGCGAGCGCACGGCGACCGAGCTGGAGCGGCGGGCCAGCGAGTTGGGAGTGCCGCTGTATACGCTGCTGCAGATGCTGGCGGATGGGGCGTCGAATGTTGAACCTTCGCACGCTGAACGTTCATCGGCTGCTCCGCCGGCGTCACTCTTCAACAGCCGCACGACGAGCGCGCTGCTCGGGTTCCTGGGGGTGGTGGACGCGCTGATCGCCGCGCGGGAGACGGAGAGCCTGGGCGGGCTGATGGATCTGCTCTTCGGCCGGGTGGGCTTCCAGGAGGCACTGCTGCGGGAGCACGGTGAGGAGGAGGGGGCCGACCGCTGGAACAACGTGCTCGAGCTGCGCAATGTGGCCGACAACTACGCCAGCATGCCGCGCGAGCGCCAGTTGGCGACCTTCCTGGAGGAGGTGGCGCTGGTGGCAGACGTGGACGCGATTCGGGAGGAGCGGGACGCCATCACCTGCATCACGCTGCACCAGGCCAAGGGGCTGGAGTACCCGGTGGTCTTCCTGGTGGGGCTGGAGGAGGGGCTGCTGCCGCACGCGCGCTCGGCGGACGACCGCGACGCGCTGGACGAGGAGCGGCGGCTGTTCTACGTGGGGGCGACGCGCGCCAAGGAGCGGCTGTATCTGCTGTACGCCTTCCGCCGCGCCAGCTACGGGCGCGCCGGCATCTCGCAGCCCTCGCGCTTCCTGGCGGACATCCCGAAGGGGCTGCTGCGGCAGGCGCCCAAGCGCGGCTACGCGCCGGCCCAGCAGTCCAGCATGTTCACCGGGCGCAGCTTCGCCCCAGGAGGCGCGGGGGGCGCCCGCCGCACGACGCCGCAACCCATCTCATCCGCCACGCCCGCCCGCGGCGAACAGCGCCAGGCGCCCGCCGGCGGGCCACGCGAGGCCAGCTTCTTCGCCGGGCAGAAGGTGCGTCACGCCAACTTCGGCGAGGGGATCGTCGTCACCTCCAAGATGGTCGACGGGGATGAGGAGGTCACGGTGGCCTTCGCCGGCAAGGGGGTCAAGCGGCTGCTGGCGAGCTTCGCGAAGCTGGAGAAGGCCGAGTGACCACGAAGGCACGAAGCGCTACGAGTTACCACGATGGGATCGCACACCACGCTCCGGCTCCCCGATGACCTTACCTCCTTCGCGTCTTCGTGTCTTCGTGGTAACGCGCTACCCCTCCACTGGCAGGGCGTCCAGGGTCTTGAGGACGCGGTGGGCCTTGAGGGCCAGCCAGAGCGCCAGGCGGTCCTCGGACTCCTCGAGGTTGAGGCCGCTGATCTGCTCGACGCGCTCCAGGCGGTAGAGCAGCGTGTTGCGGTGGACGTGAAGCGCCTCGGCGGTGCGCGCCAGGTTGCCGAGGTTGTCAAAGAAGGCCTCGAGCGTCTTGAGCAACTCCGAGCCCTGGTCGCGGTCGTAGTCCGCCAGGGCGGCCAGGGTGGCGCGGTAGAACTCCCACAGCTCAGGGGACTCGCGCAGCAGGATCAGCAGGCGGTACACCCCCAGGTCGCTGAAGTCCAGCACGCGGCGGTTGTCGAACAGCTGGCGCCCGATGCGGAGTGCCTGCTCGGCCTCGCGCAGCGAGCGCGGCCAGGCGGCCACGGTGGGCGCCTCGCGGCCGAGCGCCAGCACGATACCGGGGATGTCGGCCGCCAGGCGGGCGCGCAGCTGCTCGGCCAACTCGCCGGCGCGCCGGCCGCGCTCGGGGACGGGCAAGAAGCAGAGCACCCCGTCGGCGCGGCGCATGGTGGGCGCCGCCACACCTAGCGCGCTGAGGGCGGCGCTGACGGCCCCGGCGGTGCGGACCGCTGGCACGTCCGCCTCGCTCGCGGCGCACAGCAGGGCCACGTGCGGCTGGCGCAGGTCGTAGCCCAACTCGCGGGCGCGCTGCAGCAGCGCCTCGCCGTCGGCGGGAGGACCGG
>DATMBA010000555.1:0-3333 GCA_035559635.1 Roseiflexaceae bacterium
GCCCGCGCCGCCGCGGCCTCCCGCTGCTGCCGCTGCTGCTGCTCGTCCTGGCCGCATCCGCTGCCTACGTCGCGGCCCCTTTCGCCACGCGCGCCCTCGCCGGGGACCGCGTGATGGACGGGGTGTCCCTTCAGGGTGAGCCGGTGGGCGGCCTGGCCCGCCACGAACTGCGCGCCCGCCTCGAGCGGCGCTACGCCGCCTTCCTCCGCGCCCCGGTCACGCTCACCTTCGAGGGTCGCACCTGGCGCCCCACCCTGGAGCAACTCGGCGCCAGCCTGAACCTGGAACGCGCCGCCGCCGAGGCGCTCGCCGCCGGCCGCCGTGGCGACCCGCTGCGGCGTGTGGACGAGCTGTGGCTCCTCTATCGTGGCGGGGGGCTGGACGTGGCGCCGCGCCTCACGGTGGACGCACGCGCGCTCCAACACTACCTCACTGGCCTCGCCGCCGAGCTCGAGCAGCCGCCACAGGACGCCGCCCTCAGCATCGCGGCCGGCAGGGTGCTCCCCACTCCCGCCCGGCAGGGGCGCCAGCTGCTGGTGGACGAGACGGCGATCGACGTGCTACGCGCGCTCCAGAACCTCACACCGCAGACAGTGGTGCTGCGTACGCGCGTGCTCGCGCCGGCGCTGAGCGACGAGGACATCGCCGGCGCGGTAGCCGACGCCCGCCTGATGCTCGCCGGCCCGCTCACCCTGCGCCAGGGCGAGCGCAGCTGGACCTGGGAGGTGGACCGGGTGGCCGAGCTATTGGCGGTCGCGGTGGCCGATGGCCACATGACGGTGGACGTGGACCAGCAGCGCCTCGAGCGCGCGGTCGAGAAGCTCGCCCAGGTGGTGGACTCGCCGAGCGTCGAGCCGCGGGTGGCGTTCCGTAACGGCCGCCTGCGGATCGTCGCCGAGGGGCGCACCGGCCTGCGCCTCGACCAACCCGCGACCGTCGCGGCCCTGCGCGCCGCCCTCCGGACCCGCGAGCACACCCTGGAGCTGCCAGTCGAGCCGGTCACGCCGCAGATCACCGCCGAGACGCTGCCCGAGCTGGGCATCACGGAGTTGCTGGCCGAGGGCCGCTCCAGTTTCGCCGGCTCGGCCAACTACCGGGTGACCAACATCAAGGCCGGCGCGGCCCGCATGGACGGCGTGCTCATCCCGCCCGGCGCCGAGTTCTCCTTCAACACCCAGCTCGGCGCGGTGGACGAGAGCAACGGCTTCGTGCAGGGCTACGCCGTGATCGGCAACCGCACCCAACTCGAGTGGGGCGGCGGCGTCTGCCAGGTCTCCACCACCGTCTTCCGCGCCGCCTTCTGGGCTGGCCTGCCCTTCACCGAGCGCCACGCGCACCCCTTCTATATCTCCTGGTACGACGAGTACAGCTTTCCGGACCGCGCCGGACCCGGCATGGACGCCACGATCTTCACCGGTGTGCTGGACCTGCGCTTTGTCAACGACACCGGCCACTGGCTGCTGATGGAGGCCGAGGCTGACACCGAGCGCCAGGTGCTCACGGTGCGACTCTACGGCACCAACCCCGGCCGCACGGTGCGCGCTGTCGGTCCCGAGATCAGCAACGAGGTGCCGCCGCCGGCCCAGGCGATCTACGTGACGGACCCGGGCCTGCCGGCGGGCACGGTGAAGCAGACCGACCGCGCGCGGCGCGGGATGGACATCACGGTGTACCGCGCGATCGAGCAGGGCGGCCAGCAGAAGCCGCCGGAGCTGTTCTTCACGCGCTTCAAGGCCTGGCCGGACGTGTTCGTGCGCGGCACGGGGCCGTGATGCGATTGCAGATTGCAGATAGCAGGTTGTGTACGCATCCTCCCACCCACTAGCCCCGTCGTCTGCCCGCTCGTCTTCTCGCAGATCGTCCGAATGCTCTGCCAGCCATGCCCTCCATCAGCAGGCACGCCGCACAGCCGTCACCCTCGCTATCTTTGTGGAATCGCGAATAGAGCGCGTTGCGCTGTCGTCTTCGGCCAGCGCAGCCAGCTGTGGTGGGATCTGTCGCTGATCGAATCGTTTGGGTGTTCCAGCGCGAGATGCGCCACTATCAGAGCGCCGGCCACTGAGCCAGGTCGTGGCTCTGCCCCTCCTTTGCCGCCGCGGTATAATAGCTGCTCGAAGGAGGCCAGGGCCGTGAACCCCAACCCGCCGCTCGAACCCGTCTTCGCCGGCACACCGGTCCTCGTCGCGTATCTGTTCGGCTCGCGCGCCGAGGGGCGGGCGCACGGGCGCAGCGATGTGGATGTGGCCGTGCTGTTCCCACGCGAACTGCCGAAGGAGGAGCGCTGGCGCTGGCAGCTCGAACTGATCGGCCGGCTCACCGACGCCTACCGCACCGACGACGTCGACCTGGTGATCCTGAACGACGCGCCGCCGCTGCTGCGCTACGAGGTCATCCGCCGCCGGCGCGTGCTCTACAACCGCGACGACGAGGCGCGCGTGGCGTTCGAGGTGCGTGCGATGCAGGAGTGGTTCGATTGGGCGCCGCGCTATAAGCGCTTGCTTGGTGAGCGAATGCGCCAATTCGCTGCAGGAAGCGTAAGGATCGGGCCATGACTGGCGCATTGACCATCGCCCGCCACCTCACACGTCTGCAGGTGTACCTTGACCAGCTCCGCCAGCTTCAGCAGCATACGCGCCAGGACCTGGATGACAATTGGCGGGTGCGCGCCACCGTCGAGCGAACGCTCCAGCTATCGATCGAGGTGGTGATCAGCGTTTGCGAACAACTGGTGTCGAGCCTTTCGCTCCCAATACCGGATGGCAGTAAGGAAACGATCGTAGCAGTCGCCAAGGCGAAGATCATCTCCGAGGAACTTGCGAACGAGCTGACTCAGGCCGTCGGCTTTCGCAAGGTCATCGTGCATCAGTATCTCGACATCGACTATGATACTGTCTTCGAAGTTCTCCAAACCAAGCTCTGGACCTTCGAGGAGTTCATGAAACAGGTCGGAGCGTTCCTGAAGACGCGGATCGAGCCGTGACCGAGCCAGCCGAAACCTTCTCCCTCGGCCTCACCTACTGGCCGCGCCGCGCGGGCTTCCGCATGTGGCAGGCGTACGACCGCGGCGCCTCGCGCGAGGAGTTGGCGCACATCGCGGCCCTCGGCTGCGACACGGTGCGGCTGTGCCTGCTGTGGGAGGACTTCCAGCCCGGCCCGGAGCGCGTGGGGAGCGCGGCGATGCGCCACCTCGAGCACGCGCTGGATTCGGCCCACGCCGCGGGGCTGCGCGCGGCCCTGGCGCTCTTCCCGGTGGCCGTGGGCGGCGCGCTCCACGTCCCGCACTGGGTCAACGGCCCCGACATCCTCGGGGCGCTGCGGCGCGCCGGCCGCGCG
>DATMBA010000556.1:0-8442 GCA_035559635.1 Roseiflexaceae bacterium
GGCGGATCAGCGCCTGGGAATTCCACACCTATAACGCCGGCGGCGCCGCCATCCTCACCCCGTACGACGTGCCGCACCAGCGCATTATCTCCCACCCGACGCTCTCGCCGCTGCGCCAGGGGTCGTACCGGGCGCTCGCAGCCACTGCCAACACCTTCGCGCGCGAGACGCATATGGACGAGCTGGCGCATACGCTCGGCGCGGATCCGCTCGCCTTCCGGCTGGCGCACGCGCGGGACGAGCGGCTGCGCGCGGTGCTGGAGGCGGCCGCGGGGTCGTTCGGCTGGGGGGCGGGCGAGCGCGGTCCTGGGCGCGGGTGGGGGATCGCCTGCGGCACCGAGAAGGATAGCTACGTCGCCACCTGCGCCGAGGTGGCGGTGGAGCGTGGCCAGGTGCGTGTGGTGCGGGTGGTGCAGGCCTTCGAGTGCGGTGCGATCATCAACCCGGCGGGGGTGGAAAGCCAGGCCGAGGGAGCGATCGTGCAGGGCCTGGGCGCGGCCCTGTTCGAGCAGATCGTCCTCGAGGATGGGCGGATCGTGAGCGACCGCTTCTCGCGCTACCGGGTGCCGCGCTTCGCCGACATGCCGGCGATCACGGTTGTGCTGCTCAACCGCCCGGACCTACCCTCGGCTGGCGCTGGGGAGACGCCGATCATCGGGGTAGCGCCGGCGGTGGGGAACGCGATCTTCGACGCCACGGGGGTGCGGCTGCGCTCGCTGCCGCTGGCGCCGGACGGGCTGCCGGGGTGAGCGCCGCACGCCGATGAACCTTTCCGCAATAAGCGGGGAGCTGGTGGTGCACCACGCCCGGCCGCTCAAGCGGCGGGCTATCTGTTACGAAGCCCGCCGGCACGGGCTGGGTCTAGACGCTCGGAGGCGCGCGGGGAGGGCCAGGCCCTCCCCGCACAACCTCCTTCCCGTGTGCGTATGCCGCGCCTGGGAGCGCTGAGAAAGGAGCGGACATGGTATGCGAACGCAGGTCGCCATCATCGGCGCCGGCCCCGCCGGGCTGACGCTCGCCCACCTGCTGCACCGGCAGGGGATCGAATCGGTGGTGCTGGAGCGCCGCGACCGGGCCTACGTCGAGGGGCGCGTACGCGCCGGTGTGCTCGAGCAGGGCACGGCCGACCTGCTCGGGGAGTTGGGCGTCGGCGAGCGCATGCGCCGCGAGGGGCTGGTCCACCGCGGCCTGTATCTCCAGTTCGACGGCCGGCGGCACCGCATCGACATGCACGAGTTGACCGGCGGGCGGGCGATCACCGTCTACGGCCAGCAGGAGGTGGTGAAGGACCTGATCGCCGCCCGGCTGGCGCACGGTGAGCCGATCCTCTTCGAGGCCGAGGCCCTCAGCCTGCACGGGCTGGACGGCGCGCGCCCGATCGTTCGCTTCCAGCAGGGTGGCGCGGCGCGCGAGCTGGCGTGCGACTACATCGCCGGCTGCGACGGCTTCCACGGCGCCAGCCGGGCGGCCATCCCGCTGGGCGCCCTGACGGTGTACCAGAAAGTCTATCCCTTCGCCTGGCTGGGCATCCTGGCTCACGCTGCGCCCGCCAGCGACGAGTTGATCTACGCCTACCACGAGCGCGGCTTCGCCCTCCAGAGCATGCGCTCGCCCACCGTCAGCCGGCTCTACGTCCAGTGCCCGCTCGAAGACCGCATCGAGCAGTGGTCGGACGACCGGATCTGGTCGGAGTTGCACGCCCGGCTGGACCTGGCCGAGGGGCCGCCCATCCGGGACGGGCCGATCGTCGAGCGCGGCATCACCGCCTTCCGCAGCTTTGTGGTGGAGCCGATGCAGCACGGGCGCCTGTTTCTGGCCGGCGACGCGGCCCACACCGTGCCGCCCACCGGGGCGAAGGGGATGAACCTGGCGGTGGCCGACGCGAAGGTGCTGGGCGTGGCGCTGGCCGCCCGCTACCGCGAGGGGCGCGAAGACCTGCTGGCGGCCTACTCGGCCACCTGCCTGCGCCGCGTCTGGCGCGCCGAGCACTTCTCCTGGTGGATGACCAGCATGCTGCACCGCTTCCCGGACGACGACGCCTTCCAGCACCGGCTGCAACTCTCCCAGCTGCGCTACACCGTCGCCTCCCGCGCCGCGGCCACCAGCCTGGCGGAGAACTATGTGGGCCTCGATATGAGTTCGCTGCGCGAGCTTTCATGATGAGTGGGTTTTCAAGGGAGGGGCGCAGCCCCTCCAGGCCTCCCCACGGGAGGGCCTGTCCTCCCCTACGAGAAACCTATGCGTAATGAACATGACACCGCGGGCGCCACGACGATCGGAGCGATCGTGCGCGGGGACGCCGCCGTCTTCCCGCCCTTCCTCTACGCCGCCTACCGCTCGACCCTGCGGCGCGCCCCTGGGCTGCCGCTCGTGGACGTGCCGCTGACCCTCTCGGAGTTGACCGGCCCCGGCCCGGCGATCAGCGCCGTCACGCCGGAGGACGCCGACCTGACGCGCAATGCTGGCACGGGCGGCGAGGCCATCGGCCAGCGCATCATCGTCACCGGGCGTGTGTTGGACGCCACCGGCCGCCCCATCCCTGGCACGCTGGTGGAGGTCTGGCAGGCCAACGCCGCGGGGCGCTACATCCACCGGAACGACCAGTGGCCCGGCCCGCTCGACCCCAACTTCCTCGGCATCGGCCGCTGCCTGACCGACGCCGCGGGGGTCTACCGCTTCCTCACGGTGCGGCCCGGCGCCTACCCCTGGCGGAACCACCCCAACGCCTGGCGGCCGGCCCACATCCACTTCTCGCTCCTCGGCCCGTCCTGGGGCGCCCGGCTGATCACCCAGATGTACTTCCCCGACGACCCGCTCTTCTTCCAGGACCCCATCTTCACCAGCGTGCCGCCCGAGGCTGGCCGGCGGCTGGTGGCGGCCTACGACCACGAGGTGACGCAGCCGGAGTGGGCGCTGGGCTGGCGCTGGGACATCGTGCTCGGCGGGCCAGCGGCCACGCCCTTCGAGAATGGGGAGGTGCCTTGATGCGCAGCACACCCTACCCGCCCAGCGCGTCGCAGACGGTTGGCCCGTTCTTCCACGACTGCCTGCTGCGTGAGGACGCCAGCATCAACGTGTTGACGACGCCCGAGACGGCCGGCGAGCGCATCCGCGTCGAGGGGCGCGTGCTGGACGGCGCCGGCGCGGGCGTGCCCGACGCGCTGGTGGAGATCTGGCAGGCCAACAGCTACGGCCGCTACCGCCACCCGGCCGACACCCGCGACCTGCCGCTCGACCCGGCCTTCACCGGCTTCGGGCGCAGCGGCACCGACGCCGCGGGGCGCTTCTGGTTCGAGACGGTGCGGCCTGGCCCGGTGCCTTTCGACGGTGTGACGATGCAGGCGCCCCACATCTGCGTTGCCGTGTTCGGGCGCGGCCTGCTGAACCACCTCTACACCCGGCTCTACTTCGCCGACGAGCCGGCCAACGCCGCGGATCCCATCCTGCTGCGCGTGCCCGCCGGGCGGCGCGCCACCCTGCTGGCGGCGCGCGAGGAGCGGGACGGCCGCGCGCTCTACCGTTTCGACATCGTGCTCCAGGGCGCGGGCGAGACAGTCTTCTTCAACCTCTGACAGGACACGCCCGGCTCACCTCAGCGGAAAAGGAGTAGGTTTCAGGGAGGGCGAAGCCCTCCCTGGCCCTCCCAAGGCGCCTGCCTGCTGGTCGGTCACATCGCTCACTGCTGCGTCGCTCATTGCTCTGGCCTCTTGCTTCCTGCAGGATTGTACAAAAATCCTGGATGATCATGCTATCACCGCTCGCACCAGAGCCGCTACAATGCCTTCAGTCAGAGATACAGCGCACGACGATACACCGAGGAGAACGAGCATGGCTGAGCAACAAGGGCCAACAGTAGCGCAGCAGTTGGTGGGGGATTTCGCGCCCAAACTAGCGGAGCTTACCGACAACGTTCTGTTTGGCGACGTGTGGGAACGGGGCGAGCTTTCCAAGCGCGACCGCAGCCTGGTCACAGTCGCTGCGCTCATCGCCAACGGAAACACGGAGCAGCTTCCAGGCCACCTGAGGCGGGCCAGGGAGAATGGCCTCTCGGAGAGCGAGCTCGCCGAGGTGATCATCCACCTGGCCTTCTACGCTGGCTGGCCGCGGGCCATGTCCGCCGTGCGGGTGGCGCGGGAGGTGTTGCAGCGATGAGCCATCCCATCGAGGGAAAGGTTGTCGTCATCACCGGCGCCAGCAGCGGTCTTGGATGCTGAAGTGGCTGCACCAAGCTCATCAGGGTCATCAGGCCTGAAAGGAGACGAGACATGTCAGCAGTTCCAACGGTGACGCTGAACAACGGAGTGGCCATGCCGCTGCTCGGGTTCGGCGTGTTTCAGATAAACGATGCCGATGTGTGCGAGCGAAGCGTCTACGAGGCGCTACGCACGGGCTATCGCCTGATCGACACCGCGGCGGCGTATGGCAACGAAGCGGCAGTCGGCAACGCTATCAAGCGAGCTGGTGTGGCACGCGAGGAGCTCTTCGTCACGACCAAGCTCTGGATCCAGGATGCCGGGTACGAACGCGCCAAGCGGGCCTTTGAGCGCTCGTTGCAGCGGCTCCAGCTGGAGTATCTGGACCTGTATCTCATTCATCAGCCCTTCGGGGATGTGCACTGCGCCTGGCGTGCGATGGAGGAGCTGTATCGGGAGGGCCGGATACGCGCCATCGGGGTCAGCAACTTTCAGCCAGACCGCTTGATGGACCTGATCGTGCACAACCAGGTGGTTCCTGCGGTAAACCAGATCGAGACGCACCCCTTCAATCAGCAGATCGAGACCCAGAAGTTCCTGCAGGACAACAACGTGCAGATTGAGTCCTGGGCGCCGTTTGCCGAGGGCAGAAACAACATCTTCGAGAACGAGGTGCTGCGTTCCATCGCGGGTAAGTATCAGAAGACCGTGGCACAGGTCATTCTGCGCTGGCTGACGCAACGAGGGGTCGTGGCGATCCCTAAATCGGTCCGCAAAGAACGAATCGTTGAAAACTTCAACATCTTCGATTTCGACCTGAGCCCGGACGATATGGCGGCGATCGCCACCCTGGACACCAAAACCAGCAGCTTCTTCGACCACCGTGACCCCGCCATCGTGAAGGCGTTGGGCGAGGCAAAACGTCCGACGTAGGTTCCCGAAAATCGAGGCCGCATGCACCTACTGGTTGAGGGGGCGCTGTCGCCGCGCTGCCGCCTGGCCTCGACAGCGAAGAGTCAAAGCTGGCAACAGGGTGGGGTTTCACGGGGAGGGCGTAGCCCTCCCCTGATCCTCCCCGAGGTATTCAGATAGGCGCTCAGGCCTGCCTGAGGGCATGGTAGATCCAGGCGGCGCCGAAGCAGGCGGTGCAGGCCAGCACGATCGCGGCGCCCGAGGCGACCGCCAGATAGTAGGAGACGAACAACCCCACCGCGCCCGCACCCACCGCGATGGCCGCGGCGATGATGAACATCAGCGGCAGGCGCCTGGTGAGCAGCGAAGCCGCCGCCGCCGGCGTCACCAGCAGCGCGTTGGTGAGCACCACCCCCACCACCTGAATGCTGGAGACCACCGCCAGCGCCAACAGCACCAGCAGCAGCGTGCGCAGGCGGTCGGCGCGGATGCCGATCGCCTCGGCGTGCATCGGGTCGAACGACGTCAGCTCCAACTCCTTGTGGAACAGCGCCAGCGTCAGCAGGATGCCGGCGCCGATCCCCCCCAGCAGCGCCAGGTCCGGCAGGGTCACGCCGAGGATGTTGCCGAACAGGATGTGGGTGAAGTCCCGGAAGGAGCGCACGGTGCTGATCAACAGCACGCCGAGCGCGAACATGCCAGTGAACAGCACGCCGATCGCGGTGTCCTCGCGCACCGCCTGGCGCCGGCTGACCCAGCCGATGCCGAGCGCGGTGAGCAGGCCGGCCACAACGGCGCCGCCGAACAGGTTCCAGCCGTTCAGGTAGGCTACCACCACGCCGGGCAGCGCGGTGTGGGCCAGGGCCTCGCCGATGAAGGCCATGCGGCGCAGCACCACGTACACCCCGAGCGCGGCACATGTCACGCCGACGACCGCGGCCGCCACAAGCGCGGTGCGGATGAAGCCGAAGCTGAGCGGTTCGAGTAGCCAGGTCATAGGCGATTGGGTCAGGTCATAGACGATGGGCCAGGAGTGAAGGGGGATGGGCCAGGGCCTATCGCCCATCCCCCGGCGCCTACGCTGCAAACGCCACCTGGCCGTAGTGTGGTGCCGGGGTATCGGCCAGCAGGTGGCCGTCGCGCAGCGCCACCACCCGGTCGAAGTCGTCCGGCAGGCGGTCCAGGTCGTGGGTGGAGACGAGCGCCGTCTTCCCCTGGCGGCACAGGTCCAGCAACACCTCGGCGATCAGGTCACGGGTGCGGGCGTCCACCGCGTTGAACGGCTCGTCGAGCAGGAGCACGTCGGCCTCCTGCGCCAGCGCCCGCGCCAGGAGGGCGCGCTGCTGCTGGCCGCCGGAGAGCTCCCCGATCTGGCGTTCGGCCAGATGCGCGAGCCCGAGCCGCTCGATCATCGCGTCGGCCACGGCGTGGTCGCGCGCGCCGGGGCGCCTGAGCCAGCCGAGGTGGGCGTAGCGTCCGGTGAGCACCAGCCGGCGCAGCGTGATCGGGAAGCGCCAGTCGATCTCGCCGCGCTGCGGCAGGTACGCCACACGGTGGTGGCAGGCGCCCACGGCGTGGCCGTGGACCCGCACTTCGCCGGCCTGCGGTGCGAGCAGCCCGGCGATCACCTTGAGCAACGTGGACTTGCCGGCGCCGTTCGGTCCCACCAGCGCCACGCGCGTGCCGGCCTCCACCTCCAGGCAGATGCCCTCGATCGCGCGCGTGTTCGCGCCCGGGTGTGAGGCGGCCAACGCGTGCACCGCGATGGCCGGCGCGCCGGGGACGGCGGCGGCGAAGCAGCGCTTTCCATAGAACATATCGCTACCCCTTGAGCGCTTCCACAATGGTGGTCACGTTCGAGCGCACCATCCCGATGTACGTCCCGCCCGCGCTGCCCGGCTCGCCCAGCGCGTCGGTGTAGAGCGGCGGGGCCACGCGCACGCCGGCCTCCGCGGCCACCGCCGCCACCAACCCGCGCCCGCCCACGTTCTCGGCGAAGATGGCGGGCACGCCTGCGGCGCGGATCTCCTGCGCCAGCGCGGCGATCTCGCGCGGCGATGGGTCGGTCACCTCGGTGGTGGCCGCGCCGAGCGCTGTGCCGACCACCTCGAAGCCGTAGCGCCTGGCGAAGTAGCCGAAGGTGTCGTGCGTGGTCACCAGCTTACGGCGCTCCGGCGGGAGCTGCGCCACCTGTTGCAGCACGAAGGCGTCCAGTTCGCGCAGTTGCGCCAGGTAGGCCGCGGCGTTGGCGCGGTAAGCCGCGGCGTTGGCCGGGTCCGCCTGCGCCAGCCCGTCGCGGATGTTGCCCACCATCACCATCGCGTTCTGCACGTCGTGCCAGATGTGCGGGTCGGCCTCGCCAGCGTGCGCCGTGCCTTCGAGCACGATCGGCGCCACGCCCTTGGATGTGACGATGCGCCGCGCCGAGGAGCCTGCGGCGGTGTACAGGTCGTCCAGCCAGGGCTCGAACTCCAGCCCGTGCTCCACCAGCAGCGCGGCCCTCGCCAGCGCTGCGCTGTCCGATGGCGTCGGCTCGAAGGTATGTGCGTCGCCGCCCGGACCCACCAGCACGCGCACCTCCGCAAGGCCGCCGCCCACGTTCTGCACCATGTCGCCGAGGATGCTGGTGGTGGCAACCACGGCGAGTTTCCCGCCCGCCGGACTGCCCGTTGGTGCTGCGCCCGGTGGCGGGGCCGCCGCAGCGCCGCACGCGCTCAGTACAGCCGCCAGTACAGCCGCCAGCAGCGCTCGTGTCCCGTTACAGGTGGTACGCGGAGTCCCCGCCCCCGCACTCCCGCGGGGAGGTGTGGAGGGGCGCACCCCTTCCAAAAAGAACCGGCGAGGGGTTTTGTGGGGGCCGCCGGCCCCCGCAGCCCCCGCCAGCGGCGCCGACGGCGTACGTCCTGTTGCTTTAATACTGCGTATCATCTACTGGATGGTTCCCCGCCAGCTGCACGCGCTGGCCTGATTGAGAGCCGGTTTCGAAGAGATTATAGACGAACAGAGCGTTCTTGTCAACTTTACCTTTTCATTATTGATACATTATATGTATATATCTACGCACAATTGAACAAGGGGTCAAGTGTTGTTTCATTATTAGAGATATTATCTCGATAAGAAGGGTTACGGAGGGGCGGCCCCCCGGCCCACGGCCTCAAGGGGCGCGCGAGGGGGAACCCCTCGCGGAAACCCTCCCCACCATACCATGCCCCGGCGCGCGCACCATCGGCCATCTGCCCGATCAGTGCGTGAGGCACAGCCCAGGGATCGCTGCTGGCTAACGACTTGGTTTCGCTGCGCGGTCTCCAGTTTTACTGTCTGGGGAGGCTCGGAGGGG
>DATMBA010000557.1:0-16169 GCA_035559635.1 Roseiflexaceae bacterium
GGCATACGTGCCGTCCAGGAGCCTCCCCCCGCCAGCACCGCCGAAGATACGCTGTATCCGTCTCATCCCCATAGTATCAGTTTCATCCGGGCAGCACTGCTGATCCGTGCTGAACGGGCCGGCGTGATCTACCACCTTATACGGAGGCGGCCGGGGTTGCAGAGGCGGGTCTGCGGCTTCCGCTGGCCCCTCCCGCTTCCATCATCATCATCACGGGCTCACACCGCTCATACGCGGCGGGCTAGCCCCTGCCACGCCCGCCGGTGGGGGCTGCAGCTCAGGCCGCTCCGGCGGCCTTCGGAATGGATAGCCCGCCCGTTCACGGGCCGGGCGTGGTGCAGCGCCAGGATGCCCGATGACAGACGCAACGTTCATCAGCCTGCTAGCCCGCCTGCTTGCGCCGCAGCACCACGAAGTCGCCGATCCGCGCGGCCGCCTCGTAGCGGGCGTTCACAGCGCCGGCGATCTCGGGCGTCTCGCGGATCGTGTTGCCGTAGTAGTCCTTCTCACGCATCACCAGGTACTGGACGCCCGGCCGATCGAGCAGCGGCCGGGGGTCGGGCGTCAACTCGTAGTAGCGCCAGCGATCCTGGAGCAGGTAGCCGACGTCCTTCGGCGCGATCAGCACCGCCCCTGGTGGGAGCGTGGCGCGGAGGTGGTCGGCGAGTTGCCCCAGCGACTTCTCGCCGTAGTGGTAGGTGGTGGAGTAGGGCACGCGAGACTGCACGGCGACGGTGTGCGTCTGCCAGCCGAGCGACACCGCGAGCGCGCCGACCAGCAACGCAGCCAGCAGTTGGCGTCGTATGGCGATCCAGAGCACGCCGCCAAGCACCAGCGCGCCGAGCAGCGGCCCGAGCATCCAGGCCTGGTAGAGCGGATCCTTCGGCCACTCGTGGTAGACCCGGTAGATGAAATCCTGGTTGCCGAAGCTGCCGCTGGCATACATCAGGTAGGCCAGCAGTTCCACCGCCCCCAGTCCTAGCAGCAGCCCGTGGCGCCGCTCCTTCAGGAGCGCCAGCAAGAGATCGACCGCCAGGAGCGCCAGCAGCGGGACGAGCGGCGGCCAGTACTTCGGGAACATGAACGGTGCCGGCCGCAGCACGATGTACATCGCCGCCAGCAGCACCACGAAGGTGAAGACCGCCATACGCTCGGCGCGGCTGAGGATGCCACCCGTAGGCACGGCCAACTCGCGCACCGCCAGCAACAGCAGCCAGGCGAGCATCGGGTAGCCGATCCACTGCGTGAGGTACGCGAAGTGCGCTGGCGCGCTGGCCACGAGCGCCGCAACGATACCCTGCGAGCCGCCGTAGTTTGCTGGGTTGTTGGTAGACTGCATCAGGTAGGTGAACGGCAACGCGAAGCTGACTCCCCAGAGGCGCGCCACAAGGCCCCATACGATGACCAGCAGGGCGAAGCTCGCGGCGCCCGCGGCCAGTGTGAGCAACGGCAGCGTGAGCGTGCGTGCCAGCCCCGGCCCGATCGACACCAGCAGGCGGAAGGTGCGCGGGCGCGACCCAACACGGCGGGACGACCAGCGCACCCGCAGCGTATCGGCGCCGGCGGCCGCACGCACCACCTCGAACACCGCGAACGCCGCGAGCAGCAGCACCGGCGTGGTGAGCTTGGCGAAGAACTGGAAGGTCAGCGCCAGCACGAAGACCAGCCAGTAGCGGCGCTCACGGAGGCCGCGCCGGCGCAGCTCGAACAGCAGCAGAAAGAACGCGATGATCATGAGCGGCAGCACCTGGGTGTCGATATCCGGCAGCACCGCCCCTTGCACGAGCAGCGGCGAGGTGGCGCCGACGGCCAGACCGCCCAGGAGGGCCAGTGGTAGGAGCGAGCGCCGCTCACACAGCGCTGCGTCGGCGTAGGCCCGCCGGAGGGCGAAGGCACCGATCAGCGCCAGCGCCAGGCAGATGTTGAGCACACCAAACGCGCGGCCCGACTCGGTGGAGGCGCCGAACAGCTTCATCCAGCCGGCGTACCAGGCGATGTAGAGCGGCGGGTGCCACAGACCAATGTTCGCCGGGTACAGCTCGCCGCGGTAGTAGACCGGCCGGCCGGTTTCAGCGATCGCGCGCGCGACGGATGGGAACTCCATCTCGTCCATGATATACGGCTTCCCCAGCGACGCCCCCGTCACCGCCACCGGGATCAGCAGCGCCACGATCACCGCGGCCACCGCCAGCAGCCCGGCCAGCCGCTCGCGCCCCACTGCGCCGGCCTCGGCGCGGCGTCTGTCCCCCACCGTCTCGATCATCGCAATCCTGCCTGCGGAGACTCGCCGGCTACTTCCGTGCTCGCCAGCTGCCGCTCGTAGCGCGGGATGTCGCGTCTGAGCAGCCGGTGGACCACATACGACCGCAGGGTGAAGGCGATCATGGTCATGCCGAGCACGAACGCCTTCCGCAGGTCGCCGGTGACCGACGAGACTCCCACGCGCTCCAGGTAGTTCACGCTGATCTCGATCGTCCGGATGTGGCTCATGAAGATCAGCAGCATCATCTCGACCCCGAAGTGCGACGATCCGATCGAGAAGTAGGGGCGGATGGCCTCATACGCCTCGCGGTGCAGCAGGCGGAAGGTACAGCCGACGTCGCTCAGGCTGGTGGTGTTGAACAGGATCATCATCATCTTCGCCACTGCCCAATTGCCCCAGCGCAGGAACAGCCCCATGTTCGCGCGCTCGCCGATCAGCTCACGGGTGGTGCGCGTGCCGAGAACCACCGAAAACTCATCGCTGTAGGCCAGGAAGCGGACGATATCCCGCGGCCGGAAGGTGCCATCCGGCTCGCAGATCACCAGCAGGTCGCCGGTGGCCTCAGCCAGGCCGCGCTGGATTGAGTAGCCGTAGCCCTGCCGCGGCTCGAAGACCTGGCGCGCCCTGGTCTGCGCCACCTCCTCTGCCGTACCCGGCGCAGCGTTGTTGTTGACGACGACCACCTCATCGACGTAGCTGGTGGCGAAGAAGGCCTCGATGCACTGGCGGATCGAGGCCTTCTCGTTGTAGGTCGGCAGGATGACCGACACCCTCTTCCCTTCCCACATCTGAGTCGCGCCTCCTTTAGACATGGCTCGCGCGCACCTTGCCGTTCGCGCCAGGGTCTATCCGCAAAGCGGGAGGTTTGGCGGGGCATAGCCCCTCCAAAAACTCTTGATGAGGATTTTCTGAGGGTTGCGCCCAAGCCCCCGCGAACGCAGGTTGCGGATACGCCCTAGCGCACATGGGGGCGTGGAGTCTGTGGCCCTCCGAACCTTCGCGGTACGGCAGGGCGCTGCGCCAGGTAACCGTGACTCACCCATCAGCCAGTTTGGTGACGATCGCCACGTTGTGTCCCGAGATACGGCGGATGATCGGCAGTTGCTCCAGGACGGCCTCCAGCAACGCCAGCCCCGGCAGCGACCAGACGGGCGCGAAGTCGGGGATGAATGTCATCTGCCGCCACTGGATGCGCAGCCGGTAGTGCGGCGCCAGCGCCCGCAGCGCCGCGCCGATCTCCCGGCGCGAGATCAGCCGCTCCTCGCCGATATCTTGTGGCACGCGGCGCATGATGATCGGCCAGTAGGGGTTGAGCGGATTGTGATCCCAGATGATCGTCGTGCCGCCGGCCCTGGTGACGCGCACCATCTCGCCGATCGCCTGGGCCACCGCTCGCGGCTCGGCGATATGGTGCAACACCGCCGCGCTGAACACCACGTCGAACGTCCCATCCTCGTAGGGAATGCTGGTCGCGCTGGCCTGCAGGCAATGCAGCCGCGCATCTCGCCGGCGCGCCTGGCGGATCATGCCGAGCGAGACGTCGATGCCGTGCCGCTCGTAGGCCGTGGCCGGGAGTTGGCTGAGCAGCCGGCCGGTGCCGCAGCCGACGTCCAGGACCATCCCGCGCTGGCTGACCCGCTGAATCAGTGCGACCCGCCGGCGGGTCAGGTGGTCCATCACATGCGCCGGGATGCTTTCGTCGTAGGTGCTGGCGGCGATATCGTCGAAGTTGTGCGTGCTCCGGATGGATTGGCCAACCCCCGGCATAGCTGCTCCTCTGTTCGCGTGCGCGGCGTGCCGGGCGCCTGGCGCGCCAGGATGCCGATACAATGGGCCGCTCCGCGCGGCGCATCATACCACTGTCCCCGGCGAATCACAACCGCTGCCGTCCGCGCGTGCACCTGCGGTCACAGCCGGCTCATCAGGCGGCGCACGGCCAGCCGGGCCCGTTCGCGCGCGATTCGCTGCAGGCTGCGCAGCACCACCTGCGCGCGCCCCACCCATGTCGGCTGCTCGGCAGCGATCCGCCGCCAGCGCGCCAGCTGGCGCTCCCGCCAGACGGGCCAGCGCCCCACAGCACCGCGCCGGCTGAGTGCCTCGAGCGCCTGCTGCTGCTCGCGCGCCACCCGCTCCCAGTTGAAGACCTGCTGCTCCAGCCACTGCATATGCTGGTGCAGGATCGCGTACTGGCGGTCCTTGCCGCGCAGCACCTCGTACACATGGCGGTCGAACAGCGCCCGGTGCCGCTCGTACAGCAGCGCCATGCGCCGCTGATAGACATCGGGGTCGCGCACCAGCGAGAGGTTCGAGTTCGGGCGAACGCGGTACTCGAAGAGGATCTCCGGCAGCACGGCGCCGCGGTAGCCGCGCTCCACGATCCCGATCCACAGATCCCAGTCCTCGATACTGTTCAGCTCCGGGCAGTAGCCGCCGGTCTCCTGCCAGCACCTGCGCCGCAGCAGCGAAGCGATCGGCACCACGTTCTCTACCAGCAGATCCGGCAGGTGGTAGCCCTGTGGCCGGTACTCGCCCTGGCGCTCTCCGAAGAGGCGGTAGTGGCAGCCGACGAACCCCACCTCCGGGCACGCGTCGAGCACCGCCGCCGCGCGTGCGACATACTCCGGATGGATGCGGTCGTCGGCGTCGAGCGGCAAGATGTACTCACCGCGCGCCTGGGCGAAGCCGTAGTTGCGGGCGCGCGCCACGCCCTGGTTCGGGGTGCGCAGCACCCGCAGGCGCGGGTGGGCTGGCAGCCGATCCAACACGGCAACGGTCGCGGGATCGGTGGAGCCGTCGTCCACCACCAGCACCTCGACCTCCGGGTACGTCTGCGCCAGCGCACTGTGGAGCGCCTCCTCGAGGTAGGCCCCGAGGTTGTAGCAGGTTATCACGACGCTGACGGAGGTCATGGGTTGTTCTCATCCTCCCGGGCGCCACGCCCTCTCGTGGAAGCCACCAGAGCGCGCCGGTAGGTCCGGATGCGCCGCACCAGGCGCCGGCCCCAGTCGCGCCGCAGTAGCTCGTCGCGCTCGGCCATCAGTTGCTGGATGCTGGCCTCCTGCTCGTGGACCAGCGTCTCCAGTTGGCGCGCGTGCTCAAGCGCGGCGGTGGTCTCGCGCTGCCAGCGGTCGCGATCCTCCACAAGCCAACCCTTGGCCCGTTCGATCGCGGCCGTCCAGTCCTGCAGTTCACGCAGCAGGGCTGCGCTGTATTCAGCTTCATGCCGCCAGCGGTCGCGGTCGGCCTCAAGCCAGGCCTTCGATGCCGCCAACTCCTGCGCCCAGGCCTGGCTTCGCCGGGCACGGTCCTGCAGCTCCAGCAACACCGCGGCGGCACTGCTGGACCGGTCAGGGCGCGCACAGTCCGCCACAAAATCGCGGTAGGGCCGGCACTCCGGCGCCGGGTCGAGCAGCCGGGCGACTATCCCCCGCCGCAGGTCCGCCGTGGCTTGCACAAAGAGCGAGTGCTCCATGAGCTGGATCACCGCCTCGACGAGCGCCGGCTCCAGGCCTCGCTCGAGCAGGTGCGGGCTCAGCCAGCGGCAGAAGATGAAGGCGTACTCCAGCAGCGCGCGCGCTGGATCCTTCCAGGTGATGTTGTCGCCGTGGAAGCGGTACAGCGTCAACTGCTCCGGCAGCACGTGGAAGCGGGCCCCTGCAACCAGGCAGCGGACCCAAAGCTCGTAGTCCGGGGTATAGACCAACTCATCGCTGAACGGGCCCACGCGGTCGTGGAGCGCCTTGCGCATGAGCACAGCGGAGTGACACAGCCGGTTCTGCCAGATCCACTGCCGCGGGTCGTTCAGATCCACCGCTTGATTGAACCAGGTCTCGTGAGCGCCCGCCTCCACCGGCCGCCCGTCAGAGCCGATCTCCGAGATGAACGTCCCCAGCACGTCCACCTCCGGCCGGGCCTCCAGAAACGCCACCTGCCGCGCGAGCCGCTCCGGCACCATGGCGTCGTCCGAGTCCAGGCTACACAGATACACGCCGCGGCAGCGGGCATAGGCCTTCATGTAGGCGGCCGAAGCCCCCTCATTCACCGGCGAGGCGATCAGCGTGATGCGCGGGTCGTCGAACGACCGAACCACCTCCGGCGAGCCATCGCGCGAGCCATCGTCGCTCACAATCAGTTCCCAGTGCGGATAGGTCTGATCCAGCACCGAGCGGATCGTCTGCCCGATGTAGCGTGCGTAGTTATAGGAGGTGACGATAATCGAGACCAGGGGCGTGTTGCTCGTCATGGCCGCCGCACCTCCCGCAGGATCTCCGCCACACGCGCCGCGCCCTCCTCGCCGAGCCCGCCGTAGAACGGCAGGCAGAGCACCTCCCGTACCACGCGCTGCGCCACGGGCAGGTTGGCCGGCGCTGCGGACGGCAGCTGCCGGTAGCAGCTGTAGTCGCTGCAGAGCGGGTAGAAGTACTTGCGGGTGAAGACGTTGTAGGCCTTCATGCGCTCGTACACCTCGTCCCGCGAGATGCCGAACTGCTCGCGGTTGATGCGGACAACGAAGTACTGTTGGCTGCTCCGCACCCCCGGCGGGTCGGTGGGCAGCGTGAGACCGGGCAGATCGCCGAGGCGCTCGCGGTAGACCTGCGCGATGCGCGTCCGCCGCCGCCGCTCCTCCTCCACGTAGTCCAGCATCACCAGGCCCAGCGCCGCCTGGATCTCGTTCATCTTGCCATTGATGCCCGGCAGCACCACCTGCTCCTCGTTCTTGATCCCGAAATTCTTCAGCAGGTCCACCCGCGCCTTGAGCTGCGGGTCGCGGAAGGTCAGCGCCCCACCCTCCGCGCTGTGGTACAGCTTGGTAGCGTGGAAGCTGAACATCGTGCTGTCGCCGAAGGCGCCGATTCCCTGGCCGTCGATCTCCACCCCGAAGGCGTGGGCGGCGTCATAGATCACCTTGAGCCCGTACCGCTCCGCCACCTCCTGGATGCCGGCCACATCGCACGGCGTCCCGTACACGTGCACCCCGAGGATCCCGGTGGTCTGTGGGGTGATCAGCGACTCGATCTTGCCGGCGTCGATGTTCATCGTCAGCGGGTCGATGTCGCAGAAGATCGGGCGGATGCCATTCCACGCCAGGACGTGCGGCGTAGCCGGGAAGGTGAAGGGTGTGGTAATGACCTCGCCGGTGAGGCGCAGGCTCTGCACAGCGACGATCAGCGCGATCGTGCCGTTGTTGAACAGCGACAGGTGCGGCGCCTTCAGATACTCGCACAGGCGGCGCTCCAGCAGGGCGTGTTGCGGCCCGTTGTTGGTGAGCCACTGCGAGTCCCAGATCTCGCGCAGCTTCTCCGTGACCCGCTCCAGATCCGGCAGCAGCGGGCGGGTGACATAGATCGGCTCGGCGAACCGCAGGCGCGAGATGTCTCTCATGGTCGTACTCGTCCGTGGCTCCATACGCGCAGGCCAAGCCTGCGGAGCGGTGGGAGGGGGCGGGGAGCGCCCACCCTGGCCCTCCCGTCACGCCGGCGGATCGTGTAGCGGCTCCAGGCGCAACTCCCAGCGCTGCCCCCCGAGCACCAACTCCAGGCCCGTGTGCCCTGGGAAGGTGAGGCAGCGCGCGAGCCGGACGAGGTGCTCAGCGGTCATGCCGGGTAGCGACACCGCCCGCTTCAGCTCGAAGAACTCCCTCCGCAGGTGCGTTGTGCCACCCGCCGGCTGCGGCGCGGATGGCAGCGGCTCGCCAGCACAGATGCGCGGCCAGTACTCGCTGAGCAGGCGCTGCTCGGCGGCCCGCACGCGGGCGAACAGGCTACCGCCGGTGTCGCGCTCGCTGTAGGTCACCTGGATCTGTGCGACGATCGGCCCGGCGTCTACCGCCGGCGCCATCTCGTGGAGCGTCGCGCCGGCTGGCGTGCCCTCCCAGAGCGCCCAGAAGACCGGGTAGTAGCCCCGCCCCCACGGGAGGTACCCCGGGTGGATGTTATACGCGCGCTGGTACCGGCCAAGCAACGGGGGGCGCAGGATCTTCGGGTAGTGCACCGAGAGGGCCACGGGGGAGGTGTCGAGCACCAGCGCGTTCGCGTCCCCCAGGTGCACCACCAGGCCGGCAGCGGCGGCCTGCGCGGCGAGCGCCTCGTCGAGGGTGATCACCTGCCGCACGGCGGCGAGCGGCAGGTGATCCAGCGCCCAGCCGCCAAGATCGCTCCCCAGGTAGAGGTCGAGCCCGCGCCTGCTGTCCGCGTTCGTCATGGTGCTCATCCCTGCGCGGCTGCGGGCGCCGCGAATAGGATCGTCTCCTCGTTATGGATCGTGGTGTGCCCGAGCGCAAACCGGTACCCCAGGTCGAGATCGCTCAGGAACTGCGGGATGCGCACTAAGTCGTCCATGCTGTGGTAGACGGCCAGCGCAAGCCTGGGGCGGTGGGCGCGCAGCGTCTCCGTCGCGCCGCGTAGCGCCTCCAGCTCGGCGCCCTCGATGTCCATCTTGATGAAGTCGACGCGCCGCAGGCCACGTTCACGGACGAAGTGGTCGATGCTGGTGGTGACCGCCGTGTGCGCCGCGCCCGGCGGGGCCTGGCCGCAGATCTGGCTGCCCGGTCCGTTGTCCTGGTAGGCCAACTCCTGCCCGGGGGCGCTCCAGAGCGGCTGGCGGACCACCGCCACGCGGCCGGCCAGTCCAGGGTTGAGCGCCAGGTTCCGCTCGAGGACGGCGAGGTTGCCCGGGATGAACTCGAACGCATAAACCTGGCCCGCCGGCCCCACGCGCTGTGCGAAGTAGAGCGCTGTGTCGCCCCAGCAACTGCCCGCGTCGATCACGATGTCCCCCTCGCCCGCCGCCACGGGTGGGTCACTGTGGGTGCAGCTATACTGCTGCTGGATGAAGGTGCTGAGCACCCCCATGGGGACGAAGTACAGCCGGATAGGAAAGCCGATCCGCCCGAGGTCGAACAGCGACAGCTTCCAGCCCAGGAACGGCACCGGGATCGAGTCACCGCCGCAGACGAGCGTGTCCACCAGCGCCCGGTTGGCAGCGTAGGCGGGCGTGTTGGTCGGCAGCCGCACGCGCTCGTGCTCGAGCACAAAGTACGCGAGCAGCTGCACCAGCAGATCGCGCGAGATCTCATCGCCGAGCATGCGATACACGCGGCTGAGTCCCTCGAAGTGATCGCTCAGCACATCGACGCGGTAGATGTCGCTGGCGTAGCGGCGGCTGACCCATAGCAGGCCCCGCTGGCGAAGCCGCGCCCGCAGGGCGGTGCCCAGGCGCTGCAGCAGGCCGCGGACGCCCCCTAGGCGCCCGAAGCGGTCGGTGTCGATATTATCCGGGTGGTACGCGTAGGCGCTGCCGACGATCGCCCGTGTGACCGCCCACGCCAGGCGTGCATCGACCGTCGCCCGCTCGGAAGGCGGTGCCATCAGGGCCCTCGGTAGTGCGCCACCGTCACCTGGTTATCCCAGTGGACGCAGCCAAACAGCCGCTTCGCCGGATCCGGCAGCATCTGGAACTGAAGCGCCAGGGGGACGAAGTCGCAGAAATCCACCCGCGCCACGGTCATGTCGATCGGGATCGAGAGCGCGACGGTGATGTTGTACTGCATCGGCTGGAGCGAAACGGTGAACTGCCACTCAATCACATACCGGTCGCCACGCCGCGGCGCCACCAGGCTTGTCCCCTCGATCAGGCTGTCGGAGTACACCACCTCAACGCCGTGCTGGTCTTTGATCTGGTAGGCATAGAGCAGGGTGCCGGGGATGTCCTCGGTGATCTCCACCGCCATGCGCAGCACCACCTCCTGCTCGTACGCCACGTGCTCGATCTCGCGCCCGGCACTGTCCAGTAGCTGCACATTGGCAAAGTGCGCCTTGCCGTTACGCGTCCGCTGGAACGCCGCGCGCCGCTGAAAGGCGCTGTTCGCCGTGAACAACTGCTGCGTGGCGAGGCCGCCGGCCGGGACGGGGTCAGGCGGGGCGGCGCCCGAATCGACCACCACCTCCTGGTCGCTCGCACGCTTGAGCGCCATATAGGCCTCGGCCACCGACGAGGCCGCGCCGTCCAACTGCAGCCTGCCGCGGTCCAGGAGCAGCGCGCGACGGCACAGGCTCTTGACAGCGCCGATATCGTGGCTGACGAACAGCACCGTGACCCCATCATCGATCAGGCGGCGCATGCAGGCCATGCACTTGGCCTGGAAGAACATATCCCCCACCGCCAGCGCCTCGTCCACGATCAGTACCTCGGGGTCGACGTGGGCCTGCACGGCGAACGCCAGCCGCACCACCATGCCGCTCGAGTAGAGCTTCACCGGCTGATCGATGAACTCGCCGATATCTGCGAACGCCGCGATGGACTCAAAGCGCGCGTCGATCTCCGCCTCGCTCATCCCCAGGATGGCGCCGTTCAGGTAGACGTTCTCGCGGCCGGTGAACTCGGGGTTGAAGCCGCTGCCCAGCTCGAGCAGCGCCGCCACCCGCCCGCGCACCTGCACCTCGCCGGTGGAGGGCGCCAGCGTGCCGGCGATGATCTGCAGCAGGGTGCTCTTGCCGCTGCCGTTGCGCCCGATGATCCCCACCGTCTCGCCACGCCGCACCTCGAAGCTGATGTCGCGCAGCGCCCAGAACTCGCGCCCGTAGTGCCTTCCGAAGCGCCACATGAGCATCTGCTTCAGCCGGTCCTGCGGCCGGTCGTAGATGCGGTACATCTTGCCCACGTCCCGCACCGAGATCGCAGCATCGTGCATGTGGGGCGACACTGGTAGCTGAGTGGCCACGACGCTAGAGGACATCCGCAAACGCCTTCTTGGTCTGCATGAACCACGCGTAGCCGAGCACCATGACGCCCGCCGTCACCACCAGCCAGGCGGCCAGCGCCGGCAGGTCCGGCAGTTGCCCCCAGAGGATGACGCGGCGGAAGTTCTCCACCACCGGCGCCAGCGGATTGTAGCGGATCAACGTCCGCAGTGGCTCGGGGATCGCCTCGATGGTGTAGAAGATCGGGGTGAAGAAGAACAGCCCCTGCACCAGGATGCCGATCGCCTGCCCGATGTCCCGCAGGAAGACCCCCAGGCTGGCGAGCAACCACATGGCGCCCAGGCTCAGGAAGATGGCCGGCAGCGCCACCAGCGGCAGCAGCACGATCGTCCACGGGATGAAGCCGGCCATGACCAACTGTGCAATCAGCAGCACCGCCAGGCTCATCAGCATGTGAAACAGCGCCGCGCCGAGCACGCTCACCGGCAGCGTCTCCAGCGGGAAGACGACCTTCCTGACGTAGTTCGGCACGCCGATGATCAGGCCGGGGGCGCGGGTGACGCACTCGCTGAACAGGCCGAACGCCGTGAGCCCGCAGAACGCGATCAGCGCGAACTCACCCAGGCTGCCGCTGCGCGCCTGTGGCCAGCGCGCCTTGAACACCAGGCCGAACACAAAGGTGTAGACCAGCAGCATGAAGAGCGGCTGCGCCAGGGACCAGAACACGCCCAGGAAGGAGCCGCGGTACCGCCCTTCGATCTCGCGCCTGGTGAACTGGAGGATCAGGAAGCGGTGCTGCCAGAGCGTACGCGCAAGCGCGAAGGGGTTAAGCGTGCGCGCGACTCTCACTGGCCGTGCGGTGTTGAGAGCTGCCATATCGAGCACACGGCGACGAGTCTTCAGCCTTGCTCGACTCCCGCGCCAGTGATTGCTTGTTTGCCATTCGAACCGGGGCGCGATTATAGCACGCGCCCTGGCGCCGCGCAAATCCGCTTGCGGATGGCCCGCCGGTGTGATATCGTGGTTCCATGGAGGCTCCGGGCGCTAGGCGTAGGCCTGCGTACCCCTATCGCCTAGTACGCTGAAGCGTCGGTTGTTGCGCTACGCGCGCCGCTTTCTCGTGGGCTCAAGCCCTTCGGAAACCCTGAGCGGACTCCCGCCGCCATGGACTAGCGCCCGGAGCCTATTGCCCGCCGCTGACCCACGAGGAGCATGCTCATGCATCGTGCGCGCACCGCCCTGTCCCTTATGGTGGGGGGCCTGCTCGTCTTTGCCTTGGTGGCAGACCGCAAGAGCGCCCACGCTGCCACGCTGATCGTCCCCGATGACCACCCCACTATCCAGGCCGCCGTCGACGCCGCCATCCCCGGAGCGACCATCCTGGTCCGGCCGGGGACATACCACGAGAACCTGACCCTCCGCACCGGGGTGACGCTCACCGCCGAGCGGTTCGACCCCAGTGACCCGACCAACAACACCACGGTGATCGATGGGGGCACAGCGGGGGTGGCGGACGTCATCGGCATCCCCGCCGGCACCGTCCCGAGGCCCACCATCCGCGGGTTCGTCATCCGCAACGGCGTGGAGGGCATCACCCCGCGCGCGGAGGCGATCATCGAGCACAACTACTTCGTCGGCTCCTCAGACCAGGTGGCCTACGAGGCCGGCGGCGGCGGCGTCAACCGCCACAACGTCTACTTCAACGCCGGCGACGACGCAATCGACGTGGACAATCTGACGCGCCCCGTGGTGATCGAGCACAACCGCCTCATGTACAGTGGCAACGACGGCATCGAGATGCGCCTGCAGGACTCGACTGCACCCGCGTGGCCGGTGGAGATCATCGTCCGGCATAATGAGATCATCGGCAGCGTCGAGGACGGCATCCAGCTGATCGACTACACCGCCCCGCCGCAGGATACGAACCGGCGGCTGACCGTCACCGGCAATCTGATCGCCGCCAACGCCAGGGCCGGGATCGGCCTCATGCCGGGCGCGCGCACCCACGAGGACTACTCCGGCGCGGCGGTGGCGGAGGCGGTGCGGGTGTACGGCAACACCCTGTACGGCAACGACTACGGCCTTTCCGGCGGCGGGAACTTCGTGGCATTCAACAACATCATCGCCGGCTCCGTCACCCGCGGGGCCTGGCGGGTGCAGGGCGAGCCGGGGGGGAACGCGGTGGTGGCCCACACGCTCTTCTACGGCAATGGGGTGGATGCCGAGCAGAGCGCGCTCGGCCCGGGCAACCTGTTTGGCCTCGCCCCGCGCTTTGCATCCGCGCCGAATCCTGGCCGGGACGGGATCTGGCGGACGCCGGACGACGACTTTAGCGGCCTGGCGCCTCAGGCCGGCTCGCCAGCCATCGACGCTGGCGTCATCCAGTTCGCCCCCGCCGATGGCCTGCCTGTCCCGCCGGCCCCGATCGTGGGCTTCGCCGGAAGGGCGCCGGACCTCGGCTGGCGCGAGTTCGGCGCCCCGCCGCCGCGCACGCCCATCCCCACCGACGTGCCCGCCACGGCGCTGCCGCCGCGCCTGGCGCTGCCGTGGGTCGGTGGCCAGTTGGGGCGGTAAGGCATTGGTTCGCGCGGGTGCGCAGGGGGAGTGAGGGCCAGAGGGCACCCCGGCCACCACAGGATCTCTTGTGCGGAGGGGCCTGGCCCCATAGGCGTTCCCTTCAGGCCCGCCGCCGGTCCTCACCCCCCGCCCCCCGCTCTCGCTGCGGCAAGAGCGGGGGGAGCAACGGGGATTGCGGCTGGCCTTCCCGCTTCCGCTGCGGCAGGAGCGGGGCCGGGGGTGAAGGCTGCTCGGCGCCAAGAGATGTTGAAGTTCATGCCTGATGGAATTTGACGATCAAATCCGGTAATCCCTGGCACTCAGGCAGCTCTATGCGGCGGCCTTGCCCCATCGCATTATCGGCTTTGATTGTCAAAACCCATTAGGCGCAGCCCCTCCGCGCCTCCCCAGACGGCAAGGCCGGATGCCGCCCTCATCTGGTGGTAGAATGGCGCCATGACCGCCAACGCCTCCCGGCCCATCCGCGTCGCTATGCTGGCCCGCGCCGTGTTCCCACTGCACGGCTTCGGCGGCATCGAGCGCCATGTCTTCCATCTCACTACTCACCTGGCCCGGCTCGGCGCGCGGGTGACGCTGTACGTCCAGGAGCCGGACCGAAGGCAGCAGACCGAAGATCGAGAACCGAAGACACAGGTCCTCGGTCCTCCGTCCGGCGGCAACCCCTACGCTGGCGCACTCCCCGGCCTGGAGCGCGTGATCACCCTGCGCTACGACTACACCTCGCCCGTCCTGCGCCCGAACGCGATCCTCGGCCGGCAGATCAATTACCCGCTCTATACCTGGCGCCTGGGCCTCGCGGCGGCGCGGGAGGCGCGGCGCGGCGCCTACGATGTGGTGCACGCCCAGGGGCTGTGCGCCCTCGGCTACGGCTGGGTCCGCCGCGGCGACCCGCTGCTGCGCTCGGTGCCGTTCGTCGCCAATCCGCACGGCCTGGAGGAGTACCGCACGCCGGACCGCCGCAAGTGGCTGGCCTACGCCCCCTTCCGCGCGCTCTACTCCTACGGCACGCGTCTGGCGGACCGCGCCATCGCCACGGACGCCTGCACGCAGGGCGATCTGCCGCGCTACCTGGGGGTGGACCCGGCGCGGGTGGTGGTCATCCCCTCGGCGATCGACGCCGAGGAGTGCCTGGCGCCGGTGAGCGCATCGGGGCGCGCGGCGGTGCGCGAGCGCTTCGGGCTAGCCCAGGCCGACCTGGCGCTGCTGAGCGTGAGCCGCCTGGAGCGCAACAAAGGCTACCACGTGCTGGTCGAGGCGCTGGCCCGCCTGCGCGACAAGCTGCCGCCGCGCTGGCGCTGGCTGCTGGTGGGCGAGGGCCAGGAGCGCCGGGCATTGGAGGAGCAGGCCCGCGCCGCTGGCATCCTGGAGCATGTCACCTTCGCCGGCCGGCTCACCGACGCCGAGCTGCACAACCTGTACGAGGAGGTGGACCTGGTGGTCCACCCAACGCTGTACGAAGGCTCCAGCCTGGTGACCCTGGAGGGCATGATCCACCGCCGGCCGGTGGTGGCCTCGGCGGCCGGCGGCATCCCGGACAAGGTCTTCGATGGGCGTAATGGCTACCTGGCCCGCCCAGGCGACGCCGCGGACCTGGCGGAGAAGATCGCGCGCGCCCTGGCGGCCCGCGAGCGCTGGCCCGCCTGGGGCGAGGAGAGCGTCCGCATCGTGCGCAGCACTTTCGACTGGCCCATCGTCGCCAGGCGGACGATGGATCTCTACTGCGAGTTGCTGCGCCGCTGAGCGCGACACGTGCAGGTCAGGTCTGAGTGAGGAAGGAAGGGGTTTCTCAGGGCGGGCCGGCCTTCCTTACCCCTCCGCGTGGCACGGGAGCGCTTGGCAGAGTGGGAGGGTTGCGGGGAGGGCTGCGCCCTCCCCGCAACCCTCCCCGCTCCGGGGTGTCCGCAGCGGCACTAAACGCAATACTTTTCACATACGCGGGCGCTGCCCGCAGCGTGGGGGGGCGGGGGCCTATGGCCCCCGCGAACCCCTTCCCGGTGGGGGTGGATGTGGAGGGCGAAGCCCTCCACGCCTCCCGTATTTGAAAGGTATTAGCACGAAACGACCACGGTGCGTATGCACTGTGTATAATCAGCACGAGCCTACGTCCCAGCACTGGATTGCCACCGCCCTCTCATGCGCACCGGATCAGCGCAGTCCACCGTACATCCGATTGGTAGGTGAGAGGGGGACCTCGATGAATCGTGTGCGCGGTGTGCTATCGCTTACCGTGGGGGGCGCGGCGGTCCTGGCCCTGCTGGCGGGCTCCCCGGCCGCCCAGGCGGCAACCCGCATCGTCCCGGATGACCACCGCACCATCCAGGCGGCCATCAACAGTGCCAACCCCGGCGACATCATCCTGGTGCGGCCAGGGGTCTACGCCGAGCGGCTGACCCTCAACAAGCCCGTCGTCCTCACCGCTGAGTCCTTCGACCCCGGCGACCCGACGAACAACACGACCGTCATCGACGGCGGCGACGCCACCGGGGACACGATCACCATCCCGGCCGGTGTGTCCCCCATGCCCACCATCCGCGGGTTCGTCATTCGCAATGGGGTGGACGGCATCGCCCCGCGCTCGGAGTTCGTCGTCGAGTACACTTACTTCACCGGCGGTTCGTCGGACCAGATCG
>DATMBA010000558.1:0-4473 GCA_035559635.1 Roseiflexaceae bacterium
GGGTGTTCGCTCTTTCGTTGCGCGTGAGCGCGTTGAACGTTGAACGTTAGGCTCTGTGCGCTGCGCCCACACTGCTGTAGGAAAGAGTGGGTTTCAGGGATGGGTGCGCCCTCCCTGGCCCGCCTCTCGCATCAGCCGGAGACGAGTTGAAGTTTCGTGCGAAAACTGAGCCGGTGAGCGACCGGGCGCTGCTTGACCGGCAGGCACCGCGCTCATCTGCACCGCGCAGCCTCCAACATTCAACGTTTACCGTTCAACGTTCGGCCGCTCTGGCCGCCTGCTTTGTGCTTGTTATCGGGCTGGGGATCGCGCTGCTGGCCCGCCGCGCGCCACCAGTGTACGACGCGGGCATCACACGCGACTATGGCAGCCCGGCGACGCAGAAGATCGGCTTCCACGCCGTGGAGCGCAACGAGCGGGGCGAGCTGTATCGCTGGTCGCGCGGCTACGCCTTTGTGCAGATGCCGTACGCCTACCGTGCCGCGCCATCCTACCTGGCCGAGGTGCGCCTGCGCGCCGCCGGCCCGGAGCGGCCGCGGCCGCTCACATTCCGCTCCAATGAGCGGCCGGTCGCCGTGGTCACGCCCGCGGACGGCTTCCGCGTCTACCGCCTGGCGCTGCCCCCGCCGCCAGACGGCTCGTCGGAGCTGCGCCTGGGGCTGCAGGTGGAGCCGTTCAGCCCGCCGGGGGACACCCGCCCGCTGGGGGTGATCGTCACCCGCGCCAGGCTCACCCCGGCGGCCTTCGTGCCCTGGCCGGTGCTGCTGACGCTGGCGCTCGGGCCGCTGGCCCTGCTGGCGCTCCTCTCTGCGCGCGGGGCCTCGATGGGGGGCGCGCTGCTTGTGGCAGGCCTGCTGGCCGGTGCGCTCGCGCTGCTGGCCTGGCACGCCCAGCCGGCGCCGCTGCGCGTGGAGTGGATGGCCTGGCTCGCGCTGGCCGGTGCGGGCGGGGCGGCGCTGCTGGCCAGGGAGACCGCGGCGCGGCTGGGGCTGGCGCTGCTCGGCGCGCTGGCGGCCTTCAGCGGCGCGATCTGGCCGAGCTGGCTCTCGGACGATGCCTTCATCTCCTTCCGCTACGCGCAGAACCTGGTGGCCGGCAACGGGCTGGTCTACAACGCCGGCGAGCGGGTGGAGGGCTACACCAACTTCCTGTGGACCATGCTGGCGGCGCTGGCGCTCACCCTGCGGCTGGACATCGTGGTGGCCGCCTACGCATCCGGCGTGGCGCTCGCGCTCGCGCTGGTCCTGGCCACCTACGCCGCCGGGCGCCACCTGCTTGGACCGGCCTGGGGGCTGGCGGCCGCACTGCTGGTGGCCACCAGCCAGAGCCTGCTGGTCTACACCGCCCGCGGCGGCGGCCTGGAGACCGGCCTGTTCACGCTGCTGGCGCTGCTGGGGACGGCGGCGTACCTGCGTGCCGCGCAGAAGGACCAAGGACCGACGACCGCCGACGGGCGGGGGATCGCTGGCCGTGGCCAGCGGCCAGGAGCCACCGGGGCGGATTTCACCGCGACTCGGTCTTCCGTCTTCAGTCTTTGGTCCATAGCAGGTCTGCTGCTCGGCTTGGCTACCCTGACCCGCCCCGAGGGCGCGCTGCTTATGGTCCTCACCGTCGGTCATATGCTGATATCGGGCCAGGGCCACGCAAAACGCACAATTCAAAACGTAAAACTCCTCCTCCTGCCCTACATCGCGCTGGTGGCGCCCTATTTCCTCTGGCGCTACAGCTACTACGGCGACCTGCTGCCGAACACCTTCTACGTCAAGGCCGGCGGCGGGCCGCGCGTCTGGCTGCGCGGGCTGGAGTACCTGGGTGGGTTCGTGCTGGACTTCGGCGGGCCACTGCTGATCCTCGCCGTAGCACCGTCGCTCGTGAGACTCCGCAGGTTGATCCACGAAGCGCACGCAGGGCACGAAGGCCGGGGAGGTGGGATCCCTAGCCCCGAGGAAGCGAGCAGTACACCTGCGAACGCCGCGCCGGCACATCGCGCATCCCTTCTTCGTGCCCTTCGTGGCTCACTAGCAGCCTGGCCCGGCTACCTGCTGCTGCTGTGCGCCGTCTACGCCGCATACGTGGTCTCGGTCGGCGGGGACCACTTCCCCGGCCAGCGCTTCCTGGTGCCGCTGGTGCCCTGGCTGGCGCTGCTGATTGCGGGCGGGCTGGCCTGGGCCTACGGCTGGCTCCTCAGGTACCGCGCGCTGCACCGACTGGCGCCCGCCGCGCTCGGCATGCTGCTGCTGGCCTACGGTGGCTACGCCCTGGGCCGCAGCGAGCACTACGACGTGGTGCTGGCTGGCAACGACGAGAGCCTGTGGCTGTGGGCCGAGATCGGCTGGTGGCTGCACGACCACGCCGCGCCCGAGGAGAGCGTGGCCGCCATGGGCGCCGGGGCGATCGCCTTCTACTCCGAGCGCCCGGTGATCGACCTGCTCGGCCTCACGGAGAAACACATCGCCCGCGCGCCCGTGACGGAGGCGGGGGCGGGCGCTGCCGGCCACGAGAAGCGCGATCCGGCCTATGTGCTCAGCGTGCGCCGGCCCACCTACATCCCGCGCATCTGGGACGACTACTTCGGCCCGCCGGGCACGCTGCGCGGCCAGTACGAGTTGATCACCGTTACCTCGCGCTACGGGCGCGAGCTTGAGCTCTGGAAGCGGCTGCCGTGAAGGTCCTCTACCTGATCCCGCGCTACGCGCCGAGTCTGATGGGCAACCGCATCCACGCCGAGGTGATCCGCGCCTGGCGGGCACGCGGCGTGCAGGCCGAGGTCCTCTCGCTGGACGCCGGAGTGCCGCGCCTGATCAGCGAGGAGCAGGAGGGCATCGTGGCTCACCGGCTGCCGGTGAGCGCCGGCCTGCGCCTCAAGGCCGCCAACCGCGCGCTGGACGCCCTGCTGCACTACCCGTACCTGGCCGGCGCGCTGCTGCACTACCGCCGCTTCATCGTTGCCCGCCGCTACGACCTGGCGCACGTCGAGACGGCCTTCCCGCTCGGGTTGGTGGCCGCACTCGCCGGAGGGCGCGCCGGCCCGCCACTGGCCGTGACGCTGCCCGGCGCTGACATCATGGCCGAGCCGGAGTACGACTACGGCTACGGCCGCTTCGCCGCGGTGCGCGCCATCCTCCCGCTGGTCTTCCGCCGCGCTGCCGTGCTGCGCGCGGACTCGCCGCAGATCAAGAGCCTGGCCGTGCGCCTCGGCGCGCCGCCGGCGAAGGTGGCCGCCATCCCGTACAACATCACCGAGGACAGTTACCCGCCGCCGGGCGCGAACCTGGCCGCGCTGCGCGCGCAGAGCCGCGCGGCGGTGGCGGAGCGCCACGGCCTTGACCCTGCGCGGCCGATCGTCGTCAGCCTCAACCGGCTGCACCCGTTCAAGGGCATCGCCTACCTGGTGGAGGCCGTGCCGTACGTGCGACGGGCAGGAATCCAGCCGCAGCTGCTGATCGTCGGCCCCAACCGCACCACGCCGCGCTTCGGTGACTACGGCGCCGCCCTGCGCCGGCGCGCCGAGGAGCTCGGCGTGGCGGACGCGCTCACCTTCACCGGGGGCGTGCCGCACGATGAGACCTTCAGCTACCTGGCCGCCGCCGACGCCGCGGTCGTCCCGTCGGTGGCCGAGTCGTTCAGCCGGGTGGTGGTGGAGGCCGCCGCCGCCGGCACGCCCGCGGTGGTCACGCGCACCACCGGCGTGAGCGACTACGTGGCCACAGCGGGCTGCGGCCTGGTGGTGGAGCCGCGCAGCGGCGAGGCGATCGGCGTGGCGCTGGCCCGCCTGCTGGGCGACAGGGAGCTGTGGCGCGCGTGCAGCGCCCGCTGCCCGGCCTTCGCCGAGGGGTTCCGCTCGGAGACGATCGCGGATGCGTTACTGCAGCTGTATTGTAGCGTAGCGGGCCACGCCCGGCCGCTGAATGAACGTTGACATATGAAACGGGTCCACGGTGGCCTCCCACGCCCGGCCGCTCAAGCGGCGGGCTATCCCCTGCCACGCCCGCCCGCGTGGGTTGGGGTGCAGGCCGCGTAGCCAGCCTGCGCGCAGGAGCGCCCACAGGTGACCTGCCGGGCGTGGAACGCCGTGGTATGCCCGGTTTCATGCGGAAAATTCATACGGCGGCGGTCCTCTGCGGAGGTTTTATGGACTCAGAACGCTCACCCCTCACCCTCATGGCCCTGCAGGTCGCCACGCTCTTCCTGCTGGACGGGCGCGGGCGGCTGGTGCGGGTGAACGAGCCGGACGGGGCGCCGGCGCCGCGCTTCTTCATGGGCCGCACGGCGGAGGGCAATATCTGGCGCTTCCGCCATGACCTGCCGGACGACCTGGCGGCCGAGCTGGAGCGCCTCTGCCGCGCCGAGCCGCCAGCACAGGACCTGGAGGAACCGCCGCTGTGCTACGCCGCCGTGCGGGCGGTGCTAGAGGAGGGCGCGCCGGTGGCGGAGGAGTGGCGCGGCCCGTGCTACCGCTTCCCGGAGGCGATC
>DATMBA010000559.1:0-5803 GCA_035559635.1 Roseiflexaceae bacterium
CCGTTCAGCCCGTGGAGCCGCGCGCCGTCCCACACCAGGGCGAACGCGTCGCCGCCGATGCCGTTGGAGGTCGGCTCGACCACGGTGAGCGCCGCGGCCATGGCGATGGCGGCGTCCACCGCCGAGCCGCCGCGCTGCAACATGGCCAGCCCGGCCTGCGCCGCGAGCGGCTGGCTGGTGGCCGCCACGCCTGCCCCGGCCACCAGCGGCACCCGGCGCACGTGGTACGGCGAGGTGTACAGGTCTTCGTACATGGTTTCACTCCAGGGATCTGGCACGGGAAATGTGCATAGTGTAGCGCATGTTGGGCGGTGGGGCTGCATGACAACCTGGGGCGGGGTAGGGCTCCGTCAACGTCGGTAGGCGGCATCCCACGCCTGGCGCGCGGGCGAGCAATGCACGATTCGCTGTCACACCTCGCCGCCCTCGTGGGCCGGCTCGCCGAGCGAGAGCCACACCTGATAGACCAGGCTCTTGCGCAGCCCAAGCTCGCGCGCCACCTGCCGTGCCGCCGCGCTGCCGCTCCGCCCCTGGTCGCGCAGCTGGCGCAGCCGCGCCGCTACCTCGGCCTCGCTCGGCAGCTCTTGGTCGTCCCCCAACCCCTCGCGCCAGTGATGCCCCTCGACTACCAGCGTGAACAGGCCGCGCGGCCGGTGCTCGGCGTAGTGCGCCAGCGCTTGGGCGATGCGCCCACGGAAGAACCCCTCGCCGCGCCGCGTCACGTCGTGGGCCAGAGCCAGGCGCCGGTCGCCCAGGATCGCCAGCAGGTCCTCCAGCGTGTCGCACAGCCGGTGCGGCTCCTCGAAGCCTACCAGCGTCGCGGAAAGGTCTGCTAGGCGCTGAAGCAGTGCCCGCCGTTGGGCGCGGCGCGGCGGCAGCGCGCCCAGGCACAGGAACTGGTCGGCCGGCAGGCCGGAGGCCACCAGCGCGGCCAGCGGCGCGTTTGGCCCAGGGACCGGCACCACCCGGTGGCCAGCGACGACGCAGGCGTTCACCAGTTCGACGCCCGGCGCCGCCAGCACCGGCGTACCCTCGCCGGCCACCAGTGCCACGTCGCCCTGCTCCAGCGCCGCGAGCACCTCGTCCAGCCGAGCGAGCCGGTTGTGCTCGTGGTATGCGATGCACGGGACCTGGATGGCGTAGCCCGCCAGCATGCGGGCAGCATCCGGTGCGCGCTGGGCCGCCACCAGGCTTACGGAGCGCAACACGCGTAGCGCGCGCAGCGTGATGTCCTCCGGGTCGCCGATCGGCGTGCTCACCAGGTAGAGCGTGCCCACAGCTCACCTCGCCTCTGCTCACGGTGCGGTGCGGGGAGTGTACAGGTGGGGTGTGGGGTTGTCAATCAGCCAGGGGCTAGGCGAAGGGCGATAGGAACGAGGGTGTGCGATGGCCCCCGCACCGCCCATGGATGCCATGCCGGGGGTGCGTGATGGAATGTGGGGCCGGCGATGGGGCGCCGGGGCGGATGCCATGCCGTAGGGGCGCAGCAGCAGGCGCGGTTCTCGACAACGTGGGGCGTATATGGGTGGCGCCTGCTGCTGCGCCCCTACGGATCGCACCGCGACATCGTGGCATGGCATCGCGGCAGGGCACCGCGGCATGGCACGCGACATCGTGGCATGGCACGCGACATCGTGGCATGGTGGGGCGACGCCGCACCGTTGGTATGCCCCTTGCCCTGTGGAGCGCCGAGGAGGTCGGCATGGTGGATATCACCACCCCCCAGCTCATCTACCTGGCGATCCTGGGGGCGGCGTTCGGCCTGCTGCTCACCGAGCGCCTGCGCAACGACGTGGTGGCCGTGGGGATCATCGTGGCGCTGGCCGGCACGGGCGTGCTCGAACCACGCGAGGCGCTGCGCGGCTTCAGCAGCGAGCCGGCGATCGTCGTCGCCGCGATCTTCGTGCTCAGCGGCGCCCTCCACCACACCGGCCTGGCCGAGATCGTCGGCGGCTGGGTTGGCCGGCTGGCCGGGCGCGGCGAGGCGCGCGCGCTCGGCGTGATCATGCCGGCCGTGGCGCTGCTCTCGGCCTTCACCCACCACCTGACCACTACCGCCGTGATGCTGCCGGTGACGCTCACCCTGGCGCGCGAGCGCGGCATCCCGGCCAGCAAGCTGCTCATGCCGCTCTCCTTCGCCGCCTCGCTCGGCACCACCATCACGATCATCGGCGCGCCGGCCTTCCTGATCGCCTCCGGCGTGCTGCAGCAGGCCGGGCGCCACGGCCTCGGCATCTTCGCCATCGCGCCGATCGGCCTCGCGCTCTCGGCCGCCGGCACGCTGTTCGTGCTGTTGGCCGGCCGCTTCCTGCTGCCCGCCAACACCGGCGGCGAGAGCGGCGCCGAGCGCTTCCGCCTGGACGACTACTTCACCGAGTTGACGATCCTGCCCGAGTCGCCCTTCCTCGGCAAGACGGTGGCCGAGGTGCAGGGCGACGGCCGCTACCGCCTGCACGTGGTGGGGATGATGCGCGGCGGGCGGCGGCTCAGCCGGCTGCCCAAGACCCGCCCGCTCGCCGCTGGCGACGTGCTGCTGGTGCGCACCACGCCCGAGGACCTGATGGCCATCCGCCAGGAGTCCGGCGTCGAGCTGCACCCGGTCTCCAAGTACGGCGCCGAGGGCGGATCGCGCGAGGACCCGGACGAGATCGCTGAGCAGTTGGTGCAGGCGGTGGTGGCCCCGGCGTCGGACCTGGTGGGCCGCACGATCGGCGAGGTGGACTTCCGCCGGCGCTACGGGGCGATCGTCGTCGGGCTGTGGCGGCAGCGCGGCTGGCTGCAGGAGGAGCTCTCGCGCACCCGGCTGCGCGGCGGGGACGTGCTGGTGCTGCAGGGGGACGCGGAGGCGCTCGAGCGGGTGCGGCTCGACCCGCGGTTCCTGATGCTGGTGCCGTTCCACGGCGAAGCGCGCTCGCGCCGCAAGGCCGCGCTCGCCGGCGCGATTATGCTCGCCACAGTGGTCGTGACGGCGCTGGGTGTGCTGAGCATCGAGGTCGCGGCGCTGGCCGGCGCGCTGGCCATGGTGCTCACCCGCTGTCTCAGCGGGCGCCAGGCCTACCGCGCGATCGACGGCCGGATCTACGTGTTCATCGCCGGGGCGCTGCCGCTCGGCGCGGCCATGCAGTCCACCGGCGCCGCGGGCCTGCTGGCGGCCTGGCTGCACGGCGCTGTGGACGGCCTCAGCCAGCGGTTGGTGCTGGCGGCGATCTTCGCGCTGGTGGCCGTGCTGACGCAGTTTATGTCGGACGCGGCCACCACCGCGGTGTTTGCGCCGGTGGCGGTGGCGCTGGCACAGGCGCTCGGCCACGCGCCCGAGCCCTACGTCGTCACTACGGCGATGGCGGCGGTGGCCTCGTTCCTCACCCCCATCGGCCACCACGGCAACCTGCTGGTCTATGGCCCCGGCCGCTACCGGTTCGCTGACTTCGTGCGCGTCGGCGCGCCGCTCACCCTGCTCGTCGGCGCGATCGTGGTGCTGCTCGCCCCGCTGCTCTGGCCGACCGGGTAGGACATCGCAGATTGCAGATTACAGATGACGGATCACGGATGGTCTGCTCGCAACACATCCGCGCGCAACCTCTGGTATAATCTGCGCACTCGTCCGACGCTTGTGATGAAGGTGCGCAGATGCTCGCCGACACGCTGGTCTCCTGGGGGCTGATCGCCGCGCTGATCCTGTTCGCTGTCGCCTACGGCCTCCAACTGCGGGCGGCCTTCGCCTCGGACGAGCGCGCCGTCCACGAGGCGGCCGCTGCTACGATCGGCCAACTCCTCGTCGTGGCCTGGATCGGCCTCGGCCTGGCCACCGCCGTGGCCGTCTGGCATGGGCTGGTGCTGCCGGCGGTGTGTGCCGCCGCCCTCTTCTGGCTCGTCACGGCCGCGGGGGCGCGCTTCTCGCGCAGCAGCCGCGCCTGGGACGAGCGCCACGCCATCCACATCGGCTAGGGCGTATCCGCACAGCGGGAGGTTTGGAGGGGCGTGGCCCCCAAGCCCCCGCAAACGCAGGTTGCAGATACGCGCTAGGGCGTATCCGCGAAGCGGGGAGTTGAAGGGGCGCAGCCCCGCCAGAAAAAGAAGGGAAGATTCGTTCGGGGGCCTACGGCCCCCGTTGCCGTCGCAAACAGCGTTCGCGGCGGCGCCCTGCCTATGCTACGTGTCATGACCTTCAACATCCGCGGCGCGCGCTTCGCGGACGGCGAGAACATCTGGCCGAACCGCGCCGCTTTGAGCGCCGCGGTCATCCGCCGCCACGCGCCAGACCTGATCGGCTTCCAGGAGTTCGAGCTGCCGAACTATGCCTTCCTCCGCGGCCAGCTCCCCGGCTACGAGCACGTCCTCGGCCCCGGCTACGGCAACGCCCCGCCCTTCCAGTACCCGGCCATCTTCTGGCGCCGCGACCGGCTGCGCCTGCTGGACACCGGCGGCTTCTGGCTCAGCACCACGCCCGCGGTCCACTCGCGCGCATGGGAGACAGACTGCATCCGCTCGGCGGCCTGGGTGCGCCTGGAGCTGCGCGGCGCGGGCACCCACCTCCTGCATCTCAACACCCACCTGGACCACATCAGCGAGCTGGCCCGCGAGGAGGGGGCGAAGCTGATCGCCGCCCGCCTGTGCGACCTGTGGGCCGACGGCGCGCCGGCAGTGGTCACCGGGGACTTCAACTGCGTCCCCGGCTCCCCCGCGCACGCGACGCTGCTCGGCGCCGGCCTGGCCGACACCCACAGCGCAGTCAACAGCGACGCCGGGCCGGTCATGACGTTCCACGGCTTCCGCGGGCGCGCCTTCCAGCCGCAGTGGTTCGACGCCCGCGACCGCATCGACTGGGTGCTGGCCCGTGGCCTGCGCCCCGTCGCCAACACCATCGTCGAGGACGCCGAGCCGCCCCTCTACCCCAGCGACCACTACCCGGTGGTGGCGGATCTTGTGCTATAATCGCCACCTGGTGGGAGGAGTTCAGGGAAGGCTATGCCCTTCCTGCCCCTCCTGTAGCACCCTTACAATCTTCGATGGTCGAGGCGACCCGCAAGCCCGGATGCTAGGGCGTAAAGGTGGAAGCTGGTGCGAGTCCAGCGCTGTGCCGCAACTGTAACTCTCCGGCTCACGCCGCGAGAGAAGCCAGGACGCCTGCCTCGACGGCGCGTTCTGATGCCTTCTCGACGCAAGGAGGTGACGCACTGATGCCGCAGCCCTGAGCCTCGCCAGCCGAGGCCCCCGGTATCGCCCGCCCGTCACCTGGCCGAAAAGGCCGGGTGTTTTTGTTTTCAACGGCGGGGTCAGGGGAGGTCCTGACCTTCCCCCGACCCTGTGAAGGTGGGTTATAGGGAGGACGGAGCCCTCCCTGGCCCTCCCGTGCAGGAGAACGACCTGATGATTCGCCGATTCCTCCTCCTCCTGATGCTGCTGGCGCTCGCCGGTTGCGGCCAGGCCGCCGCGCCAGCGCCGACGCCCACCGTTGCGCCCGCGCCCACGGCGGCGCCCACCGCGGCCCCCGGCGGCAGCGCCGTGACCGTCACGGACTCCGCCGGGCGCGAGGTGACGCTCCAGGCACCGCCAGCGCGCATCGTCTCGCTCGCCCCCAGCACCACCGAGATCCTGTTCGCCCTCGGGTTGGGGCCGCAGGTGGCCGCGGTGGATGACTTCTCCAACTACCCGCCCGAGACCGCCGAACTTCCCAAGATCGGCTCCTTCGGCACCGTCAACGTCGAGCGGATCACCGCGCTGCAGCCGGACCTCGTGCTGGCCGCCGGGATCACCGCGCCCGAGTTGGTGCAGCAACTCGCCGACCTCGGCCTCACTGTGGCGG
>DATMBA010000560.1:0-5455 GCA_035559635.1 Roseiflexaceae bacterium
CCGCCGCTCCTCGCGTCGCGCCCGGTCGTCATCCCTCGGCTGCCGGTCGTCGGTGCGCGGATGCTCCTCGGTCGGCGCTCCTCGGTCGGCGCTCCTCGGTCGGCGCTCCTCGCCGCTTGGCCGCCGCTCGATCGAGCGTCCCAGCAGCGCCAGCAGCCAGTCCTGGTCCACGCGGCTCAGTGGCTCCAGCAGCGGATCGCTGCGGCAGGCGAGCGCCACATCGTAGGCCAGCGGCAGCAGTTCCTCGGCCCGGCCATAGATCCACACTGCCAGGCCGCTGCCGCCTGGTTGGGCGTCCACCAGGTACAGGCGGCGGGTCGCCTGGTCGTAGCACGGCACCACATCGGTGAAGGCGGCCAGCGTCCGCAGGGGGAGCGTCGCGGCCAGGCTCCAGCCGACGAACTGTCCCTGCAGCTGCAGGTCGATGCCGACGTCGAACCAGCAGGCGGGCGCCACCCAGCGGGCGGCGAGCGGGGCCTTGAGCGCCATATCCACGGCCGCCTGCCCGCCGGCGGCTTCGCGGTAGCCGTAGACCTCCTCGCTCACCACCACGCGGCCCCAGCTCAGCTGCTTGCCACCCGCCAATGCACGAGTCTCGCGCGTCTCGCGCACCTCCACCGTGCAGCGGCGCAGCGGGTAGGTGCGGCGGCCGCTTGTCTCCATGCGCAGCGTGATCGTGCCGTGGTCGTCGTCCCGCATGAGCACACGCATGCCCCCTGCGCCCGGCGGCAGCGCGGCCCCCGGGAACGTCCAGCGCTCGAAGCCGGTCGGGTCGAAGCTGCCGAGCAGGGCGCCCTGCTCGGTGCGGGCGCGGATCGGCGCGCCGCTGGCGGCGAGCGGTGTGAAGTCGGCGTACGGGTCGCCGGCGGCGTCGGCCGGCTTCCAGGCCTCCTCCGCGTCCGGCAGGTCCACCAGCTGCCGGTGGGCAGCCAGGCGCTCTACCACGTCCTGCGCCCGCCAGGCGTCGATCTCGGCGGCGGTGAGCGGCAGCTCGCTTGCGGCACACAGGACGTGCTGAGCGGTGACGTAGGCGTTAGCAGGTGGCGGCGGCCAGGCGGCGGGCGGGCCGGAGATCAACGTCTCGACGTGGCGGGCGATCGCCTGTTCGTGCGGCAGGTCGCCCAGCACCACCACCACCGCCTGGTACCCCGAGCGCAGCAGCCGGCGCAACGCGCTGGTGGAGCCGGGGTAGCCGGCGCTCACCAGCACCTGCGCCGCGGGTGCGCCGGGGCCGGCGCTGATGCCGGGCGTCTCGCCCACCACCGGGGTGATCGCCGCCTGCTCCAGCGGGCCGCAGGCGATGTGGACGTGGTAGCCCTGGCGCTGCAGGGCGAGCGCCAGGTCGGCCGACTCGCGCAGCCGGGCGCTGCCGGCGTGCCACACCGCCAGCAACGGCGCGCCGCGCGGCCCGTCGTCCGCTGCCACCACGCGCCAGGGCTGGCCGAGCAGGCTGGTGAGCGCCGGCTCCGGCTCGGCCACCTCGGTGAGCGTGGCCACCAGCGTGGCCCCGGCGCCGCCGTGGCCGGCAATGATCCGCAGCGAGCGCAGCAGCAGGTCCGCCAGGTGCGCGCCGGCCACCCCGGTGTGGCGCTGGATGTCCGGCAGGATGATCAGCCGGGCGGCGGGCCAGAACAGCCGCCACGCCCGGTCGTGGTGGCGCAGCAGCCGGCCGTGCAGCGCCTCCGGCGCCGCCACCACCACGCGGGCGTACGGGTCTGGCCGCTGGCCGGGGGCCACCAGGGTGGCGGTGAGGCGCAGGCTCGCGGGCAAGTCCGCGTTGAGCTGGCCGAGCCGGGCGTGGATGGCGAGCGCCTCGGCCTCGTCGGGGGCCAGGATCAGGGCGGTGGCGAAGCGCTCGTCGGTGAGTGCGGCGTACAGCAGCAGGTAGGCGCTGGAGGCCACGTCCGCGCTGGAGGCCCGCAGCGCCACCGGCTCGCCGCGCCGCAGCGAGGCGAGCGCCTGGGCCTGGTGGGGCCGGAAGGGCTCGCCCGTCATCGCCGGCCACGCCTGCGCCAGGTCGCGATCCACCGGCAGGTGGCTGATCCGCTCCCCCGGCGCGCCGTCCAACTGGCGCAGGGCGATCAGCGGGCCTGCATCGCCGCGCCCGCGCTGCCGGGCGATGGCCTGGATGGTGTCCGCGATGCTTTGCATAAGCAAGCCAATTCTAGCACGCTGTGCGCGCGGGGGCAACGCACCCGCTGGAGATTCGGCAAGAGCCGACCGTTCCCCCTCGCGGCCTGGCGCCGCGGCAGATTCTTACAAACATTTCATATTCAGATATTACATTTCGCACCGATCGAGGGCCTTGCAATGCTGTTGAGGATATCAAAACGGCTTACACAGCCCGGCCGATCGCTCTTGACCGTCGCGCTAAGATAGGTGCACCGTTGGCGAACAGAATGCCTGTACTCGCGTCTATTGGCCCTCCTTCGCTGGAGTTGCGCTGCCATCGTGCGGTCATGTGCGCGGTGTGTCCGGCTGGCGGTGCGACGATCTCGTGCCAGCTACGAGGCAGGGTCGGAAAGGAGGGCGAGGCGCCGCTCTCGGGCGCCGACTGTGTCCCCTCGCTCCACACCGCTGCCCGCATCATGGGCCCATCGCAGCCCGCTGTCCCGCTTGCCATGAGCGATCCGGCGCTGGAGTCTGTTCGCTGTTGGTCTGGCATCAGTTCTGACGCCGGCCGGGCATCCTGACCGGCGCGTTCCAGGTTCGAACGATTCCTGATATGTGGAATGTGAGGACGGCCGACCGATGCACCATCGAACCATGCTTCATCGCCTCGCTAGTCTCCTGCTCGTCGGGCTGGTAGCCCTGGGCGGCGCCGCCTCGGCGGTGGCGCAGCAGGGTGGATCTGGCTTCAGTGCCACGCCGCTCGACCCGGCGGGCCAGGAGCATACAGCGGCGATCAAGGGCGCCACGCTCCCCATGGCGCCCGCCGCGGTTGCCGAGCAGGCCGCGGCGATCGGCAGCGGCGCCGATAAGCGCGTGAGCGTGATCGTCAAGCTCGACGTCGACTCGCTGGCGGCCTACGAGGGCGGCCTCCCCGGCCTGCCGGCCACCAGCCCGCGCGTCACCGGCGCGCCGGCGCTCGACGCCACCGCGCCCGCCAGCCGGCTCTACCTGGACTACGTCGCCCAGGAGATCGACACCTTCGCCAGCACCGCCAAGGCGTCGCTCTCGAGCGCCGTCATCACCCACCGCTACGATGTGGTGGTGGGCGGTGTGACGATGATCGTGCGGGCCGATGAGGTGGAGGCGCTCGCCGCCCTGCCCGGCGTGCAGGCGATCTACCCTGACACGCTGCAGCAACTGGAGACCGACACCAGCCCGCAGTTCATCGGCGCCCAGTCCACCTGGGATCAGCTCGGTGGCCAGGGGAGCGCCGGCGAGGGTGTGATCGTCGGTGTGCTCGACACCGGCATCTGGCCGGAGCACCCCTCGCTTGCCGACCCGGACCCGCTCGGCAAGCCGTACGCCCCGCCGCCGCCCGCGCCTGACGGCGACCGGCAGTGTGAGTTCAGCGGCGGCGCGAACCCCGGCGCGCCCTTCACCTGTAACAATAAGCTGATCGGCGCCGACCGCTTCATGGCCACCTACGATGCGGTGATCGGCCTGCTGCCCACCGAGTTCACCACCGCCCGCGACGACAACGGCCACGGCACCCACACCTCCACCACCGCCGCCGGCAACCGCGGTGTACAGGCCAGCATCTTCGGCATCCCGCGCGGCACGATCTCCGGCATCGCTCCGCGCGCCCACGTGATCATGTACAAGGTCTGCGGCGACCAGGGCTGCTTCACCAGCGACTCGGCCGCGGCGGTGCAGGAGGCGATCCAGGACGGGGTCAATGTCATCAATTTCTCGATCAGCGGCGGCACCAGCCCCTACGCCGACGCCGTCTCGCTGGCGTTCCTGGACGCTTACGCCGCTGGTGTGTTCGTCGCCGCCTCGGCCGGCAATACCGGCCCCGGCGCCGATACGGTCAACCATCGCGAGCCGTGGGTCACCACGGTGGCCGCCAGCGTCACGAACCGCCACTTCCTGAGCACGGTCACGCTCACGGCCGCCGGCGGCGCCACGCTACAGCTCACCGGCGCCACCATCACCCCCGGCATCAGCACGCCGACGCCGGTGGTCAACGCGGCTGACCCGCCCTTCAACGACCCGCTCTGCCTCGAAGACGGCCCGGATAACGCCTTCGCCGGCGTGGTGGTGGTGTGTGAGCGTGGCGTGATCGGGCGGCTCCAGAAGAGCAGCAACGTCGCTCAGCGCGGCGCGGCCGGCATGCTGCTGTATAACGCCATCCCGCAGGGCCTGAATACCGACAACCACTGGGTGCCCAGCGTGCACTTGGAGAGCGACGCCGGCGCGGCCCTGCTGGACTTCCTGGAGGCCAACAGCGGCGAGTTGGTGACGTTCACGGCCGGGGAGGCCACCAGGGTTCAGGGCGATGTGATGGCGCCCTTCAGCTCGCGCGGCGGCCCCGGCCAGACGCTCGGCGTCAACAAGCCGGACGTCACCGCGCCCGGCGTGCAGATCCTCGCCGGCCACAGCGCCGCCCCGGCCACACGTCTCGGCGGCCCGCCCGGCGAGCTGTTCCAGTCCATCCAGGGCACGTCGATGTCCAGCCCGCACGTGGCCGGTGCCGCGGCCCTGCTCAAGGATGCCTTCCCCACCTTCACGCCTGGCCAGATCAAGTCCGCGCTCATGACTACCGCCCGCACCAACGGCCTGGTCAAGGAGGATGGGGCCACGCCCTTCACGCCGTTCGATGCTGGCTCTGGCCGCATCGACCTGCACCGCGCCTGGGACCCCGGCATCACCTTCGCGGAGAGCGCCGCGAACTTTGTAGCGCTCCAGAGCCAGCTCTGGCACGCGAACCTGCCCAGCCTCTACGTCCCGGTGATGCCCGGCCGGGTCACGGTGCAGCGCACAGCCCAGGACGTCACGGGCGCCGCGGCGTCCTACACCACGGGCGTGCTCTACCCGCAGAACCAGCCGCGCGACTTCACGGTCACGGTGCCGGCGTCACTCGGCATCGCGGCCAACGGTACGCACACCTTCGCGATCACTGTCGACGCGCGCGATGTGCCGCTTGGTGAGGTGCGCCACGCGACGATCGTCTTCTCCGGGGACAACGGCCGCACGGCGCGCTTCCCGGTGACGATTGTCCGCCGCCAGCCGGCCATCACGCTGGAGAAGTCGTGCGCGCCGGCCACGATCGCCCGCGGCAGCGCCACCACCTGTTCGATCACGATGGCCAACACCACCTTCGACCCGGCGCCCGTCAGCATGAGCGACACCCTGCCGCGCGAGTTGCGCCTGGTCTCCAGCAGCATCACCGGCGGCGCGTCGCCGAGCGGCAACGGCGTGGCTTTCAGTGGCACGCTCTTCGGCGCCTCGCCGCCCAATGTCGCCGTCGGCCCCGGTACGTCCCCGGCCGGCGGTTACCTGC
>DATMBA010000561.1:0-8554 GCA_035559635.1 Roseiflexaceae bacterium
GGTGGGGGGCATCCAGGCGGTGACGCTGGGGGACGAGGAGGCACGGCGGCGGGGGACGCAGAAGACGGTGCTGGAGCGCAAGGCCCCGCCCACCTTCGATATCCTGGTGGAGATCCAGAGCTGGGATCAGATCAGCGTCTACGCGGACGTGGCCAGCGCGGTGGACGCGCTACTGCGCGGCGAGGCGCCGCAGCCGGAGGTACGCACCCGCGACGCCGACGGCCAGATCCAGCGCAGCGCCGGCCCGGCCGTGGCGCCGGCCAGTCCCGCGTTGCAACGCCGCCAGCGGACGCCGGCGGGCGCGCAGCGTATCTTCCCGGTCGGTGTCCGCTCGGACCGGCTGGCCGAGGCGATCGAGCGGCTGGGGGTGCCGGCGCGGGTGGAGCGCGAGCTGTCCCAGGCATCGCTGGTGATGACGCTGCGCGAGTACTATCAGCGTGATGCGCCGTGGGTGCGGCGGGCCGAGGCGCGCGGCGTGCCGGTCTACGTGCTGCGCGGCGGCAGCCCGGCGCACATCCAGCGCCAGCTCGCGGCGATCTTCCGGCACGGCGAGAACGAGCCCGACGTGCCGGAGGACGCGGACGAGGAGGGGGGTGCGGGCGCCGCGGCTCCGCACGCACCGGCCGCCGAGGAGATCGCGCAGCTCCAGCGGCGCATCAGCGAGCGGTACCGCCCCCGGTGATAGGCGATGGGCGATAGCGGCTCATCTGCCCGCCAGCTCGTCGCCGCGCCAGCGGATGTTGCCGCGCAGCAGCAGGTTCGAGGAGTTGAGCTTGTAGACCAGGTCCTGTGCGATGTTGCGCATCACCGTGTAGCCGATGCGTGGCGCGGCCTCGCAGAGCGCGCGGAAGTCCGGCTCGCGCAGCACGATCAGCGTCGTCTGCTCCACGGCAGCCACCGTAGCGGTGCGCAGCGAGGCGCTCAGCAGGCTCACCTCGCCGAAGCACTGGCCGTCGTAGAGCGTGTTGATCGTCGAGAGCGTCGTGCTGCCGTCGTCGGTGCGGGTGGTGATCATCACGCGCACGCAGCCGTCGTGGATGACGTACATCTCGTCGCCGTCGTCGCCCTCGTGGAAGATCGTGCGGCCGGCCGGCACGCGCAGCGCCTTGCAGATCTGCGCCACCTGGAGCAACTCCTCATCGGAGAGCCCGGCGAAGACCTCGGCCTTGCGCAGGTTCTCGATCACGCGGGCGGTCATGGCATCCCTCCTCTTCAACGCAGCGCGCTATAATAGTGTATCATAGCAGGGACGCTTTGCTGAAGCGCGGGCGGGGTCGCCGCCCGCGCGAGTCGTGGTAAAGTGGCAGGAGTTACGCGAGGGCCTCGCCCCCGCGCCCCTAAGGGGGAGGTTTGGAGGGGCAGCGCCCCTTCAAACGATCCAACGAGGAAGTTTGGGAGCAGCAACTGTGGGCAAGAAATCACGCGAGAAGCGCGAGCGCCGCGAGCACGCCAGCTACGTGGCCAGCCTGACACACTGCGAGGGGACCTGGCTGGAGCACCCGCCGAGCGCAGAGGAGCTGACGCGCATCCAAATGGCGGACAAGATGCTGCGCGGCTACCGCCTCGAGGCCATGCAGCTCGGCGCCAACCAGGAGGAGTTCAACAAATTCAGCCTGGCGGTCTACCGGGACGAACGCTGGGCGCCGCTGTATCTGGAGGACTGGCTGATCGAGGGCATCATCGCCGAGCACGGCGAGCCGCCGGTGGTGGAGGACGAGAGCGACCCATCCTTCAGCACCTACCTGTTGCGCGCGCTCGGGAGCGTGGCCTCGGCGCGCTTCCGCCGCGCCATGGCCGAGCAGTCGCGTCGCTTCCTGCCGCAACTCGTGCAGGAGGGTAAGATCAAAGAGGCGCTGGCGGTGGAGCACAACGCCTACATGACGGTGATGAGCGACGCGGCGACGCCGCTGCTGGTGCAGACGCTGGTGGGCGGCCTGGCGCGCTACTACGATGAGCTCGAGGTGGACGAGCCGGTGGTTGAAGATTGAAGATTGAAGATTGAAGGTGGGGCTTCAGATTCCAAGATCACCGAACCGATCTTCAACTTTCAATCTTCAATCTCATCTGCAGGTACGCGGCGATGAACGGGTCGATCCCGCCAGCGAGGACGGCCCGCAGGTCGCTGTGGCTCACGCCGGTGCGCGGGTCCTTCACCAGGGAGCGGCGCGCGAGTTGGTAGGCGCGCACCACCGAGCCCCACGGTGGGTCGGCGTCTAGCCCGGCGGCGGCCGCGGCGCGCGCCACGAACAGCCGCCCGCGCAGCAGTGCTCGCGCCTGGGCCTCGGCGGCGGATACGTCGGTGTCACAGGCCACCACGGCCGCGGCGCCGCTCGCGATGTGGACGGCGCGGGCCTCGCTGCGCAGCTTGCGCAGCCGCCGGCCGCGTTCGCGCAGCGGCCGCGCCTCGACCGAGACCTCGCCCGGACCCAGGCGCAGCCGGCTCTCCTCTAGCGCCGGCAGCACGTCCACCCGCACCTGCGAGACCTGCTTGCGGCGCGAATCGGCGCCGCGCACCATCTCCGCGAAGCGGTGCGTGCCGCGCTCGCTCTGCAGCAGCCCGTAGGCCCCGCTCCCCTCCACCAGCAGCGTGGTGCGCCAGATGCCCTCGTCGGCGGGGGCCTCGTCCACCACGGCGCAGCTCAGGCCGCATCGCCCGGCCCAGTGTTCGTAGGCCTCCAGGAGCTGTGCGGCCCAGTGCGGCGCGCGCGCGTCGCCGGGGGCGGTCTGGATCACCAGGTAGGCGTCGCCCCACTCCTCGGGCGCGCTGAAGTAGCTCTCCAACTCGGCGAAGGCCAGATCGCGCTCGAGATGTTGGTAGAGGCGCGCCGCCTCCGGCAGCAGCCGGCGCTCGTAGTGCGCGGTGATGCGCTCGACGAGCGCGCGCAGTTCGTCCGCCCGGCGCCGCAGTTCCTCGCCGCGATCCACGCGCCGGCTCACCTCGCCCAGCTCCGTGAGCTGCGCCTCGGCCGCCCGCCCGTCGTCCCAGAAGGCCGGCTCGCTCATAGCCGCCAGCAATTCGTCCATGCGGGCTCGGGCCTCGCCCAGGCCGGTGCGCTGCGCCAGCGCGGCCAGGCGGGCCTCCAGCTGCGGCAGCGCGGCGGCGATCTCGCCCGCCGCCGGGGATCTGCCGGCCGCCACCACCTGCGCCGGGCGCTCCTCTTCCTCGTCGCGCACCCAGCCAGCGTCGATCTGCTCGCCGCGGGCGTACAGCCGCAGCGTCGGCGCGCTCCTGCCCCCGTCACCCGGCCCGGCCTCGCCATCCGCCAGCGCACCCGCGGGCGGGGCGGGGCGGGCCGAGAGGATCGCGCGCGCTAGCGGGTAGGAGATGCGCTTCTCGATCTGGCGCTTCAGGTAGCGCGCGCCGAAGCGCAGGCTGTAGCCGTGCTTCAGCAGCAGATCCACCACCGCGTCGTCCAACTCGACACCGATGCCGCGCCGCACCAGCCCCTCGCGCTCGAACAGCCGCCGCAGCTCGCGGTAGGCGATCTGCCGCATGTCCGTCAGCGAGAGCGGCTTGAAGAAGATCACGGCGTCCAGCCGGTTGATGAACTCGGGGGTGAAGAAGCTCTCGCTCTCGCGCAGGATGCGCCGCTCGGCCGCGTCCAGGTCCTCCCGCGCGGCGAAGCCCCACGTCTCGCCGTGCAGCAGCTGTGCGCCGAAGTTGCTGGTCATGATGATGACCATGTTGCGCAGGTTGATCTCCTCGCCGGCGGGGTTGACGAGGATGCCCTCGTCGAAGACCTGCAGGAAGCGCTGAAAGATCGTCTCGTGGGCCTTCTCGAACTCGTCCAGCAGCACCACGCCAAAGGTCTCGCCGGCTAGCTTGCGCGAGAGCAGGCCGCGGCGGGCGGCCGGCTCACTCGCGTCCGGGTCGCCAAACAGCTCCTCGTACTGCCAGTAGAACGAGAAGTCCGCCATGTTGAAGCGCAGCAGGCGCTCCTCGGCGCCGAAGAGGAAGGTGCAGAGGGTCTTGGCCAGCTCGGTCTTGCCCACGCCGGTGGGGCCGAGGAACAGGAAGACCCCCATGGGGCGGGCGGGATCGTTCAGGCGCGCCTTGAGCAGGGCCACCGCCTGGACCACGGCGCTGACGGCCGGCTCCTGGCCGAGGACGCGCTCGGCGAAGTAGCGCCGCACGGCGCGCTCGTCGAACGGCAGGTCGTCGTCCAGCAGCAGGCGCGAGAGACCGGTGCGGGCCACGAACGAGGCGATCACGTGGCCGGTGTCGAGCTGCGCGGCGCCGGCGCGCCGGGCGTAGCGCTCGGCCTCCTCCAGCAGGTCCACCGCCTTGCCGGGGAGCGCCTGGTTGAGCAGGAAGCGCCCGGCCACGTCCAGCACGGCGTCGAGCGCGGCGGGAGTGTAGGGCGCCTGCCCGTCCGGCGCAGCCTGGCCGAAGCGCTCGCGGGCCACCACCTCGACGATCGCGCGGGCGGCGGGGGCGCTCATCTCGGGCACGTTCACCGGCGCAAAGCACTCGGCGAAGGCGGCGTCGGCGCTGGCGGCGGCGCGCCACAGGTCGCTGCGCGCCTCGGCGAGCCAGCGCAGCTTACCGGTGCGCAGCGCGCTGACGAGCGCGTCGGCCAGGTCGGTCTCGTCGTCCCCCTGGCGGCCCGCGCCAGGGGCGGCGTGGGCGTCGCGCAGGAAGATCAGCGCCGGCCGGTCGGCCAGGCCCTGCAGGAGCTGGCTGAGGTTCTCGCGCCAGCCCTCGCCGAACTGGAGCGCGGCGGTAAGCGTGGCGGGCGCGGTCTCGTACACGCTGAGGCCGCGCAGCTCGGGCGGGCACTCCCCCGCGGCGATGCGGCGGGCCACCTCGTGGGCCAGCGCGGTCTTGCCGCTGCGGTGCTTGCCGAGGATCACCGGCCGGCGGGTGCTGTCGGCGCGCAGCAGCTGCCAGATCTGCTCCACGTGCTCGTCGCGGCCGTGGCAGCGGCGCAGCTCGCCGCGCTGCGCCATGGCGGTCAGGTCCACAGTGCAGCGCGCCAGCAGCACCTCCAGGCCGGCGCTACCGGCGGAGGCCGTCTTCTTCTTGCTCGCCGCGCGGCGCTTCGGCGCACCGCCGGCTGCCGGGGCCTTGATGTCGTTCGGGTCAGGTATCGTCGTCATACCAGGGGAACGCGAGGGGATGCCCCTCGCATATATTCGCTACGAGATTCAACGCGCGCGCCGCGCGAAATGGTACCACACCCGTGGCCGGTGGAACAATCGCGCCGCGCGCGGCGTCCTACCCGCAGGCACATCAGATCACGAAAGGAGCCACCCGTATGTCCGGCGACGATCCCAAGCAGAGCGAGCAGGCACAGGACCGGCACGTGGGGCAGCTGGCAGGGTTGGGCGCCGGCGTCCTGGCTGGCGCGGGCCTGGGCACCGCGCTGATCCCGGTGCCGATCCTCGGCACGTTCACCGGTGCGCTGGTGGGCGGCGTGCTGGGGAGCGAAGTGGGCAAGACGGTCGGCGTCGCGCTGCTGCAGGGTGTGCGGGCGTTCACCGAGAGCCTGGCGGAGACGACGAAGCCCGACCAGTAGGCTGCACCACGAAGGCACGAAGGCACGAAGCTTTCGTGTCCTCGTGCCTTCATTTAGCGCGCTGCGCTGAAAGCTAACGTTGGGGCGGGGCCAGGGGAGGGCTGCGCCTCCCCTGGCCCCGCCCCCCTTATAGAACCACCGGCATCCTCCGGTAGGGAGAGGGCCAGGGAGGGCTGCGCTCTCCCTGCGACCCTCGCACCAGACCGAAAGGTGGGTGTGGAACTCGTATGTCTTCGTGCCCCAGGATCAGCCGCTGCGCCGTGGGCAGGTAGGCCTCGGTGCGCCGGATGTAGTCGCGCGCGGTGGGGTTGGCGCGGATGTCGGCCGGGGCGACGATGCCCTGGTTGTGCCAGGCCGCCAGCACCTGCCACGTCACCGCCACCCCCTCGTGCTGGGCGCGGTACAGGCCGCGCTCCAGGTTGGCCGCCAGGTACTCCACCGCCAGCTCCGGCCGCGTGATCTCGGCGGTGATCGCCGCGTTGCGCGCCCGCTCGTCCGGCAGGGCGGCCAGGTTCAGCCGGCTGCCAGCCACGCGCACTGGCCGGACGAGCACGCCCCCCCGCACCGGCACCTCCTGCCGCAGGATCTCCAGCGCCACCGATGGCCGCAGGTTGCTCGGCCAGACGCTCAGATTGCCGCCGAGGCGGTTGATGTCCACCTGCGCGGCCTGGTACAGTGGCGTCAGCGCCCGCAGCGGCGGGACCTCGTCCTCCAGCCAGCCGAAGTGCTCGTTATACAGCAGCAGTGCCACCACCACCGCGAACTCGCGGTCCGTCATATGGGAGATCTCGGGCCGGTTGTGGCGCGCCGCAGCGGCCAGGATCGCCGGGCGCAGCCGCTCCATGCTACGCGCGAACGCCGGGCGCACGTAGGGGTCGGCCTGGCCCGGCGCGGCGAACAGCTCACCGGCCACGTGAATCAGCGCGCTGGCCGCGAGCGCCGCCAGCATAAGCCATACCAATGAGAGTCGGGTCACGCTTGCTGCTCCAGGGTCTCCGCCCGCCGCCCGGCCAACACACCTTCCGCTGAGTATGCCACACCCGCAAGGGTGCGCAGGATGATACCCGGCCAACAGGCGCCTGAGAGGGCGGTGCTCTGTCTCACATGCAATCCCGGGACCGCTGCAGCGCTGAGAGGTGTGATCGCGCTGAGGGCTATGTCGCCACCTCTGGTCTGATGGAGGCTCCAGGTTCAGCAGTCTCAACCCCGCAGCGCCTCTGCGATCCCGGTGTGCTATAATACCTCGTGGTGCGGGCGCGCCCGGACCGTTTGTTTTTTCCGTGGGGCATCGCCCCCGCGGGGGATACCGACTGCGTAGGTGCTGTGAAGGGGGCGTGGGGAAGCCTGGCCCCGCCACAACCTCCAGCGGGTTGTTGAGGAGCGCGGGCGGAGCCGCCGCGGAGAGCATGGAATATCAACCAGACCTGAAGCGCATCACCGGCGAGGGCGGGGTGATCGCCGCCGTCGAGCCGGGCAGCATCGCCGCCGAACTGGAGTTGGCGCCCGGCGACGTGGTGCTGGCGATCGGCGCGCGCCGGCTGCGCGATGTGATCGACTACCGCTTCGCCCTGGCCGACGAGCGGATCGAGCTGCTGGTGCGCCGCGGCGACGAGGAGACGATCTACGAGATCGAGAAGGACCCCGACGAGGATCTGGGGATCGCCTTCGTCGAGCCGCTGTTCGACCGGCTGCGCACCTGTAACAATAAGTGCCCGTTCTGCTTCCTCACCCAGATGCCGAAGGGGATGCGCCGCTCGCTCTACCTCAAGGACGACGATTACCGCCTCGGCTTCCTCTACGGCAACTTCGTCACCTTCACCAACCTGAAGGAGGAGGACTGGCAGCGCATCGCGGAGCAGCGCCTCAGCCCGCAGTATATCTCCGTCCACGCCACGGATAGAGCGCTGCGCGCGGTGCTGCTGGGCAAGCCGGACGTTCCAGACGTGCTGGCGCAGATCCGCCGCCTCGGCGAGATGGGCATCGCCGTCCACGCGCAGATCGTCGCGCTACCGGAATTGAACGATGGCCCGGCGCTGCACCAGAGCATCCGCGAGCTTGGCGCGCTCTACCCGGTGGTGCAGACGATCGCGGTGGTGCCGGTGGGCCTCACCAGGTACCGCTTCGAAGGCAAGCGCCCGCAGAGCATCCGCGCCGCCATCCGCATCCACGAGCGCCCGGAGTGGATCGATACCAACTGGGAGCGCCAGCCGCTGTGGGACGAGGCTGTTTTGAACGCTGAACAGACCGGGCTGCCTCAGCGCCCTCAGGTGGACGCTAACGCTTTGGCGCCTGAAGTTAGAACGGAGCTTTCAGCCTTCGGCCTTCAGCCTTCAGCATTAGACCTCGGCTACTGCTCACGCCAGATCGTGGCGGCCGACGTGCCGCTGCGCTGCTATCGGCCGGAGGAGGCCGCCCGCGTGGTGGACATCGTTGAGGAGTATCACGCCACGTTCCGCCGCGCCCACGGCGTCGGCCTGGTCTACCCGTCGGATGAGTTCTATCTGGTGTGCGGCCGCGAGGTGCCGCCCGCGGCGGCCTACGACGGCATGCCCCAGTACTCGAACGGCGTCGGCATGACGCGCGATTTCCTGGATGGCTGGGCGCGGGCGCAGCGCCGCCTGCCCACCGCCCTGCCACGCCCCGCCGCGCTGACCGTGGTGTGCGGCACGCTGATCGCCCCCACGATGCAGCGCGTGGTGAACCGCCTCAGCGCAGTCGCGGGCCTGCAGGCGCGCCTGCTGCCGGTGGTCAACCAGTTCTTCGGCGAGACCGTCACCGTCTCCGGCCTGCTCACCGGCCAGGATGTGGTGGCCGCGCTGCGCGAGGCCGGTGCTAACCGGGCGCTCCTGCCGCGCGTCATGTTCGACCACACCGGCACGCGCACGATCGACGAGTACACGCCCGAGCGCATCGCCGCCGAGTCCGGCGCGGCGGTGGCGGTGGCCGGCGAGCCGGAGGATGTCGTCCGCTACGTCCGGGCACTCGCACGCCAGGATTGAAGATGACAGAATAACCCGGAGCGGGTGGGGTTTCAG
>DATMBA010000562.1:0-18764 GCA_035559635.1 Roseiflexaceae bacterium
TCTGATCCTGGCGCGCGCCGGGCAGAAGGGGTGAACGACGCGCGGCGTGCCGGGCGAGGGCCGCCGGCCGCTCGCCACCCCACCCGGCGCGCCGCGCGCCTCAGGTGGTGGCCGGGGCAGCGGGCCGCAGCAGGTAGCCCGCCGCCACGCCCCAGATCCCCAGCACCAGGTGCACCAGGTTGCAGCCGAGGTCGAAGTGCAGCAGGCCCAGCAACTCCTGGCCCTGGAAGATGAAGCCGACGATCGCCAGCAGGATGTAGATCACGCCGAACACTTTCGCGTACAGCAGCGCCAGCCGGCCGTAGCCGCCGCTGAAGCCGGCGTAGGAGGCGAGCGCGCCGGTGAGCAGGTGGACCGCGATCTCGGCCGGCTCGTTGATGCTGAGCAGGCCGGCGATCCCAGGCCAAACGATCCCCAGGACTCCCACCAGGAGCAGCACCACCCCGGTGACCTGGCAGTAGAGCTTCGCCACGACAGTCCTCCTTTCTGCGATTGCTCGTGGTCTACCCATCTATGCGAAGTGCGGGCGCGAATGGATGACTGAGCGGACCTGCGCCGCCGACGCCCCCAATGGGAGGTACGGGGGCCGCAGGCCCCCCGCGCAACCCCTTCGAGGGATCTCGTGGAGGGGCGCAGCCCCTCCACCCCTCCTTTGTACGGGCGCGCCACCACGCCCGGCCCGTGGGGTGCCCTCTGGGCCCGGCGGGCTATCCGGTGCTCAGGCCGCACGTGCGGCCTGAGCAGCAGCCCGCGCAGGCGGGCTTGGGAGTGATAGCCCGCGGCTTCAGCCGCCGGGCGTGGTCGGCGGCGCAAGAACATTCGTCACCCCCACTTTTTAATGACTGCTTGACACATCTGCCGCTGTGCTGGTATACTCAGCTCCGGTAGGGGAGTAGCCGCCCGCACCACTGCGGGGAGTGCAGTCGTCAGTACGGGGCCAACCCCCGGCTGCACAGCGCCACAAGCGAACGGCGAGACCGCCACGACAGACGCTGCCGTGGGGTCTCGCTTTTTTGATTCCCACGGCCCGATATGTGCGATGTATTAGCACGAAAGGACTGGCGGGCGATGGACATGCTGTGGCTCTGGGTGGGGTTCAACCTCTTCGTACTGGCGATGCTGGCGCTCGATCTGGGCGTCTTCCACCGGCACGCCCACGAGGTCTCGGTCCGTGAGGCGACGGTCTGGAGCGTAGTCTGGATCGCGTTGGCGCTGTCGTTCAACGGGCTGATCTTCCTTTTCTGGGATCGGATGATGCCCGGGAGCGAGTACAGCGCGCGCGAGGCCGGGCTAGCGTTCCTGACCGGCTACCTGATCGAGAAGTCGCTCAGTGTCGACAACATCTTCGTCTTCGTGCTGATCTTCAGCTACTTCGCGGTGCCGGCGAAGTACCAGCACCGGGTGTTGTTCTGGGGCATCATCGGTGCGCTGCTGATGCGCGGCGCGATGATCGGCGCGGGGGCGGTGCTGATCAAGCAGTTCCACTGGATCATCTGGATCTTCGGCGCGTTCCTGATCGTCACGGGGGTGCGGATGGCGTTCCACAGGCAGGAGGAGATCCACCCCGAGGACAACCCGCTGATCCGGCTCTTCCGCCGCCTGGTACCGGTGACGAAGACGTACGAGGGGCAGAAGTTCTTTGTGCGGCGTGGCGGCGTGCTGATGGCCACGCCGCTGTTCCTTGTGCTGCTGATGGTGGAGACCACTGACCTGATCTTCGCCGTGGACTCGATTCCGGCGATCTTCGCGGTGACACAGGACCCCTTTATCGTCTACACCTCGAACGTGTTCGCCATCCTGGGCCTGCGCGCGCTGTACTTCGTGCTGGCCGGGGTGGTGCACCGCTTCCACTACCTGCAGCTGGGGCTGGCGGCGGTGCTGGCGTTCGTGGGCGTCAAGATGCTGCTGCCGGACGCGAGCCGCCTGTTACTGGGCGGGGTGTACACGATCCCCACCGGGGTCTCGCTCGGCGTGGTGGCGCTGATCCTGGCTGTAGCGGTGGCGGCCTCGCTGCTGCGGGCGCGCCGCCTGGAGGCTGCCGCGGAGCAGCCAGCGCTGCGCATGCCGCCGGGTGAGGTGGCCTAGGATCAGTACGTTTCACATACGCGGGCGCTGCCCGCGGCGTGGGGTGTGGGGGCGGCGGAGCCGCCCCCACACCCCGTATTTGACAGGACGTACGCGGTCGCCCGCGAATCGGGGGCGCGGGGCGGAGCCTCGCCGGGGGTATGGGGGTCTACGGCCCCCAAACAGAGTCTTCTCACCTCTGTTTCGGAGGGGCTGCGCCCCTCCCAACCTCCCCATGGGGTGCGGGGGCAGCACCAACGGGGGAGGCGTGGAGGGCGAAGTCTTCCACGCCTCCCCTTGCCGCATGAGGTGAAAGTCATCGGTGTTACACTATGCGTACACGGCCGGGCCAGCGGCGCATGAGCCGCTGCGCCCCCGTCGCTGTATGCAGGAGCCAGGCATGGGCTGGTCGTTTCCGATCGCCCGCATCGCGGGGATCGACATCAAGGTGCACGTGACGTTCTTCCTCATCCTCATCCTGGGGGCGGTGCAGGGCGGTGCGGTGTACGGGGCGGCCGGGGCGGCATTCGGCGTGCTCCTGATGCTGCTGCTGTTTGTGTGCGTCACGTTGCATGAGTTGGGGCACAGCCTGACGGCCCAGCGGCTGGGGATCCCGGTGCGCGAGATCGTGCTGCTGCCGCTGGGCGGGGTGGCGCTGATGGCGCGCAACCCCTCCAGAGCCTGGCACGAACTGCTCATCGCCGCCGCCGGCCCGCTGGTGAATGTGGTGATCGCTGCGGCGCTGCTGCTAGTGACCGGCGCGTTCGTGGCCGCCGGCCAGATCGATATGGACGCGCTGCAGTTCCGGCTCGGCGGCATGGAGCCGGGGCTGGCCTCGCTGCTGCAGTGGCTGATCTATGCCAATGTGGCGCTGGTGCTGTTCAACCTGATCCCGGCCTTCCCGCTGGACGGCGGGCGGATCTTCCGCGCGCTGCTGGCGATGGTGATGGGATTCCCGCGCGCCACGCGCATCGCGGCTACCGTCGGCCAGTTGATCGCCATCGGCCTGGGGGTGTACGGCTTCGTGATCGGCAGCATCGGGTTGATGCTGGTGGCGGTGTTCGTGTTCTTCGGCGCCGGTCAGGAGAACGCCGCCGGCCAGGCGCAGACGATGCTGATGACGCTGCGGGTGGGCGACGCCTACAACCGCTACGCGCTCACGCTCGGCATCGGCGACCGGGTGAGCACGGTGGTGGGCTACATCCTCACCAGCTACCAGCCGGACTTCGCGGTGCTGCAGGGCAGGCGTCTGGTGGGCATTGTGACGCGTGATGACGTGCTGCGCTCGCTGGCCACCGGCGAGGGCGACCCGTATGTGACGCAGGTGATGCAGCGCGAGATCGTGCGCGTGGACGCGAATGACACGCTGGACCGCGTGCGCGAGGTGATGGCCGAGCACGGGGTGCGTATCGTGGCGGTGTACGACGGCGAGAACTACCTGGGCCTGGTGAGCCTGGACGATATGGCTGAGGCGTACGCGGTGCTGACCTTCCTGGAGCGCCAGCGGCGCCAGGCGCCAGCCGGGGCGCGGACGGAGGTGCCGGGGCTGCGCGCGGCGAACCAGCCGCAGGGCACGATGGCGTGGTCCGACACGCCGGGCGGCGCGGCGGTGGCCGACCAGGAGCGCCAGGAACAGGAGCGGGCCGTGGCGCAGCCGGAGGCGCCGCAGCCGGAGGTGGCCTCGCCGGAGCGCCGGGCGCTCGAGCAGGAGCTGCAGGCGAAGCGCCGCCGGCTGTACGCGCTGGAGGTGCAGTACCGCTACTTCGGCCCCAAGACGCCGCCGCAGATCCTCTCCGAGCTGCAGGAGCTGCGCGAGACAGTGAAGGAGCTGGAGACGAAACTGAGCGCCTAAATACTTCCAAAGAGAGCGTGCGACATGGGAGGGTCAGGGGGGCTTGCCCTCCCTGAACAATCCTCTCGCTATGACGCAGGCTTGGTCTGCAAGCATGTCGGGTGTCTCCGCACAGCGGGAGGTTTGGAAGGCACAGCCCCTCTAAAGGGGCCCTTCACAAGATGCTCCCGGGGCTGCGCCCCAAGCCCTCGCAGACGCGGTTGGCAGATACGCTCGAGCGCCCGGAGGTGTGCTAGCCGGGCGTGCGAGGCCGCCATGTGCCCCATGGTCAAAATCCTTAAGCCGGCTGAGCGGGACAGCACTGCGGCTGGCAGGGCAGCGCTTTGCGCCAGCAGAACGGCGGCGCTCAGGCTGGTAGGGCGCTGCGGAGCATAGTAGGAGTGGTCACCGCGGTGTCGCCCTGTCACCTTGTCAGGGCTGTAGAAATGCGATACGCCAGCCCCGTAAACCGCTCCTCCACCCGGTTGTTCTTGACCGCCATGGCGAGCGCGCGCTTATCCCCCGCCAGCACCACCAGCTGCCTGGCGCGCGTGACGCCAGTGTAGACGAGGTTGCGCTGCAGCAACATGTAGTGCTGGGTGAGCAGCGGCATCACCACACAGGGGTACTCGGCGCCTTGGGACTTGTGGACCGAGATGGCGTACGCCAGCGCCAGTTCGTCCAGCAGGCCGAAGTCGTAGGCCACGTCGCGCACGCCGTCGAAGCGCACCGTGAGCAGCTGCTCCTCCTGGTCGATCCCCACCACCTCGCCGATGTCCCCGTTGTAGACGTCCAGGTCGTAGTTGTTGCGCAGCTGGAGCACGCGGTCGCCGAGGCGGAATACGGTGGCGCCGAAGCGGTGCTCGGGACGGTGCGGTGCGGGTGGGTTGAGCGCCTGCTGCAGGGCGGCATTGAGGCCGGCCACGCCGGCGGCGCCGCGGTGGGTTGGCGTGAGCACCTGGATGTCCCGCCGCGGGTCCAGCCCGAAGCGCGCTGGGATGCGCTGCTGCACCAGGTCCACCACCAGCGCGGCGCAGGCCGCGGGGTCCGGCTCGGGGAAGAAGAAGAAGTCCTGCATACCGCGGGTGTGGGGCAGCTCGCCACGGTTGATGCGGTGGGCGTTGGTGACGATGCCGCTGCCCTCGGCCTGGCGGAAGATCGCGTCCAGATGCACGCTTGGCACCACCTGGCTCTCCAGAATGTCGCGCAGCACGCGCCCGGCGCCGACACTCGGGAGTTGGTCGGCGTCACCCACCAGCAGCAGGTGGGCCTCGGGCGGCACGGCCTTGAGTAGCTGGTTGGCGAGCAGCACATCCAGCATGCTCACCTCGTCCACCACCACCATGCGCGCCTCGAGCGGGTGCTCGGCGTTGCGCTTGAAGTGCGGCCCGCCGACAGGCGAGAATTCCAGCAGGCGGTGGATCGTTTTCGCCTCGGCGCCGGTGGCCTCGCTGAGTCGCTTGGCGGCGCGGCCGGTGGGCGAGGCCAGCACGAACGGATCCCCGCGCTGCCGCAGCGAGGCAATAATGATACCGAGTATTGTTGTCTTGCCGGTGCCAGGGCCTCCTGTCAGCACGCTGACCTTCTCGGTGAGAGCCATGACCACCGCCCGGCGTTGGCGCTCGGTGAGTGCGATGCCGCGCCGCTCGGCGAGGTGGGCGAAGACGCGCGGCCAGTTGGCGCCGCGGTAGAAGGGGGCGATGGCGGAGGGCGCGGTCATGAGCTCCTTAAGGCGCTCGGCCAGGCCGCGCTCGGCGTGGTAGAACGGCAGCAGGTAGACGTGGCGCTCGCCGTCGCGCGTCTCAACGTGCACCTCACGGGTGATGGCGATCGCCTCCAGCACCGCGGCCACTTCGGCCACGGGCACCTCCAGCAAGGCGGCGGCCTGCTGCACCAGTTCGTCCCACGGCAGGAAGCAGTGCCCCTCGTCGGCGGCTTTGCTGAGCGCGTAGCGCAGCCCGGCCGCCAGGCGTTGCGGCGAGTCCGGCGGGATGCCCACCGAACGCGCGATGCGGTCGGCGGTGAGGAAGCCGATGCCGTACACGTCGTCCGCCAGGCGGTAGGGGGTGGCGCGCACCACGCCGAGCGCCCCCTCGCCGTACTGCTTGTAGATGCGCACCGCCAGGCCAGGGGAAATCTGGAGGTCCTGCAGGAAGAGCATGATCGCCTTGATCTGCTGCTGCTCCTCCCAAGCGCGCGCGATGCGGGCCACGCGCTTGGGGCCGAGGCCGGGCACCTCGCGCAGCCGCTCGGGCGTATGGTCGATCACCTGGAGCGTCTCGGCGCCGAAGGTCTCCACGATGCGCCGCGCGGTGACGGGGCCGATGCCCTTGATCAGGCCGGAGCCGAGGTAGCGGCGGATGCCCTCGACGGTGGCCGGCAGCACGGTGCGGTAGCGCTCGACCTCGAACTGGCGCCCGTGCTCGGGGTGCTCGACCCAGCGGCCCTCGAGCTCGAGCGACTCGCCCACCTGGACGCCGAGCAACTTGCCGACGATCGTCACCAGATAGGCGCGGTCGCGCGGCTGCACGCGCGCCACGGTGTAGCCGTCGGTGTCGCTCTGGTAGGTGATGCGCTCGAGGATCCCATCGAGGTGCGGCATACGCATGTTTGGATGGTGGATTCTGGATATGCGGCCTGTGATTGTAGCACCGGTGTACGGGCGGGCGCAACGCCCTTATGCGATGGCGCGTGGCAAGGTAGCGGCGCGGCAGGCGCGCACCAGGGTCTGCCCGGCCGGAGGGTTCTGCGGGCGCGCCTGCTGCGCCCGTATGGCATCGTGGCGAGGGTGGTGCCCTGGCACGCATGTTGCGAAGATGCGAGCGTAACGGAGGTGGGCGCCATGATAGTGATCAACGGGAACGAGTTCGGGTTGGTCGAACTGATCGTGTGGGCGATCGTGGGCGCGATCGCCGGCGCGCTTGGCGAGGCGATCGTCGGCTACAGCCCCGGCGGGCTGCTGGTGTCGATCGTGATCGGACTGGTGGGAGCCCTGATCGGCTCCTGGCTGGCGCGCGAGCTTGGCCTGCCAGCGATCATCACGTTCACCTACGGCGGCGAGACGATCGAGTTGCTGTGGACGATCCTGGGTGCGGCGCTGCTGGTGCTGCTGGTGAGCCTGGTGCGGCGGCCACGGCGCTACTACCGGCGGGTGTAGGCGTGTAACGTTGGCGTGTTGAACGTTGCACGTTGTCGGGGACGGGTCGGCGCAGTACAACTTCCGATCCGTTTCGAAGAACGGTCAACGTGGTTACATTCAACCTTCAACGTTTGCCCTGGCGCAGTCGCCGCACCACAGGGCGCGGTTGGCTGCCGCCCAGGGGTCGCCGCCGCGGCGGGGTGGCCGGACGAAGTAGACCTCGAGGGAGACGCCGCGCAGTCCGCAGCGCTCACAGCGCCCGCGCGCCCGCCGCCAGATCCGCAGGTCGTAGTGTGGCAGGTACACATCGAGCGCCAGGTGGAGGGTCAGCCCGGCAGCGAGCGGACGCAGGGCCGGGAAGGCAGCGGCGAGCAGCCAGGCGAGCGGCAGGGTCAGCAGCGGGCGATGGGCCGCCGAGCGCAGCGACCCGTAGCGCGGCCGGGTGTCGCCGGGGCGTACCGGCCCATGGCGGCGGCGGTCGTAGTGGAGCGCGCCGGATGCGCTCCAGTCCCCGCTGCGCAGTGCGTAGAGCAGAAAGTGGTCGATGTCTAGCAGCACGCCGCCGAGGACCATGAGGGCCGCGCGGCGGGGCGAGCGCGGGTAGAGCGCCAGGCCGGCGAGCGCGGATGTGACCAGGTGAGTGCGGAGGCGCATAACGATCAAGTGATGGGCGATGGGCGGGAGGCGATGGGTCTCCTATCGCCTAGGGCGTATCCGCAAAGCGGGAGGTTTGGAGGAGCGCAGCCCCTCGAAAAGAGTCGCTGAGAAGATTCTTTGGGGGCTGCGCCCCCAAGCCCCCGCAAACGCCGTTTGCGGATAGGCCCTAGTGCCTCAGTCCGCCCAGCCCAGATCGTCCGGCGCCGAAGACTTTTTCCTAGGCGCGCCCTCCTCGCCCTCCTCCTCGCCGGCGCCGCTCATCTCCTCCTCCATCATCTCGTCAACCAGTTGGTCCCAGTCCTCGCCGGCGTCCTCGCCCAACTCCTTGCCGAGCCGCTTGGCCCAGCGGGCGATCGACTTCGGGTCGTTCTCGTCCAGCCCGGCGAACATACTGGGGTCGGCGAGCGACTCGGCGCGCGACTCCTCGGACTTGAGCACGGCCACACGCGAGACGGTGCGCCGCACCTCCTGGCTCTGGCAGCGCGGGCAGGCGAGGCCCGGCGGGTCACTGAAGCCCTGGACGAGCTTCTGGAAGCGACCGTGGCAGCGGGGGCAGAGGTACTCGTAGATCGGCATGTGCTTCCTCAGTATCAGTAGTCAGTGGTCAGTAGTCAGTAGTCAGCGGTGCTGGTCACTCGATACTGACTACTGGCTGCGCTTCAGGGCTTTGATCGCCAGCGGCAGGCGCGGCAGCAGGTCCCCGGCGATCGTCCCCATGTCGCCCAGGTCGTCGCGCAGGATGCGGCCTGCCGCGCTGTGGAGGTAGACCCCGAGCGTGGCGGCGTCGAACGGCGCCAGCCCCTGAGCCAGCAGGCCGGCGATCGCGCCGGACAGCACGTCCCCGGTGCCGGCGGTGGCCAGGGCCGCGTTGCCGCCGTCGTTGATGCGTGTGCGTCCCTCCGGGTCGGCCACGACGGTAGTGGCGCCCTTGAGGACCACCACCTGGCCCCAGCGGGCGGCGGCCTGGGCGGCGGCGTCCACCAGGTCGCCGGGAAGCTCCCCAGTGCCGAGCAGCCGCTTCATCTCCAGCGGGTGTGGCGTGAGCACCAGGCTGCTGCGGGGCACGCGCTCCCACCAGCCCTCGGCCTGCGCCAGCAGGTTGAGCGCGTCGGCGTCCACCACCGCCGGGGGGAGCGGGGGGCGTTGCCGGGTGGCGGGCCGCTCCTCGGCGTGGCCGATGCGGAAGCCGATGTGGCCGCGGTGGCGCGGCGAGTCCAGCCCCAGCAGGCGCGCGAGGAACAGGCCGGTCTGCTTCTCGCGGCCGATGCCGGGGCCGACGAGCAGCGCGCGGTAGCCCTCGATCGCCTTGAGCGCCTCATCCGCGGCCGCCTCGCCCAGCACGCCCCACTCGGCCTCCGGCAGCGGCCGCAGCGTGATCTCCGGCGAGCGCCCGCCCATGGCGAGCGCGCTGCGGCCGGTGGCGAGCGTGACCAGCCCGGCCCCCACGCGCGCCGCGCCGGCCGTGGCGAGCACGGCGGCGCCGGGGTACTGGGCGGAGCCAGCCAGCACCATCACCTTGCCGAAGGTCCCCTTGTGGGAGTCATCTGGCCGCGGTGGAAGCAGCCCGCGCGCCAGCCGGGCGTCGATCGTCTCACTCATGATGGTCTCCACATCAGCCGGAACCAGGTCGATCGCTACGACGTGGAGGGCGCCGGCGTACGCCCGCCCCGGGTAGAGCAGCAGGCCGCGCTTGAGCAAACCCGCGGTCGCGGTCGCATCTGCGCGCACCGCGCACCCCAGCACCGCGCCGGTATCGGAGTGCACGCCGGTGGGGATATCCACGCTCAGAACGCTGAAGGATGGACGCTGAACGCTGAAGGGGTCGGGGACCGATCGGCGTTGTACCGCTTCGATCGATCCCCAGTCCCCTTTCAGCGTTCGTCGTTCAGCGTTCAGCGTTTCAACGATCTCGGCCAGCTCGCCCTCCACCGGCCGGCTCACGCCGATGCCGAGCAGGGCGTCCACCGCCAGATCGCTCGCCTCGAGCAGCGCGCGGAGCGTGGCGCGGCCGGGGTCCTCGGCCGCGCGGTGCTCGGGGATGGCGCGCTCACGGCACAGGCGCAGGTTGGCGTCCTGCGGGTCGTCGCGGCGGCGCCAGAGGTAGAGCGCCACCCGCGCGCCGGCGTCGTGCAGGTGCCGGGCGGCCACCAGCCCGTCGCCGCCGTTGTTGCCCGGGCCAACGAGCACCAGCGCGCTGCGGCCGTGCCCGCCACCCAGCAACTCCAGGGCGAGCTCGGCTACGCCGCGTCCCGCCTGCTCCATCAGGCCCGGCCAGGTGGCGCCGGCCTCCACTGCGGCCTGCTCGAGCGCGCGCATCTCTGCCGTGGTGACGACCTTCATGCCATTCGCCGCGTTCGCGTTGCCCTCCGCGGGGTATTGTACCCCAGAGGCGCGGCGGCGGCAATCGGCAGGGCTATCGCAGTCCTATCGGACAGGTGAGCGACATGGCGACCACCGTCGGCTGATGCGCTCGCCGAGCGGCGAGGTGATGAGATCTCCCTGCGCCTCCCACGTTCTCTTCAGTCGTCCATGCGCTGTGCGCACAACGCCAGATGAAAACCAGGTGGGGTTTCAGGGGAGGGCCAGGCCCTCCCCTGCCCCTCCCGCAGTGATGTTCACGATAGGATCACCTGTCCCGGTTCACCCCCGCGCCCCACACCGCGTCGGCAAGCGCCGCGCCGTCCTCGGGCGGGCGCCACAGCTCGGCCACGTCGTGCGCGCGGAGCAGCTGGCCGAGGGTGGTGGGGATGAATGTCACGCGCCGCAGGCGGCGGGCGGGCAGCGGCAGGGGCAGCGGACGCAGCGGGCCGATGTCGAAGCGGAAGTAGCGCTCGTCGGCGCGCGGGTGGGCGAACTCGTGTGGCAGCAACTCACGCCGCGTAGCCAGCGTCACGCGCCGCACCGCGGCGAGGTAGCGCACCGCCCAGCGCTCGGCGCCGAAGGCGGCCGTCTGATAGAAGGCCAGGTGCTCGGCCGCCAGCCCGCGCGGCGCCCGCCGCACGGGCACCCGGTACCAGCCCTGTGTGCGCGCCAACTCCAGGTCCGCTGGCCGTGTCACCACGCAGACCAGTACGCGCGCCGCGGGGTCCAGGTCATCCATTGCTCCTCCTGTGCCCTGGACCGCTCAGGCGCTGAGAGAGTGAGCGTCCTCAGCGCCCTCAGCGCTCTCAGCGGTTCAGCGCCCTCAGCGCTTCAGCGATTCAGCGCCCCCCCGGGTGATCACTGGACCACCTCCGCCAGCTCAGGGAAGAATCTGGCGAGATCCTCCCGCAGCCGCAGCAGCGCCAGGTCGGCCGCCTTGGCCTCCAGCATGGCGTCGAACGACGGCAGCCCGCGCGCGGCGACGACGAGCGCAGCAAACTCAAAGGGATTCACGAAGTCTGCGTGCTGCCCGTGGCGCGGCGGGATGACCTGCGCCGCTGCGCCGCTCCGCGCCGGCTGCAGGTGCGCCTCGGTGCGTTGCGTGCTCACGTGCACCTTCGGGCGCACGCCAGGCGGCCAGGTGGCGAGCGCCAGCCCGAGCGCCTCGGCCAGCGCCATGCGCTCGGGGTTGTACAGCTGCAGGTGCAGCGTGTCCAGTATGATCGGCAGCCCGGTGCGCTGGTGTAGCTTCAGCAGGTCCCCCAACGAGAAGCTCTCCTCGTCCGGCTCGGCCGCCAGCCGCGCGCGGGGCGCGTGCGGCAGCCGCTCCAGACGCGCCGCGAAGCGCTCAAGCGCCGCCGCCCGGTCCCCGTGGGCCCCGCCCACGTGCAGCACCAGCACGCCCTCCGGCCCGGCCCCGAGCGCGTCGAGCAGCCGGGCCTGCGCGCATATCTCGGCCAGCGCGCGCGCCGCCACCCCCTCGTCCGGCGAGGCCAGCGCGACGTGCAGGCCGAGATGCATGGTGAGGCGGATGCCCTGCACTCGCGCCAGCCCGCCCACCTCGGCCAGCATGTCGGCGCACTCCTCCACCTGCCGCAGCACACCCGCCGGCCCTGCCCGCACCACATCGGGTGCCAGGTCATCCGGCAACCGGTAGAGCCGCACCCCCAGCCTGGCCAGATACAGCAGCACCTCACGCAGGTAGAGCAGGCTCACGCTCAGGTGCGGAGCGGGCTCGCCTGGCCCCGCTGCCCGCCGCCCGTCCCTGGCACGCATCCCGCCCTGCCCCAGGATCTTCACCGCCACACCCAGCTGGATCATAGTGCGCCGCTACACGATAGAGATACCTCTAAAGTGTAGCAGATGAACGGATGTTCGTCAAGCGGAGGGGCCTCCAAAATCATGGGATCGGCGTCAGCGACACCACGCGCACCATCACAGCCTCCGAGGCGCGCGTGCAGGGCGGCGACTCGCCGCCGTGCTCCAGCCGGTAGCGCCAGTACGCCAGGTTCCACAGGTTCGGTTCGCGACGCGACCAGACCGTGATGGTGCGTGGGAAGCCGAGCGCGCCGTCGAACTCGGACCTGGTGCCCATCACCGAGCGGCAGGCGCAGCTGAACGAGACGCATGGGTAGCTGATCACGCGGATGTTGTCGATCAGCCTGAACAGCTCGCTCACCGTGCGCGCCGGCGGCGAGCAGTGGTCGCGCCGGTGGACGGCCACCACCTGCTCGGCGCGCACCTCGACGTCCAGCACGCAGCGGGCGCCGGCCTCGCTGACGATCCGGTAGCGCGCCGGGGCATGGGCGCTCCAGCGGCTGCGTGCGGCCGCCAGCTGGTTGGCCGGCAGCGCCTGCCAGACCATCAGGCTGGGGACTCCGCATGCGAGCAGCAGCACCAGCGCCCCCAGCAGCAGGGCCATCCGCCGGGGCGGCATGCGGTTCAGCGCCAGCACCATCGCCACACCCCAAGGCAGGTCAGACTGGAAAGCCGCTCAGCCCACGCCGAGCTGCGCGCGTAGCGAGGCCGGGTCCGTCACTGGCAGCCGGCAGGTGTAGTTCTGGCAGACGTAGGCGGTGGCCCGGCCGCCGATCGCCGCACGGTCCGCCAGCAGCGGCGAGTCGATCGGCGGCGCGCCCTGCGGCGGGCGGTGCAGCAGCACCTTGCCGGGGATGAACGGCCGCCACACCGCCTCCGCCAGCGCGCGCGTGTCCGCCGCACCGGTCTCGCCCACCAGCGCCACCTCCTTCACCGGGAAGAGCGCGAACTCCGCCGCCGCCAGGTAACGCCCGAAGCCGGTAGGGTAGCGCTCCATGAACGGCGCCATCCCGCCCAGCACCGCCAGCGCTCGCTCACGGTAGCGCGGCTCGTCGAAGATCACCGCCAGGCGCAGCAGCACATCCGCGGCGGCCGAGTTGCCGCACGGCGTGGCGTTGTCGCCGGTGTCGCGCGGGCGCACCACCAGTTGCTCGTGGCTCGCGGCGGTGTCGTAGAACCCCTGGATGCCGTCGTCCCAGAACTCGGCCAGCATTGTCTCCGCCAGCGCGCGCGCCTCCAGCAGCCAGCGCGGCTCGAAGGTGGCCTCGTACAGCGCCAGCAGCCCGTCTGCCAGCAGCGCGTAGTCCTCCAAGAAGGCGGGGACACGGTGTGAGGGCTGCGTGCTTGGCGTTGAGTTGCCCGCTGTGTCCTCATCGCTCCCACCCCTTCCTCGGTCCTCACGTGTCTCCCGCCAGCTGCGCAGCAGCACCCCGTCCTTGCGCCGCAGGGTGCGCAGCACGAAGGATGCGCATTCGCGCGCCGCGTCGCGGTAGTCCTCGCGGCCGAGCGCGGTGGCGGCCTGGGCCAGGGCGCGGATGGCCATGCCGTTCCAGGCGGTCAGCACCTTGTCGTCGCGCGCCGGCTTTGGGCGCCGCTCGCGCCGCTCGAACAGCGCGCGCCTGCCGCGGGCGGCGATCGCCTCCACGTGCTCCAGCGGCAGCCCGGTGGCGTGCGCCACCTCGGCCGGCGAGCGCGCCACGTGCAAGATGTTCTGGCCCTCGAAGTTGCCCGCTTCCGTCACGTCGTACAGCTCGGCGAAGACCGTGGCGTCTTCGCCGAGCGCCGCGCGCACCTCCTCCAACCTCCAGACGAAGAAGGCGCCCTCCTCCTTGTGGGCGTCGCCGTGACCAGTGTGGTGCCGCGCCTCGGGCGGCAGCGAGTCCGCATCCTGGGTGGAGAAGAACCCGCCGCCGGGGTGGCGCATCTCGCGCAGCATGTAGTCGAGCACTTCCTCGGCGATGCGACGGTAGAACGGCTCGCCGGTGGCCTGATGCGCCTCCACATACACCCGCGCCAGCAGTGCGTTGTCGTACAGCATCTTCTCGAAGTGCGGCACCAGCCAGCGCTCGTCCACGCTGTAGCGGTGGAACCCGCCGCCGAGTTGGTCGTACATGCCGCCCTCGGCCATGCGGCGCAGGGTCTTCGCCAGCATCTCCATGCCGCGCTGCTCCCCGGTGCGGGCGCTGTAGCGCAGCAGGAACTCGAGTGTGGTGGGCTGGGGGAACTTCGGCGCGCGCCCGAACCCGCCGTGCGCCGGGTCGAATTGCCGCTCCAGCGCGGCGTAGGCCGCATCCAGGGTGGATGGCCCCACGCTGCCCGCCGGCAGCCGCGCCTGTGCCGCCTCGCGCATGCGCGCCACGAGCTCCTGGCCCGCCTCGAGCAACTCCGCCCGCCGATTGGCGTAGGCATCGGCGACGGCGAGGAGCACGCGGCGGAACGATGGCATGCCGTAGCGGTCCTCGGGGGGAAAATACGTGCCCGCGTAGAAGGGAGTGCCGTCCTGGCTCATGAAAACCGTCATCGGCCAGCCGCCGCCGCCGGTCATCGCCTGTGTGGCCATCATGTAGATATTGTCGATATCCGGCCGCTCCTCGCGGTCGACTTTGATGTTGACGAAGAGTTTGTTCATCAACGCTGCGGTTTTTTCGTCTTCGAAACTTTCTTCCGCGAGTCTGTGGCACCAGTGGCATGCTGCATAGCCCACACTTAGGAGTATAGGTTTGTCTTCCGCCCTGGATTTAGTGAACGCCTCTTCGCCCCACTCATACCAATCCACCGGGTTGTGGGCGTGTTGCAGAAGATAGGGGCTCGTAGCATGAACAAGGCGATTCGTATATGTGGGTGTACCATCAGGATTCGTATGTCGAACCATGTCTTTCACTCCAGTCGTCCATGCCCTGCGCGCACACCGCCAGATGAAACCCGGGTGGGGTTGCAGGGGAGGGCCAGGCCCTCCCCTACCCCTCCCGCAGGGATGTTCACGTTAGGTCCAGTCCTGCTGAGATCGACGTCTCTAGCAATCCTACCGGATTTGTGAAATGGGAAGAGCGAATCGGGTCACGGCCGGGGTGGTGGACGGCGTCCTATGCCCTGTGTCAGCTCTGGACAGTGGTCTGCACCTCAGACGTCCCCCTTTCGCGCCGCATCTCCACCACCAGCAGCCCGATCAGCGTCAGCTCGATCAGCTTGTCCACATATGCCACCATATTGCGCGCCCCGAAGACCGCCCAGCCGAGCACCGTGACGGCGGCGAAAGCCATCAGCGCGTAGCGCGTGAGGCGGCGGTAGGCGCGCAGCTGCGGCAGGTAGAGCGCCGTCACCAGCGCGATGTAGCCCACCCCGTTCAGGTAGAACATCACCAGGCTCTCCGGGATAGCCAGCACGATGTGGACCAGCGCCGTCGCGAGCGTGAGCGCGATAATGCCGAGCTGCAGCGGGCCGATGCGGGTCTGCGTGGTGATCATGGGCGCCCTCCTGTCCGCCAGCCATGCGGGCTATACCGCCGGTCCGGCACATGCCGCGACTCCCAGAAGCGGGCGCGGTGCGGCCTGCGGCGCTCCACCATGGCCTGGCAGTGCGCGAAGTTCCGCAGGATCGTCACCGACTCCGCCAGCCAGATCAGGTCGAACACCACGAACAGCCCCCACATGCAGAAGCTGTCCGCCACCGGGTGCCCGGCGCGTCCCTCCGGCTGGTTGGCCCAGGGGTCCTCCGGCAGGTAGCGCACACGCAGCGCGCCGTCCCGCTGCGTCTGCCTCCAGGCCGCCTCGGTGATCGGCGCCCACACGCGGCCGCCGAGCGGGCCGCGCGCGAAGTACTGCTCAGGGTGGCCGGGCAGCGTGAAGCGGTAGCGCACCTCCGGGCCATCCGCGCCGCGCCGCTGCTCCACCACCTCGGCCAGCACCACGCGCGCGCGCCCCTCGTCCTGCAGGGCCACTACCCGCAGCAGCGCGTCCAGCGAATACATCTCCACTAGCAGGAGCGGCGCGAGCAGCAGCCAGATCAGAAAGTGGTGCAGGATCGGGCGCAGGACGAACACGGCGCTCTCTCCGAATCACATCCCGCCGATCGCAGATGGCGCGCTTCGCACCGCGATCTGCGGCCGGCTCGCTCGGGCAGGCGGCGTGGGTGGGAGGAGTGGGCTGCGAAGCACGTAAATCGGAGACGTGTCGAGCCGCGATAGGGGCATTATACCAGCGGGTCGCGGGGGCGGCAATGCGGTACTACGGTGGGTGTGGCGCTGCGCTCAGCGCGCCGGCAGGGTGAGGTGGCAGGCCTCGACGGTGTGAACGCCGCTGGCCCGGTAGTCCATGGCGGCGGAAGTCCGTCCAGGGTTTCCGAAGGGCTTTCGCCCGCCAGAACGCCGCGCGCGTAGCGCAACAACCTACGCTTCAGCGTAGTAGGTGGCCCGCGCGGCGTTCTGCTCCAGCACCACCAGGAACCCGCGCGGCTTTCAGCCTGGCGCCGCGCGGATCAGGGCGGTGGTGCAGGCGGGCGTGGACGACATCCGTGCGCGGCTCATCGCTCGGGCGCCTCGGGGAACGGCCCGTGCTCGTCGTAGCGCTCCCAGAGCGGGTGGTTGGCGCAGCGCAGCCGGCCGGGGTTGGGCGTCAGCAGCAGCTGGCGCGCTTGGGCGGCATTCGCCACCGCCAGGTCCACCTGCCCGGCGCGGAAGCGGGCCATCACCTCCTGATACGCCTCGGCCGCGCCCAGGTTGGCCAGTGCGGCGATCAGATGGCCGCTGAGGGTGGTGTCCTCGCTGGCCGCCAGGCGCTCGCGCAGGCCCGCCACCACCTGCCCGCGCAGCTCGGGCGCCGCCGCCGTGGCGTAGGCCAGTCCGGTGAGCGCCACCGCCCGCTGGTCCATGGTGTACGCCGGGTCGTCGACGACCGACCACAGGGCCGCCACTGCCTGCTCGCCGAGCCGCCCGAGGATCTGCGGCAGCTCGCCCTCCCACATGCTGCGCGCCAGCGGCGGGTCGTGGTCAGCGGGGTCCGGCGCGTAGGCGCGTACCAGCGGCTCGACCATCCGTGCCGGCCGCAGCTCGCCCAGCAGCCGCAGCGCGTGGAGCGGGCCGTAGCACTCCGGCGCCTCCGCCTCCAGCAGCGCGGTGTCGCACGCCAGCTCGATCAGCGGCCCGACGGCGGCCTCGCCCGCGCGCAGGATGTGCTGCGCCAGCTTCTCCCCCGGCCGCAGGCCCGTGCGGCGCAGCTGCCGGACATAATCAAGTGCGGCGAGATCAACGGTCATCACCTGCTCCGCTATGGATTGCAAATTATACACTGCCTCTACTGCGACATAGTGGTCTGTCACCATAACGGTGAGGGGTGGGGTTTCAGGGGAGGGCCTGTGACCCTCCCCTGGCCCTCCCCGCTCCATTACAATCAAGGTGACAAGCCAATAGGGAAATCTTCAATCCTCTGGCCACACCCCCGTCGCCAGGAAGTCCGCGATCGGGCGGAAGGTGCGGCGGTGCTGTGGCGTGAGGCCGTGGGCGCGGAGGGCGCGCTGGTGGGCGGCGGTGCCATACCCCTTGTGCGACTCGAAGCCGTACTCGGGGTGCACGCGGCCGAGGGCCGCCATGATGCGGTCGCGCGCTACCTTGGCGACGATCGAGGCGGCCGCGATCGAGAGGCAGCGCGCGTCGCCGTGTATGAGCGGTGTCTGCGGGCAGGGCCAGCCCTCCAGCCGCAGCGCGTCGATCAGCAGCGCGTCCGGGGGGCGGGGCAGCCGCAGCAGCGCCACCTGCATCGCCAGGCGTGTGGCCTCCAGGATGCCGTGGCTGTCCACCACGTGCGCCGGGGCCGCGCCCACAGCCCAGGCCTCGGCCTGCGCCACGATGCGCGCCGCCAGCGCCTCGCGCTGCGCGGCGGTAAGCTGCTTCGAGTCATCCACGCCCGCCAGCAGCCCCGGGTCGGCCAGCGCTGCCGCGGGCAGCACCACCGCCGCGGCCACCACCGGGCCGGCCCAGCAGCCACGGCCTACCTCATCCACCCCGGCGACGTGCTGGTGGCCGGCGGCGCGCAGCTGCAGCTCCGCTTCGACGGTCGGGGGCATCGTGTTAGCCCTCCAGGACGCCCACCACGTAGTGCACCCTGCTGCCGGGTGCCTGCACGGTGGTATGGGTCACGCGCAACCCGCAGGCCGCGAGTGCATCCGCCAAGTGGCGCTGCGCGGCCGGCAGGGGCGCGCTTCCCGCGCCGGCGTCCGCCGCAGAGCGGGATGGGCTGCGCGGCGAGCGCTGGAGCGTCAGGCGATAGGCCAGGTCCAGCGCGCGCAGGTAGAGCGAGTCGCCCGTGATCTGGGCCCAGAGCGCCACCGCCACCTGGCCGCCCGGGCGCAAGACGCGCCGGATCTCCGCGGCCACGGCCGGGTCGGCGATATACTCGCTAGGGAAGGTCGCGACGACCGTGTCGACCGTCGCCGGGAGGAGCGGGAGGGCGCGCGCGTCGGCGCGCAGCAGGCGGGGGGCGTGGCCGGCGCCGGCGGCCGTGCGGCGCGCGATGGCGATCATCTGCGGCGAGCGATCCAACCCCAGCGCCTCCACTCCCGGCCGGCCGGCGAGCGCGCGCTGCAGGTGGCCGGTGCCACAGCCAAGCTCCAGGGTGCGCCCGCGGGCCAGCGGCACGGCCGTGAGCGCCCACGCGCGCCAGCGTCCACCGGACACCGCCGCCGCCACCAGATCGTAGCCCCAGGCCAGCTCGCGGTACAGGCGTTCGAAGGTCCAGCGGACCACCAAACGATAGACGCTAAACGCGAAACGATAAAACACTGAATGCCGAAAACATCAGAGCAGTACTGCTTCGATCATGGTCCGGTCCTTTATCGTTTCGCGTTTCGCCCTAGACAAGGTTCGCTGCGCGGCTTCTTGTCTTACCGTTTGGGGAGGCTCGG
>DATMBA010000563.1:0-9735 GCA_035559635.1 Roseiflexaceae bacterium
GCTTCTGTGCCCGCCCGCCGATAGCCCACCGTCACGCTGCCTCCGGCCGCAGCTGGCGCGCGGCGATCTCGGCGTACAGGCCGGAGGTGCGCAGCAGCTCCTCGTGCGTGCCGCGCGCCGCGATCCGTCCGCGCTCCAGCACCAGGATTAGGTCGGCCGCGCGCAGCGTGCTCAGCCGCTGCGCGATCACGAAGGATGTGCGCCCACGCATCAACTCGCGCAGCGCCAACTGGAGTTGGTGCTCGGTCTGCGTGTCCACGCTGGCCGTTGCGTCGTCCAGGATGAGGATGCGCGGGTCGCGCAGCAGCGCGCGGGCGATGGCCACGCGCTGGCGCTGGCCGCCGGAGAGCGTCACGCCGCGCTCGCCCACCAGCGTGTCGTAGCCCTGCGGCAGCGCCACGATGAAGTCGTGCGCCTGGGCCGCCCGCGCCGCCGCGACGATCGCCGCCTCGCTGGCGCCCGGGCAGCCGAAGGCGATGTTCTCCCGCACCGTGGCCGCGAAAAGGGTGCTCTCCTGCAGCACGATGCTGATCTGGTCGCGCAGTGAGCTGAGCGTCACGCCGCGGATGTCGTGGCCGTCGATCGTGATGCGCCCGGCCGTCGGGTCGTAGAAGCGCGGCAGCAGGTTGATGATGGTGGACTTGCCGGAGCCGGTGGCGCCGAGCAGCGCGATCACCTGGCCCGGCTCGGCGGTGAACGAGATGTCGCGCAGCACCTGGTGGCGGCCGAAGTAGGCGAACGAGACGTGCTCGAAGCACACCCGGCCGCGCACCGGCGGCAGCGGCCGGGCGTCCGGCGCGTCCTGCACCTCCGGCGCGGTGTCCAGGATCTCGAAGACCCGCTCGCCCGCGCTGGCCGCTTCGGCCACGGCCGGGACGATCATGCCGAGGCGGCGCACCGGCTGGATGAGTTGGCCCAGGTAGGTGGAGAACGCCACCAACTCGCCCACCGAGAGGGCGCCGCGGATCACCAGCAGGCCGCCGTACCAGATGATGAACACCGTGCCGAGGTTGGCGATCAGGTCAAGCAGCGGGGTGTTGACGGCCTGGAGGCGGGCGTTCTGCGCGCTCAGGGCGAACCAGCGGTCGTTCTCGCGCTCGAAGCGGGCGATCTCGGCCTCCTCCTGCGCGAAGGCCTTGACGACGCGCGCGCCGCGCAGGTTCTGCTCGAGCCGGGTGGTCAGGATGGCCAGCTGGTTCTGGATGGCGCGCGCGATCGGGCGCGCGCGGCGGCCGAAGGCCAGGGCCCGGTAGGCGAGCAGCGGCGCGGTGCCGAGCGCCAGCACCGTCAGGCCGGGGTTCATCGCCGTGAGCGCCACCAGCGTGCCCAATAGCAGCACGCTGGCCTCGACGATCCGCAGGAACGCGCGCCCGGTAAGGAAGCGGACGCGCTCGACGTCCTGCAGCGCGCGCGAGAGGAGTTGCCCGGTCTCGGCGCGGTCGTGGTAGGAGAACGAGAGCGCTAGGAGCTGGCGGTGCAGCGCGCCGCGCAGGTCGTAGGCTACCCCCTGCGAGGCGGTCTCGGCCCAGCGCCCCTGCCAGAAGGTCAGCACCCCTTTCAGCAGCGTCAGCGCCAGCAGCGCCGCCACCGCCCGCCCGAGCAGCGCCACATCCCCGGCGCCGATGCCACGGTCCACGATCCAGCGGATGAGCTGCGGGATGGCCAGCGTCAGGCCGGTGATCGCCAGCATGGCCAGGTAGACGCCGGCGACCATGGGCCCGTAGGGCCGCAGGTAGCCGAAGCAGCGCAGCAACGTGCGCGCGGGCACACCGCGCGCAGGGGCCTGGTTCGTCACACGGACCCTCCCTTGTGCGCGTTCAGCGCAGGGCTAGAGACCAGCCTTCCTGATGCGCCAGAACGCCAGCACCGGCCGGAGACGCCTGCCTGTATGCGAGCGTCGCGGCCGAGGACAGTGCCTGGTATGGTACCATGCTCCGGCAGGCATGGCGGCGCCATCAGCCCATATGGCAAGCATCCGGGCTTCGCCGGCCCACGCGCGGCGGAGGTGTTTTGGTCATTAACAGGAGTTACGCGGTGGCCCTGCCCCCACGGGGAGGTGTGGCGGGGCGCAGCCCCTGAACGCCATCGGAGAGAAGGGCTGCCGGGAGAGACCTCCCGGCAGCCTTCCTGGTCAATTGCCCTGCGGTCCAGCCGGTGGGTGGCAGCCGAGGCAGGCGGCCTGCGGCTGGTCCGGTAGGGCGGGCGGCGCCACCACCGGCGCGCTCAGCGCCCGCAGGAAGGCCTCGAGTTGGGCCAGTTCCTGGTCCGTCAGGCCGAGCGGCCGCAGCTCCGAGTGGCCGGCGGGCGCCGCCGGGGCGCGGTTGTAGTGCTCCAGCACCGCGCGCAGCGTCGGGATCTGGCCGGCGTGCATGTAGGGCGCGCGCTCGGCCACGCCCCGCAGGGACGGCGGCTTGAACTGCCGCATCTGCTCGTGCGGGTCCGCCTTTGCGAAGCGCAGTTCGCCGCAGTCCGCCGGCTCCGCGTCGCTGTACGGGCTCAGGCAGTTGAACTCGTCTGCCTGGGCCTGCTGCAGCCCCAGCGCCCGGCCGGTGTCCTCCGGCAGCCCCGCTGCCGCCGGCACGCCGGTGTTGTGGAAATCGTTATTCGTCAGCAGCGGGCCGTTGTGGCAGTTGATGCACTGCGCCTTGCCGACGAACAGCCGCAGGCCGGCTACCTCGTCCGGCGTGAGCGCCCGCTGCATCGCCGCCGTGTCGCCACGCACCACCGCGTCCACGTAGTCGTCGAACCGTGTGCGGCCCGGCATGATCAGCCGCTCGTAGGCGGCGATCGCCTTGCCGATGTTGGCGTAGATGCGCGTGACCGTCTCCCGGTCCTCGGGGGTCATCGCCTCCCACGCACTGCGGGCGGCCGGGTCCGCCACCGGCCCCGCCGCGGGCGGGAAGCGCCGGGGGTCCGAGAGGTCCGGCAGCGGGCCGAAGATCGCCTCGTACTCCGCGCGGTAGTGCTGCGCGATCACATGGGCGTACTGCCCGCGTGAGCCGCCGTGCTCCACCGGGCTTTCCAGCGGCCCGAGCGCCTGCGCCCACTGGCTGTCCTTGCGCCCGTCCCAGAACAGCCAGGGGCTGTAGGCGGTGCCGGCGATCGGCATCGTGCGCCGGTTGGTCGTCCCCACACCCTGCCCGAGCGCGGTGCCGTCCTGGAACTGCTGCGCGGGCAGGTGGCAGGTGGCGCAGGCCACCTGCCCGTTCACGCTCAGGCGGGTGTCGAAGAACAGCCGCTGCCCGAGCGCGGCCGCGCGCGCATCGTCCCCGTAGCGGTTCGACGGGTCGGGAGGCAGCGGGGGCAGGCTGGCGAGCGAGAGCCCGCGCAGCGTCGCGACCTCCGCGGGCGTCCACGCTGGCCGCGGCCAGAGGACGTAGGCGAGGGCGGCGGCAGCGACGACTGCCGCGGCGATCAGGGGTATGGTGCGCTTCATCGTCATCCTCTTGCGGGCAGCGCCTAATTCAGCAGCAGGTTGAACCGCACCGTGTCGGGCTGACCCGGCCCGCTGATGGTGAAGTCCACCACCCACCAGCCTGGCATGTGGAACTTCAGCCCCTCCACCAGGTAGTCGCCGCCGCCCAGATCCTGCGTGACCTGCGGGTCGGTGGGCAGGCCGTGGCCGTGCTGCGGCATGTCCCCGTCCACCGTGATCGTCGCTCCTTCCACCGGCCGCCCGTCGGCGGTCTCGACGTGGATGGTCCATGTGTGGATCTGGTTGACGGCGATCGGGCCACGCCGCGGCGTGTAGCTCACCTGGTACGCGCCGGCGGCCGAGGCGCGCGTGGTGGAGAGATCCAGGTCCGCCGGCACATAGCTCATCCAGGCCATCAGGCCCCCCACAGCCACGGCCAGCAGCAGCACGATCGCGCCGGCGCCGATCCCGATCCAGCGCAGCACCCGTTGGCGCTGGCCGCCCGCCGCCCGCTGCATGCCACCTGCGACAGTCTCAATCTGGCTCATCGGAGGTTCTCCTTTCATCGCTGTTCGCGCCGCTTTCTGCTCAATCCCATTCAGCCGGCGGCGGTGCTTGCTTCTCCTGCGCCCACTGTACCCGGTGCGCGGGTGATGGCGCGTCACCCGCCTGGGGTGATGCTGAGGGTGATCGGGAGGCCAGTGGCCCCCAGTAGGAGGGTCAGGGGAGGGCAAGCCCCTAAACGCTTTTTAAACTTGATGATCGATCTCAGATGGCGTATAATCGAAGGGGCCGCCGGCGTTGAGAAGCTGCTCAGGCGCCGCGTTGCCATGTGCGCGGCGCGGCGACGTGTTTATGAAGTCCTCGGCGCGTCGAGCAGCCGCGCGCACATGGCCCGGCCGCGAGGAGATCAGGAGTTTCGGCATGCCCGCGTGGCCCTCCCGCGCGAAGCGCTATCGATCGCTCGTGCTCGCCGCGCTCCTGCTCGCGAGCGCCGTTGTGATACCCTTCGACTCCGGCCCTCTATCTCCGCCTCTCACCCACGCCTCCGCCGCCAACCACGTCACCGTCACCACCACGGCGGACACGGTGGACGGCAACACCGCCTCGATGGCGGACCTGAACGGTGCCCGCGGGCCGGACCAGAAGATCTCGCTGCGCGAGGCGATCACCGCCGCCAACAACACCCCCTCCGGCGAGTCGCTCACGATCGACTTCGCCATCCCGACCAATGACCCCGGCTACGACGCGGTGCGCCAGATCTGGCTGATTCGCCCCACCGGCGCGCTGCCGCCGCTCGTGCGCGGCGATGTCACGATCGACGGCACGCAGCTATCCAGCCCGCAGCAGGCGCGCATTGTGCTGGACGGGATCGAGACCGCCGACCCGGTGGGGTTCGGCAACGGGATCGCGATCCGGTCGAGCGGCAACACCATCCGGCGTCTCGGCATCGTCAACTTCCCGGACAGCGGGGTGTTGATCAGCGGCGATCAGGCGCCAGCCGCCAACAACCGGGTGGTGGGCTGCGTGATCGGCATGAGCACCGTGGACGACGAGGCCGAGCCGAACTACGTCGGCGTCGAGATTAGCGGCGGCGCGTACCAGAACCAGATCGGCGGGGCGGACTCCACCGCACGCAACCTGATCTCCGGCAACGACTACGGCGTGGTGATCGCCGGGACGGGCACGCGGCTCAACTTGGTCATCGGCAACTGGATCGGCACGGGACACAGCGGCCGCGCGCCGCTCGGCAACACGGTGCGCGGTGTGGTGCTGCGGGACGGCGCGCGCGAGAACAGCGTGGGCAGCGCCACCCCCGGCGAGGGCAATGTGATCGCCGACAGCGAGATCGGCGTCGAGATCAGCGGGGCGGCGGCCTACAACGTGGTGGCCGGCAATATCATCGGCCTTGGCGCGGACGGCACGACGGCGCGCGAGGACCCGTCGGATGAGTCCACCTCGCTCGCCAACTTCGACGGCGGCATCTTCATCATCGGCGGCGCGCACGACAACCTGATCGGCGGCGTTACACCCACGGCGCGCAATATCATCGCCAACAATGGCCAGCTGCCGACGATCTACGGCCACGGCGTCTACCTCAACGACACCGGCACGCACCGCAATAGCATCCAGGGCAACTACATCGGGGTGGATCGCACCGGTATTCTCGGGCGCGGCAACCTGTCCTACGGCGTGAACATCGTCGAGGGGGCCAACGGCACGGTGGTGGGCGGCGCCGAGGAGGGCGCGGGCAATGTGATCGCCTACAACGGCGCCGGTGGGCTGCGCCTCAGCTCCACCGCCAACCAGGTGGCCGGGAACATCATCGGGCTTGGCGCGGACGGCGCGACGCCGCTCGGCAACCAGTTCAGCGGCGTGCTCGCTACCGGCGCCGGCAATGTGATCGGCCCCGGCAACCACATCGCCTACAACCAGTGGTCGGGCATTATCATCACCGCCACCGGCGAGAACACCACCGTCGAGGGCAATACGATCCACGACAACGACATCTCCGGCGTCTGTGTGCAGGGCTCGGATACCACGGTGATCAGCAACACCATCGAGCGGAATGGCCGCTTCCGGGCGGCGGTGGAGGAATGCCGCATCCTCGGCGGGGTGGTGGTGGACCAGGCATCGCACACCAAGATCAGCGGCAACAGCATCCGCAACAATCTCGACGTCGGCATCCGTATCTCGGGCGGCAAGGGCAACCGCATCCTTACCAACAGTATCAGCGGGAACATGCTCGCCGGCATTCAGCTCGAGGCCGGCGGGAACGATGGCATCGCGCCGCCCCGGCTTGAGGCCGTCGGGCCGAGATCGGTGGCCGGCCGTGGCTGCGCGCGCTGCAAGATCGAGCTCTTCGCCGACCGTGTGGATGAGGGCCGCTACTTTGTGAACACCACCACCGCCGCCGATGACGGCACGTTCGCGCTGACGTTCGACCCGGCCCAACTGCCCGAACGCTACCTCACCGCCACCAACACCGATTCTCTCGGCAATACCTCTGGCTTCGCCACGCCCAAGGCGGTCCCCGACACTCTGAAGCCGTCACTGGGTTACGACCGCTACCTGCCGCTTGTCGGCCGCTAAATGCGTGTAGGCTGCGCCTTCACCATAGGGAAGAGCGTGTTCAGGGGCACAGCCCTGGCCCTCCCCGGTGGGCGAATCTCAAGGAGGGCCAGCCCTGCCTGGTGTGTCCGGTGGGTGGGTTTCAGAGAGGGTATAGCCCTCCCTGGCGTGCCCCTCCCAAGGGACCCCTGCGATCCCATCGCATGCAGTGCGGCGTGCCGACTTTGTTCTTCTTGACACAAACCCAAATGCAGCTATAATGCCCGGTGCCCGCACGCGCCGGATGCGGTTTGCCGCGCCCCCACCAGTTCAGCGAGGAGCTTCACCCGATGCTCGCCGACTACCTGCCGATCCTGGTCATGTTCCTGGTGGCGCTGTTCATCGCCGTCTTCGTGATCGTCGTCTCGCGCTTCCTCGGACCGCAGCGGCCCACGCGCCGCAAACTGATGCCGTATGAGTCCGGCATGGAGCCGATCGGCCCGGCGCAGCGGCGCTTCCCGGTGAAGTTCAACCTGGTGGCGATGATCTTCATCCTGTTCGATATCGAGATCATCTTCTTCTTCCCGTACGCGCTGGTGTATCGCAGGCTAGGTATCTTCGGCCTGATCGAGATGGGCGTGTTCCTGTTCGTCCTGCTGATCGGCTACATCTATATTCTGAAACGAGGAGCACTCCAGTGGGAATAGAGGAGAAGGCCGGCGATATGGGAATTGTCACCACCTCGCTCGAGACGGTGGTGAACTGGAGCCGCAGCAACGCGATGTGGCCGCTGCTCTTTGGCCTGGCATGCTGCGCGATCGAGATGATGGGCGCGCAGGGGGCCAACTATGACCTCTCGCGCTTCGGGATGGAGATCAACCGCGCCTCGCCACGCCAGGCCGACCTGATGATCGTCGCCGGGCGCGTCTCGCGCAAGATGGCGCCGGTGGTGCGCCGCCTGTACGACCAGATGAGCGACCCGAAGTGGGTGATCGCGATGGGGGATTGCGCCGCCTGCGGTGGTGTGTTCAACAACTATGCGATCGTGCAGGGGGTGGACGAGATCGTCCCGGTGGATGTGTACGTGGCAGGCTGCCCACCGCGCCCCGAGGCGCTGATCGACGGCATCATGCAGTTGCACGAGAAGGTCAAGCGCACGAAGATCACCGGCGAGGTGCGTGAGCCGGTGCGCGTGTGATTGTAAATTGCAGATTTGGCACGGCAGTCAATGCGCAATCCTCAATCTGCAATCTTCAATCTGCAATCTGCGAATCTGAGGGTCTATGGACAACGCCACCGTCATTGCGAAGCTCCAGGCCGCGCTGCCGGATGCGATCGCCGGCACGAGCGAGTTCCGTGGCCAACTGAGCGTCTTCGTCCGGCGCGCGGCGCTGCTGGACGTGGCCCGCTTCCTGCGGGACGACGCGGAGTTGAGCTACAACTTCCTTGAGAATCTGTGCGGGGTGGACTATCTCGGGCGCGAGCCGCGTTTCGAGGTGGTGTACCACCTGCTCTCGTTCGCCAACCGCCACCGGGTGTGCCTCAAGGTGGGCGTGCCGGAGCAGGACCCGAGCGTGCCGTCGCTCACCTCGCTCTGGTCCACCGCCAACTGGCAGGAGCGCGAGACCTTCGACATGTTCGGCGTGACATTCAGCGGGCACCCGAGCCTGGACCGCATCCTGATGCCGGATGAGTGGGAGGGCCACCCGCTGCGCAAGGACGTGCCGCTGGGCTACGAGGAGGTGGCCTTCACCTTCAACGAGGCCCAGATCTACGCCAGGAAGCCGTTCGCCAAAGAATGAAAAATGCAAGATGTAGAATGAGGGCTGGAGCTTGACTCTGGCATTTTTGCATGTTGCATTGCTGAGGTAGCCATGACCACCGTTGCCCCCCCACCAGCCACCAGGCAGCCGGCGAGCACGGAGGACGCCCGCCTCGCCTACCCGGTGCCGGCGCCGCGCGAGATCATTCAGCCGGCGCTGGCGGGCAAGGACGACACCATGGTGCTTAATATGGGGCCGCACCACCCCAGCACCCACGGCGTGCTGCGCCTGGTGGTGGAGTTGGATGGCGAGACGGTGGTCAACGTCGCGCCGGACATCGGCTTCCTGCACACCGGTATTGAGAAGACGATGGAGAGCAAGCAGTACCAGAAGGCAGTGGTGCTGACCGACCGCACCGACTACCTGGCGCCGCTCTCCAACAACCTCAGCTATGTGATGGCGGTGGAGCAGTTGCTGGGCTGTGAGGTGCCGCCCCGGGCCCAGGTGGCGCGCGTACTGCTCACCGAGTTGCAGCGTATCTCGAGCCACCTGGTGTGGCTCGGGACCCACGCGCTGGACCTGGCGGCGATGAGCGTGTTCCTCTACGGCTTCCGCGAGCGCGAGCAGATCCTGGACATCTTCGAGTTGGTCTCCGGCGCGCGCATGATGACCAGCTACTTCCGCGTCGGCGGCCTGGCTTACGACCTGCCCTCGGAGTTCGCGCCCACTGTGGCGGAGTTCCTGAAGATCATGCCGGGGCGCATCGACGAGTACGAGAGCTTGCTCACCGGCAACCCGCTCTGGATCGAACGCACCCAGGGGATCGGCGCGATCGACTCCCAGGCCGCGATCGCCTATGGCGTCACCGGCCCCGCCCTGCGCGCCACCGGCGTGGCCTGGGATCTGCGCAAGGACATGCCGTACTGCGGCTACGAGACCTACGACTTCAACGTGCCGATCGCCAGGCACGGCGACATCTACGACCGCTACCTGGTGCGCATGGCCGAGATGCGCGAGAGCGTCAAGATCTGTGAGCAGGCCCTGCGGCGGCTGGTGGATATGGGCCCTGGCCCCTACACCACCACCGACCGCAAGATCGCCCCGCCGCCCAAGCCCGAGATCACCCACAGCATGGAGGCGCTCATCCACCACTTCAAGCTGTGGACCGAGGGCTTCAAGCCGCCGATCGGGGACGCGCTCGCGGCCATTGAGTCGCCTCGCGGCGAACTGGCGACCTATGTGGTGAGCGACGGCTCCCCCAAGCCGTACCGCGTGCACTTCCGCGCGCCGTCGTTCGTGAACCTCCAGGCGCTCCCGCACATGGCCAAGGGGCGCCTGGTGGCCGACCTGGTGGCGCTGATCGCGTCGATGGATCCTGTTCTCGGTGAGGTAGACCGCTAGCGCGCCGGGCACGCCGTGCCCGGCGGGGGCTGCGGCGCAGCTCCACGCAGACGTGACCGATGCTCTGGTGGTCTGTCACCCTAAAGGTGAGGGGTGGGGTTTCAG
>DATMBA010000564.1:0-15630 GCA_035559635.1 Roseiflexaceae bacterium
GGCGGATATCGCCCGCCCGACGCTGGCCGAGGGCCTGCGGGCCCGCGGCGCGCTGGTGGACACGGTGATGGCCTACCGCACTATGCCCGGGCCAGGCGTGGCTGCGCTACTCGGCCCGCTGCGCGCGGGGCAGGTGGACGCCGTGACCTTCGCCAGCCCGTCGGCCATACGCTATCTGCTGGACGGGCTGGATGCGGCGGGGCTGGCGCCGGACGAGGCGCGGGCGCTGCTCACGCGTGTGGCGCTGGTAGCGATCGGCCCCACCACCGCCGCCGCGCTGCGCGACGCCGGGCTGCCGGTGGCAGCCACCGCCGATCCGCACACGGCCGAGGGGCTGGTGCGCGCCTTGGAGGAGGTTTTCATTGACTAAATGGTGCATCTGCCAGGTCCCTAGGCAGGAGTGGGAGGGCGAGGGAGGGCTGCGCCCTCCCTCAAACCCACCCTTCCGGCGAGTGCGTGTTAGTGCAGTTGTAAGCCATGCTGCTCCTCACCCGTCCATCCGACACCTCTATCCGCGCGGTGCTGGACGCGCAGCGCCGGCTGCCCTTCAGCTATGCTGAGGTGGGCGCGGCGGACGGCGCGCCGCCGCCGGGGTACGCAGTGGACCGTAGCCGGGTGCGCCTTGGCGCGGGCCAGGTGGTCTTCGAGCGCGCCTGCGCGGCGCTGCGGCGCTGGGAGCACATCCCCACCGGCTGGATGCGGCTGCTCTGGCCGGACGTGCCGCTCGCGCCCGAGGCCACAGTGGGCGTGCTGGTGGGGCTGCCCGGCCTCTGGGCGCTGAGCGCCTGCCGGGTGGCCTACCTGATCGACGAGGGCGGGCCGGTGCGGCGCTTCGGTTTCGGCTGGGGCACGCTGCCGGCCCACGTGGCGCGCGGCGAGGAGCGCTTCGTGGTGGAGTGGCGAGCCGAGGACGACTCCGTGTGGTACGATATCGTCGCCTTCTCGCGGCCCAACCACCCGCTGCTGCGCCTGGGCTACCCCGCCATGCGCCTCATGCAGCGCCGCTTCGCACGGGACTCCAGGCGGGCGATGGTCCGCGCAGCCCTGGACTGAACCGCGAAGGCACGAGAACACGAGGACACGAAGACACGAGGAGGATGTTGTACCTTTGCTGAGGGGATGCAGTACAACAGCCTGGGCCGTCGCTTGCGCTTCAACGGTAAAGCGACTGGAACCCTTCGTGCCTTTGCACCTTCGTGTCTTCGTGGTAAAGAGAGGGGACCTATGACTCTGACCGTCAGACCGCGCCGCCTGCGCCGCACGCCTGCGCTACGCCGCATGATGCGCGAGACGCAGCTCGGCGCCGCCGACCTGATCGCCCCGCTGTTCGTCGCCGCCGGGCAGGGCCTGGTGCGGCCGATCTCCTCGATGCCGGGCCACGCCCAGCGCTCGGTGGACCGCCTCGCGGCCGAGATCGACGAACTGGCCGAACTGGGCGTGCCGGCGGTGCTGCTGTTCGGCATCCCGGCCCATAAGGACGCGCGAGGGAGCGCCGGGTGGGACCCGGAGGGGCCGGTGCCGCGCGCCATCCGCGAAATCAGGCGCCGCACGCCGGACATGGTGGTGATCGCCGACGTCTGCCTGTGCGAGTACACCGACCACGGCCACTGCGGCGTGCTGGCCGAAGCGCCCGGCCAGGGGGACGTGCTGAACGACCCGACACTCGAGCTGCTGGCGCGCGAAGCCGTGGCCTACGCCGACGCCGGGGCGGACATCGTGGCGCCCTCGGCGATGATGGACGGCCAGGTGGCTGCCATCCGCACCGCATTGGACGCGGCCGGGCACGCGAATGTGGCGATCCTCGCCTACGCGGCCAAGTTCGCCTCGGCCTTCTACGGGCCGTTCCGCGAGGCCGCCGAGAGCACGCCGCAGTTCGGCGACCGGCGCGCCTACCAGATGGACCCCGCCAACGGGCGCGAGGCGCTGCGCGAGGTGGCCCTGGACGCATCCGAGGGCGCCGACATGCTCATGGTCAAGCCGGCCGGCCCCTACCTGGACGTGATCCGCGCGGTGCGCGAGCGCCACGACCTGCCGCTGGCGGCCTACCAGGTGAGCGGCGAGTACGCCATGCTCAAGGCCGCCGCCCAGAACGGCTGGCTTGATGAGCGGCGCGCGGCGCTGGAGAGCCTCACCGCCATCCGCCGCGCCGGCGCTGACCTGATCATCACCTACTACGCGAAGGACGCGGCCCGCTGGCTCGCGGAGGGCGAGCGCGGCTGATCAGGGGTGGGCACTGCCCTGGAGATAGGAGATCGGGTCGGGCTTCAGGGGAGGGCACAGCCCTCCCCTGACCCCTCCCCTTCGGAGACCCTATGCCGGAGCCGATCTTGTTGATTGTCTCAGGACCGCCGTGCTCGGGGAAGACGCGGCTGGGGACGTGGCTCGCGGAGGCGCTCGCGATACCGATATTTCACCGCGACGCACTCAAGGAGGTGCTCTTCGACAGCCTCGGCTGGGCGGACCTGGAGTGGTCGCAGCGCCTGGGCGGTGCGAGCTACGCGCTGATCTACCACGCGGCTGAGACGCTCCTGCGCGCCGGGCGCTCGGTGGCGATCGAGAGCAACTTCGACCCGCAGTTCGACACCGCGCGCCTGCGTGAGTTGGCGGCCCGCTGCCCCTACCACCCGCTGCAGGTCCGCTGCATGGCCGAGGGCGCCGTGCTGTTCGAGCGCTTCAAACGGCGGGTTGAGCGCGGCGAGCGACACCCCGGCCACCTCGACCACCTGAACATCGAGCGCTACGAGCCGATCGTCCGGGAGGGCGCCGGCGCGCGCAACGATTTTCTGGACCTCGGCGGCGAGCGGATCGACATCGACACGACGGACTTCGCGGCGCTCGACGAGCAGCGCATCCTGGAACTGGTGCGGGCTGCGGTGGCGCGGCTCGAGGCGCTCGACAGAGAGGTGTAGCTTATGGCTCAGTTCGCACGATCGGCGGCGCTATTCGAGGAGGCCCGCCGCCTGATCCCCGGCGGCGTCAACTCGCCGGTGCGCGCCTTCCGTGGTGTGGGGGGCGTGCCACGCTTCATTGAGCGCGGCGCGGGCGCCTACGTCTATGATGTGGACGGCAACGCCTACATCGACTATGTGCTCTCCTGGGGGCCGTTGATCCTGGGGCACGCCCACCCGGAGGTGGTGGCGGCGATCACGACGCAGGCCGCCCGCGGCACCAGCTTCGGCGCGCCCACCGAGCTGGAGAGCGAGCTGGCGCGGCTGATCACGCAGGCCATGCCGGCGGTCGAGATGGTGCGCTTCGTCTCCTCCGGCACCGAGGCGGTGATGAGCGCGCTGCGCCTGGCGCGTGCCTACACCGGGCGCGAGAAGATCATCAAGTTCGCCGGTTGCTACCACGGCCACTTCGACGCCCTGCTGGTGCAGGCCGGCTCGGGCGTGGCGACGCTCGGCCTGCCGGATAGCCCCGGCGTGCCCGCCGCAGTGGCGGCCGCCACGCTCACCGCGCCCTTCAACGACTTGGGAGCTGTCGAGGCACTCTTGCGTGCCAACGAGGGCCAGGTGGCGGTGATCGCGCTCGAGCCGGTGATGGGCAACGCCGGCCTCATCCTGCCCCAGGATGGCTTCCTGCCGGGGCTGCGGACGTTGGCGGACCGCTATGGCGCGCTGCTGCTGTTCGACGAGGTGATGACCGGCTTCCGCGTGGCCTACGGCGGCGCCCAGGCCCGCTACGGCGTCACGCCGGACCTCACCTGCCTCGGCAAGGTGATCGGCGGCGGCCTGCCGGCGGCGGCCTACGGCGGCCGGCGCGCGATCATGGAGCTGGTGGCCCCGGCCGGCCCGGTCTACCAGGCCGGCACGCTCTCCGGCAACCCGCTGGCGATGGTGGCCGGCATCACCACACTGCGCAGGATCGCCGAGCCGGGGGTGTTCGAGCGCCTGGAGCGGGCCGCGGGGGCGCTCTGCGCCGGCTTCACCCAGGCCGCCGCGGCCGCCGGCATCCCGCTCCAGGCCGCCTGCGCCGGCAGCATGTGGGGCTTCTTCTTCACCGGCCAGCCGGTGACGGATTACGCCAGCGCCAGGACGTCCGACACCGCCCGCTACGCCCGCTTCTTCCACGCCATGCTCGAGCGCGGCGTGTACCTGGCGCCCTCGCAGTTCGAGGCGGCCTTCCTCTCGCTGGCCCACGACGACGCGCTCATCCAGCGCACGGTCGACGCCGCCGCAGATGTGATGCGGGAGATATAAGGGAGTGGAGCGGTTTGGCGGGGTGCAGCCCCGCTAAACCGCCCCACTCACCCCTCGCCCACCCTCGCCCCCGATTTTACACTCTGCGCGGCCGCGAGCGCCCGGATCCCTTCACAAGTGCGACATGCCGGCTTGCGCAGAATGACAACTTGTCATATGATAGCCCCGGCGTCACAGGAGGTACGTGGTGGCACAGCCCTGCGCCTGAGCGAAAGGATCCCCGAGCGATGGACGTGCTGCTGAACCCGATCGTTCTTGCCGCGATCGTCATCGTGCTGGTGGTGGCGGTGCTGGTGTTGGTGCTGATCCGCCGCCGGCGCGCCGCCGAGGCGCTGCCGCCGCCCGAGATCGGTGAGACGATCGACTACACCTCGCTGCCCTTCGAAGAGCCGACCAGCCTGGGGGACCGCTTCCGCAACGCCTCGCCAGCCGTCAAGGTGCTGGCGGTGCTGGTGCCGCTGGTGGTGATCGGCGTGATCGCCGCCCTGGCGCTCACGTTCTTCCAGTCCGGCGGCGCGGGCGATGGCACGGCGGTGCTCCCCCCGCCCACGATCACGAACGTCAGCGCCGAGGTGGCCGGCGCGGGCAAGATCGTGGTGCGCGCCGACACCACCCTGCCGGACGGGGCCGCCGTCTCGGCGACGATGAAGCAGGGCGATCAGGACTTCCCCTGGTTCGACCCGGACACCGCGGTGGCCACCGCCAACGCCGGCAAGATTACACTGACGCTGGAGCGCCGCCAGGGAGCGCCCACGCCGCAGCAGGGGCAGGAGTACCGCGTGGCGTTGGTCTCGACGCTCCCCGACGGATCGCTGGTAACCTCCGATCCTGTGCCGGTCACGGTGCTGCCCACCTTCGCGGCCGATTTCTTTCAGACGGCGGCGCCCCAGCCCACCGCGGCCCCTACCGACGTCCCGCCTACTGTCACCGCCGAGCAGGCCACCGCCACGCCGGCGCCCGAGGCTACGCCTACCGTCGAGGCCACCGCGCCGCTCACCGCCACCGTGCGCAACGGCGGCAACATCCGCCGCGAGCCGAACCGCCAGGGCGAGGTCCTGGGCCAGGTGAGCGCCGGCGAGGTGGTGGAGCTTATCGCACGCAGCCCGGACGGGCAGTGGTATCTGCTGCGCGCCACCGAGGCCGAGGGCTGGGTGAGCGCCACGCTGCTGGCGGTGCCGGAAGATGTGGCTGCGCAGGTGCCCCAGGAGGTGCCGGCCAGCGCGCCAACCGCACGGGTCTTCAACGGCGGCAATGTGCGCGCCGCCCCCAACCTGCAGGGCGAGGTGCTAGACCAGATCCACGCCGGCGAGACCGTCCAGTTGCTGGCGCGCACCGAGAACGGCACCTGGTTCCTGATCATCAACCCCCGCCAGATCACCGGCTGGGTGAGTGCGACGCTGCTCGAAGTCGCGCTTGAGGATCGCCGCGCGCTGCCGGTCTCCAGCGATCCGGTGGCCACGCCACTGCCGGCCACCCGCGAGGCGCTCCCCGGGCCACCCACGCCCGCGCCCGTCACGCCCGAGGCCGCGCCCCCCAGTACCGGGCTGACCGCGATCGTCTTCAATGGCGGCAACGTGCGCGCCGCCCCCAACCTGCAGGGCGAGGTGCTGGACCAGATCCACGCCCGCGAGACAGTCCAGCTGCTCGCGAAGACCGCCGACGGCAACTGGTACCAGATCACCAACGTCCGCGGTGTGACCGGCTGGGTCAACCGCACGCTGCTGACGGTGGACCCCGAGGTGGCGCGGCGGGTGCCGGTGGCGTAAGGGCTGCGCGCAGGGCTTCACCCTCCACTTCCGCCCCCGTGGGGATTCGCGGGCCGAAGGCCCTCCGAACTTCTCTTGTTAGGCGTGAACCGAGATAGCGCATGGATCAGGCGGAGCAGGGGGGCCAGCCACGCGCGTGCGCGCCTGTGGCGTTCGCGCCTGGCGGTGGCGGCGATCTTCTGCGCCAACAATCCCCAGGAGCGGCCAGCGGTCCGGGCAGCACGTGCTCCTCCACCCATGCATAAGCTCGGCTCATGGCGGACTCCCGCTGTCTTCCGCTGGCGCTTCGCGCACGCGTACGAGCTCCTCCTGGTAGAACGTCGAGCAGGTCATATCGCCGGGAGGATCGTCGACCTGCACGCGGATCTGGATGCCGTCGATCGCGATGATGGTCCCAACGCGACCGTTGTAGCCATAGGATGCGGGAGCGCCGACGATGGCGACGCGTTCCCCAACGGTGAACTGTGTCAGATCCCGGGACGGCGGCCTGGAACGCGGTCGGCGCTGGTCATAGTGACCCATCGGCGAGGCCCTGTTCGTCGGTGCGCAGATCGTGGTGGACGAGACGCAGGAAGGCCGTCAGCACGACGTGCGTCGTCCCATCCACACAGGTGAGCACGCTGAAGAAACCGCTCGCGTGCACCGTTGTCACTGGGACTCGGTCCACGGCGTACGTGCCGTCGCGGGCCTGACTGACGATAGCGACGCGGACCACGCGCGCCCCCCAGTCCGCTGCGTGGTAGATCGACATGCGGCTCGCGTTCGTCAAGCTCATCACCTCACCCATCCTCCTGCCTCCCCACCCAGAAGGTGTTCGGCTGCACGGTGCGCTCGCTCCGGATCAGTACCCCGCCGACCTCGGCCTGATCCGCGGTGTTGACGAGCACCAGATTCGGCGCGGTTGTGAAGCGGGCGACATAGGCAGCGATCGCCTCCTGGATCTTCTCCGGCACGCTCTTCTTCGTGCTCTCGTCGTACCATACAAGATAGTCCATCGGCTCCCCTTCTACATGCCTGTCTGGATACCCCGGATAGGGTGGAGATTCAGGGGAGGGCCAGGGAGGGCTGTGCCCTCCCTAAAACCCACCCTTTCCGGCACGTTCGTCGACACTCACGTGCCGGATGCACCACCTAGGCCGGGGCCAGCGCCCCGGACGCGACTGTTGCGTTAGTGCGGCCTGCGGCCGCAGCGGTGGGATGCGGCGGCAACCGATCGACGATCGCAAACCGCGTGATCCGTATCAGGCGCCAGGCGATGTGAGCGAGCAAACTGCTCGAGGAGTGGGGGGTAAGGATCCCCAGAGACGGGATCGTGTGCTGTTACTATAGCACACATTGCGCTCCTGTGCGCGCAGACGAAGCTACAGATCCAGCGAGTGCCGCCTACGGACGGCCCACCACCTGTGCCGCCGCATATACCGCTCCCAAGCGAGGAGGCCCTCCCACCACCCCTAGCATCCGTCGAAACACAAGCCGGCGACAACCAGATACCCTGCCGACTGACGATACTGGCTCCACGTTTACTTCAACTTCAACGCCGCAACATTTCGCGCCACCCGCCGTATGTATCTACGAGTGCGGCGGAGACGAAACGCCACACCCGCCGCGAGAAGGAGCGATCGATGGAGACACCGGTGCAGCCGCCGACCGTGGTCGTGCGGCAGGTGGGGCCGAACCTGCTCGTGCGGGCGCTCTACTTCGTCTTCTTCGGACTCTGGTTCAGCGGCCTGTGGGCCGCCGTCGCCTGGCTGCTGTGCGTGACGATTGTCGGCCTGCCGCTCGGCCTCTGGATGCTGAACCGCCTGCCGCAGGTGGTGACGCTCGCGCCGCAGCGGTCGGACCTGGTCATCCGCGGTACGCGCGTCACGGAGGTGCATCCGCCGCAGGCCCCGTTCCTGCTGCGCGCGATCTACTTTGTGCTGATCGGCTGGTGGCTGAGCGCGCTGTGGATCGCCGTCGCCTGGGCGCTGTGCGCCTCGGTGATCGGCATGGTGATCGGCTTCTGGATGTTCGACCGTGTGCCGGGCCTGGTGACGCTGGCGCGCAGCTAGTGCATTTCCAGGCGATATTGGGTGGCACGGTGGCATTGCGGGCGCCGTACCGCGATGCCGTAGGGGCGTAGCCGTTGCCGCTCTCGACAACGTGGTTGTACCGATTGGTGCAACTGCTACGCCCCTACTCCCCACCCGGCAGCAGCACGTCCCAGTGGACGCGGCCCTCGCGCTTCTGCATCAGGTCCACGTGGATGTGCTTGACCTCGGTGTAGGCCAGCAGACCCTGCAGCCCGTGCTCGCGGCCGATGCCGCTCTGCTTGTAGCCGCCGAACGGCGCGCGCGGCAGGATGATGTGGTGGTCGTTGATCCAGACCGTGCCGGTGCGGATGCGCTTGGCCACCTCGATCGCCCCCTGCAGATCGCGCGACCAGACGGCGGCGCCCAGGCCGTAGTGGGTCTGGTTCGCCAGCTCGATCGCCTCGCTGACGGTGCGGTAGGGGATCACCGCCAGCACCGGGCCGAAGATCTCTTCCTGCGCCAGCCGGGTGCCGTTCTTCACGTTGGTGAAGATCGTCGGCTCGATGAACGGCGCCCGCGGCAGGCCCGGCACCCTGGCGCGCGTGCCGCCGGTCACGAGCCGGGCGCCCTCGCGCTTGCCGATCGCGATGTACTCCTCCACGCTGCGGCACTGCAGCTCGGACACCAGCGGCCCCTGGTCGGTCTCCAGGTCCAGCGGGTCGCCCAAGCGCAGCTGGCGGGCGCGCGCCACCAGGCGCTCGATGAACTCGTCGTGCAGGCGCTCCGGCACCAGGCAGCGGGTGCCGGCCTCACAGCTCTGCCCGCCGTTGAAGAACACCCCGAACAGCACGCCGTCCGTCGCCAACTCCATGTCCGCGTCCGGCAGCACCAGGCTCGGCGACTTGCCGCCAAGCTCGAGCGTCAGGCTCTTGATCGTGTCGCTCGCCATGCGCATGATGTGGCGCCCGGTCTCGGTGGAGCCGGTGAACGAGATCTTGTCCACGCCGGGGTGGCGCGCCAGCGCGTCGCCCACCTCGCCGCCGGGGCCGGTGACGACGTTCAGCACGCCGCGCGGCAGCAGCCCGGCCTCGTCGATCAGGCGCGTGAGCATCAGGGCGGTGATCGGCGTGTAGGAGGCCGGCTTGAGAACGATCGTGTTGCCGGCGGCCAGCGCGGGGGCGATCTTCCACACCGCCATCAGCAGCGGGTAGTTCCACGGGACGATCTGGCCGCACACGCCGATCGGCTCGCGCCACACGAAGTTCCAGCTCACCGAGGGCACGTCGTTCCAGGGCAGCGGCTCGTAAGGGTGGGTGCGCGCCAGCTCGGCGAAGACGCGGAAGTGCTCGGCGGACCAGGGCACGTCCACGAAGGTGCTTTTGCGCAGCGGCACACCGAGGTTGCGCGTCTCGGCCTCGGCCAACTCGGCGGTGTGCTCCTCGATCAACTCGGCGATGGCCGCGAGGATGCGCCCGCGCTCGTGCCCCGGCGTGTGCGGCCAGGGGCCACGGTCGAAGGCCGCGCGCGCTGCCTGCACCGCCCGGTCCACGTCAGCGGCATTGCCGCGCGCCACGTAGGCCATCGGTCGCTCGTGTGCCGGCTCATTCACTGGCATCACTGCGCCGCTCTCGGCATCGACCCAGCGGCCGTCGATGTACATACTGAAGCGCGGCAGATCAGGATTCACAACGTCGCCCATGACTGTTCCTCCTGTGCGGGCCTGGCTCAATTGGCGGGGCGGTGCGCGATGATGCTCTGCGTCATCATAGCATGTATGACGCGCTGCGGCAAGCCGTTGATAGGCGATAGGCGATAGTCTTAGGCGATGGGCTGCTCCGCCCGAACGCCTATCGCCAATGACCTATGGCCTATCACTACGTGGCACGAAGGTGTAGATCCGGTCGCGGAAGGCCAACCGGTAATGGGCACGGACGGCGGCCAGCATCTCGGGCGTCCAGCGGCCGGAGGGGTCACGAGAACGCTCCTCGGCGTCGAGTGGCAGCATGATCGCACTGAAGCGCCTGGCGGCGATGTCCTCCAGCAGACCGCGCTGGTCCCAGGCGCCGCTGCGCGCGGCCGCTCCCATAGTCGAGGGGTCATCGTAGCGCAGTGGCTTGCCGGCCTGGAATAGCAGGCCGGTGTCGTCGGCCAGGATCTCGCCGGGGGTGCTGCGCATGAAGGTCAGGAAGCGCTCAGGCGGGTCCTTCGGTTCGAGTTGGTCCTCGTACCAGGCCGGCGGGCTGAAGGCCAGCCAGAGCTGCAGCGCGGCCAGCACCACGAGGGGCGCGGCGGACAGGCGCCCCCCGGCCAGTGCGCCAAAGGCCCACCCGAGCGCGCAGCCCCCGGCGATCGCCAGCGCCATATGAGCCTCGAGCAGGTGGTTGTGGTTCGCCCCGACCTCGCCGGCCAGCAGCAGCGTGAGCGGGGAGACGAGCACGTACGACGCAGGGACCAGCAGCGCCGGCCGGCGCCAGGCCAGCGCCAGCGTGAGGGCCGAGAGCACCATCATGGGCCACCAGAAGTCGAGCAGCGCGGCGATCTTGCGGAACAGCCCCGGCGACCACCAGGAGAGGCGCGCGAAGTTCCACCACACGTGCAGCGTGTAGCCGCCGCCGGTGGCGATCTCCAGCAGCGCCCATCCGCCCAGAGCCAGCGTCAGGTAGACCAGCGCGAAGGCGGCGGTCCGCGGCCGTATCGGTGCGCCCAGCGTGCGCGGCAGGCGCCCGGCCCACCAGGTACGCACGTCGTCGGCCAGCAAGGCCATCCCTGCCGCGAGTGGCCCGGCGACGTCGGTCTGCTTGGTGAAGAAAGCGCCGGCGAAACAGAGCGCGGCGAAGACCACCGACCGATGGCCGATGACCGATGACTGGTGACGAACGACCAACGACCGACGACCAACGACTAAGATCGAAGGATCGTCGGCACCGGTCGCCCGTCGGTCGTCGGTCGTCCGGTATCGGTCGTCAAGCGCCAGCGAGATGAAGAGCAGCCCCGCGGCGGTAAAGCACAGCGCCATCACGTCCGGCTTGACGCGCGAGCCCCACAGCAGCACCGGCGGCGCGCTGAGAAACAGCGCCGCGCCGACCAGCGCGGCCGCCCAGGAGCCAGAGGTGCGCCGCACGATCCAGGCCACGAGCGCGGTGGCGGCGATCGCGGCGATCAGCGAGATGAGCCGCCCGCTCCAGAAGACGTGCGGCCCGGCGTAGATGTCGGCCAGCGCCAGCACGAGCGGGTGCAGCGGCGGGTAGGGCGCCGAGACAAAGCGGTGGAGTTCGAGCGGCCCGTAGATCTGCTCGCCCGCACGCAGCAGCTTGGCCTCGTGCAGCAGCGTGCCCTCCAGCCCGTCGTGTGGGTAGGGGTAGCCCAGCAGCGCCACGAGCCGTGCCAGGCTCCTGGCGGCCAGCACAGCCGCCGGCAGCACGAGCAACCCGCCGAGCGCCGCCCACGGGAGTGGACGCACGGCGACAGACGCCCTACCCCTCCGTTCGATCTGAGCCATCGCGCTCCTTATACGCTACCAGTGCAGGAGTACGGGGTTGGGACTGGGGTTGGCGTTCTTGCTGCCCGAAACGTCCTGCGCATGCCCAAAAAGCGAGCCTGGAACTGCACGAATATGCCGGCTGCATCTGAACGCGCTTCAGCGCGTTTCGGGGTACACCCCAGCCCGCGCAGGCGGGCTTGGCAGGGGCTAGCCCGCCGCTTCAGCGGCCGGGCGTGGGCGGGCGCCATCGGCCCGCTTCTTTCGCACCGGTCCTCAGTCCTACGCGCCCCGGCGAAACCCGACCATCTCCGCAACGTCCATCAGCGCATTCCATCCGGGGGACCTCTGCAGGGTGTGACGAAACGTCGTGCGGGCGCGCCACCACGCCCGGCCCGTGGGGTGCCCGCTGGGCCCGGCGGGCGTGGGCGGGCGCCATGGACCCGATTATTTGGTAAAACTTCATTACCCGCCGGGCGTGGTTGGTGGCGCAGGAACGTTCGTCACCCCCACCTCTGCACGCTGCGTGCCTCGGACATGCCGTGTGCGGTATACTACGTCGCGATGATCGCCACCCCGAAAACCACCGCCTTCCCGGCCTCGCTGACCCGCACGCGGGCACGCGTGGCGTTGGCCTCCGCCGCCATCTTCTTCGCCGCGCTCCTGCCGCGCGCCCTGGACCTCGGCGGGTTCCTCACGCTGGATGAGGCCAACTTCTGGCTCGCCCGCTCGGAGGCCTTCCTGGCCGCGCTGCGTCGCGGCGACTGGGCCGCCACCGCGATCTCCACCCACCCCGGCGTGACGACCATGTGGCTCGGCGCAGCCGGCCTCCTGCTGCGCGAGGCGCTGGTGGACCCTGGCCTGCTGCCGGGGGACTTTCCCACCGCGCTGGCGCTCATGCGCCTGCCAGGGGCGATCGTGCATGCGGCGGCCGTCGCGCTCGGCTACCTGTTGCTGCGCCGCATGCTGCCCACCGGCGCGGCGCTGCTGGCCGCGCTGCTCTGGGCCGCCGACCCGTTCGTGGTGGCCTACAGCCGCCTACTGCACGTGGACGCGCTGGCCGGGACGTTTATCACGCTGAGCCTGCTGGCGGCGCTGGTGGGGAACGCGAACCGCGAAACGCGAAACGCTCCAGCGCCGCTCGACGACCCTGCTGGCAGCCACTCGACGGATGGGACCGCGGTTCGCTGGTCCCTCCTCAGCGGCGTGTTCGGCGGATTGGCGCTCCTGAGCAAAACACCCGCGCTCATCCTGCTGCCCTGCATCGGTGTGATATGCCTGAGTGCTGAGTACCGAGAATCGGAGTTGACAGGCGCAAGGTCTCAGCGCTCAGCCACCCAGAGGGTAGCCGGCACGCAGCACGTCCGCAGGGTGGTGGTGGGCTATTCGGCCTGGCTGCTCTGCGCCGCGGCCACCGCATTCGCCCTGTGGCCGGCCCTGTGGGTCGACCCGCTCGGCGCCCTCGCATGGCTGCGCACCGGCGTGGAGGCCGAGGGCGCCCAGCCGCATATGCTCGGCAACTTCTTCCTCGGCCGCCAGGACGACGCGCCCGGCCCGCTGTTCTACCCGGTCGCGCTGGCGCTGCGCCTCACGCCCTGGACGCTGCTGGGGGTGCTGCTGCTGCCGCTGGCGTTGCGCGCGGCGCGCGGCGCGCGCGATACGCTCCTCCGCCGCGACGTGGCCGCGCTCGCGCTCTACGTGGTCCTGCTGGTGCTGGCGCTGAGTCTATTCCCCAAGAAATTCAACCGCTACGTCGTGCCGGCCTTCCCCGCGCTGGATATTCTGGCGGCTGTGGGGCTGCTCGCGCCATTGCGCCTGCTCGAAAGACGCTCGTGGGGAAGACGCGCCAGCCCACGCCTGCCGGCGGGAAGACTCCAGGCTGCGCTGGTCGCTGTCGCGAGCATCGCCGCGCTCGCGAACGCCGCATACTGGCACCCCTACGGGATCGCCGCCTTCAACCAGGCGCTCGGCGGTGCGGCGGCCGGGGCGCGCACCTTCGCTGTCGGGTGGGGCGAGGGCATGGAGCAGGCCGCGGCCTGGCTGAACGCCCAGCCAGACATCACCGGGGTGGCCGTGGTGAGCCGTATCCCGGTGGTCCAGGCGCCGTATATGCGGCACGGGGCGCACGCGCGCACGCCGCAGGCCGGCGCGCTGCCAGAGGGGACGGGCTACGTGGTGGTGTACGTCTCGCAGGTGCAGCGCGGCGCCCCCTCGCCGCCCTTCGACCGGTTCTACGGCCGCGCGGCGCCGCTGCACACGGTACGCATCCACGGCGTGGAGTACGCCTGGATCTACCAGGCCCCACCGCCGGTGGCCGAGGAGCGCCCGGCGGCCTTCGGCGCGGCCATCCGGCTGCGCGGGTTCGACATGGACGGCCGCGCGGCCCCCGGCGCGACGGTGGTGTTCCGCCTGCGCTGGGAGAGCCGCGCCGCCGCCCCGCTGGACTATACGCTGTTCGCTCACCTGATCGGCCCCGGTGGGCGACGCTACGCCCAGGTGGACCTGCCGCTGCCCACCAGCTCCTGGCAGCCGGGGCGCTACCCCGCCACCGAGCTGCCGCTGGCGATCCCGCAGGATGCACCGCCCGGCGTCTACCACATGGTGATCGGCCTGTACGAGCCGGCCACCGGCCAGCGCCTGCCGCTGGTGACAACGCTGCCCACCGACCCGTCGCTCAGCGGCGCCGACGCGCTCCCGCTCGCGGCGCTGCGGCTCGAGCGCTAAGACAAGGTTCGCGCGTCCGTGACCATCCGCGCGCACGCGCATGGGGGTGTAGGGGCCTACGGCCCCACCGAACATCTTTTTCGGAGAGGCTTCGCCCCGCCGCGCCTCCCCAGACGGGAACGCTGGAGGCCGCGCAGCGAAACCATGGCTACGACAATGGTTCGCGCTCACGTCACCGTTCGCACGTACCCGATGGGGGGCGGAAGAATTGTTTTTCCGGCGGGCCATACCCCGCCGAGCCTCCCGAGCAGGTACAGGAGGAAACAACGATGGCATCGCTCACCCCTGTCAAGCCGGCCAGGAGGCCGCACATCGGGCTGTACTCGGTCGGGCTGCGGGCGTACTGGGACCAGTTCCCCGGCCTGCGCGAGCGGCTGATCGGCTACGGGCAGTTCATCGAGCGGCGCCTGGCGGCCTGGGGCGAGGTGCACAACTTCGGCCTGGTGGACACCGAGGGCGCCGGCAGGCAAGCCGGCGAGTGGCTGCAGGCCCGCAACGTCGACCTGGTCTTAGCGCGAGGTCCAGGCCAAGCGCGAGGAGGTCCAGGCCATATTCGCCATCAGCGGCGACTCGCCATCCGACCCGACTCGCCAGGCGGCCGACCGAGGAGCAGATGGTGTGGTCGTGCCAGGTGGCCGCGGCGCAGGAGCGGCTGGTGCGCGCGTTCGACCTGGACGCGCTGTGCTACTACTACCACGGTGCGCCGGGCGAGGAGGACGAACGCATCCAGGCCGGCTTCATCGTCGGCCACTCGCTGCTGACCGCCCGCGGCATCCCCTGCTCCGGCGAGGGGGACCTGAAGACCGCCGTGGCGATGAAGATCTGCGACACGCTGGGGGTGGGCGGCAGCTTCTCGGAGATCGTGGTGGTGGACTACGAGGACGAGACGATCCGGCTGGGGCACGACGGGCCATTCCATATCGCCATCGCCGAGGGGCGGCCGATCCTGCGCGGCATGGGCCTCTACCACGGCAAGCAGGGCACCGGCGTCTCCGTGGAGGCCAAGGTACGCCAGGGGCCGGTCACGACGCTGAACGTCACCCAGACCGCCGACGGGCGGCTGAAGCTGATCAGCGGCGAGGGCGAGTCCACCGATGGGCCGACCATGCAGATCGGCAACACCCAGACGCCGGTGCGCTTCCGGCTGCACCCGGACGAGCACATGGCGCGTTGGTTCGCCGAGGCGCCCACCCACCACTGCGCGCTGTCCATCGGCCACAACGCGGCGCTGTTCGCCAAGGTGGCGGCCCTGCTAGTGGTCTACCACAGTGATGGTGATGGATGGGTTTTCACGGGAGGGTTTCGCCCTCCCGTGGACCCTCCCCTGCATCCGTCACCATCAGTGTGGCCGACTACGAGTAGCGGCGCCGCACCACGCCCGGCCCGTGAACGGGCGGGCTCTCCTGCACGAAGGCCGCCTGCGCGGCCTCAGCGGGAGCCCGCGCAGGCGG
>DATMBA010000565.1:0-3084 GCA_035559635.1 Roseiflexaceae bacterium
GAGGGCTTTGCCCTCCCCTGAAACCCCACCCTATCCGGGTAATCCGGATAGGCTCTTAGTGCCTTCGTGTTCCGGCCGCTAGACCGTGAAGCGCGTGAACGTTGGCAGGTGGTCGCGGTTTCTAGCGAACAGCTCGTTCACCATCTGGCGCGTCTCGGCCAGCGAGAGCACCGCGGCCGTGAGCGGGTCGTGGCAGATCGCCTGGTACACCAGCGTCGGGTCGCCGCTCAGGCAGCCCTCCACCGCCAGTTCCTCGATCTGGGCGCTGATGCCGGTCAGCATAGCCACCGAGGGCGGCAGCGGGCCGACGCGCACCGGCTGCAGGCCCTTGCGGCTGGCCCACACCGGCACCTCGACGCACGCGCCGGGCGGCAGGTTATCGATCAGGCCATCGTTCGGCACATTGCCGTTGAACTCGAACGGCTCGCCGCCCTGGAGCGCGTTGATGATGTAGGCCGCGTACTCGTGGCCGCGCTCGAGCGAGATCGGCTTATCGGAGGCGAACCACTGCCGGGCGTCGTCGCGCCACTTCCCCTCACGCGCCTCATACCACTTGATCGTGGCCGCATAGACGCCGGGGTTCCAGCCGGTGCCGTGGGTGCAGTAGCGCTCGATCAGGTCCGGCCGCTTGCGGAACCACCAGTTGTACTCCGAGTGGTGGCCGCTCGACTCGGTGGGATAGTAGCCGAGCGCCAGGTACAACTCGTTACGCACCTGCTCCTCGTTGTACACCTCAGGCCGCTCGCTGACCGCACGGCGGATGAGCGGGTAGGCGTCCGCGCCGTTCCACTCGTAGCGCAGGTACCAGGCCATATGGTTGATCCCGGCGCAGGTGTAGGTGATCTCGTTCATCGGCGCGCCGATCCAGCGCGCCAGCATCTCGGCGGTGCCCTGGACGCTATGGCACAGGCCGGTGAGCCTGATGCTCGTCTCGCGCTGCATGGCGCGGCACAGCATCGCCATCGGGTTGGTGTAGTTCAGCATCGTGGCGTCCGGGCAGTGGCGCTCCATGTCGCGCGCGATGTCCAGCATCACCGGGATGGTGCGCAGCGCGCGGAAGATGCCCGAGGGGCCACGTGTGTCGCCAATGTTGGTGTCGATGCCGTACTTCTTGGGGATCTCGATGTCGTGGCGCCAGACGTCCAGGCCACCGGCCAGGATCGTCACCAGCACCACATCAGCGCCGCGGAGGGCCTCGGCGCGGTCCATGGTGGCCTCGACAATGGCCGGGTAGCCGCCAAGCTCCACGATGCGGCGCACGGCCTTGTGGGCGAACTCCAGCCGCTCGGCGTCGATGTCCATCAGCGTCAGCGTGGCGTCCTGCAGCAGCGGGAAGGTCAGGATGTCGCGCGCCAGTCCACGGGTGAACCCCAGGCTGCCGGCGCCGATGAAGGCGATCTTGGTCACGGTGGGTCCTCCTTCGTGCAAACGCACCAACGTTCAACGGCTACTCCACGTGCAGCGTAAAGGTAACAGTTTCCTCGACCCCGCCCGCCGCCACCCGCACGTCCACATCCCACGCGCCGGGCATCGAGAAGAGCGGCGCCCGCGCACTATAGCGCCCGGGGCCGCTCGGCTGCGCCACCACCTCCGGTGCGGCCATGCCCATGTCGCGCATCACCGGCGCGATCACCACCTGGTCTGCCGTCACCGGCCGGCCCTGGTGGTCCGCCAACTCCACCGTGGCGGTGCGCTCGCCGATCCCGGCGCCCTCCAGGCGCAGCGTGATGGTGTAGCGCTCGGTCTGCGCCGTCTGCACAGGAGCGCCGCAGGCCGCGAGGAGGGCAGCGAGCGCGACCCACGCGACGAACAGCCTCAATGACACGCCAGCGCGAAGTTGCACGTCAGCATCCCCCATCACTCGGCCACATCCAGCGCTAGCGGCACCGTGACGATCCGCCCGTCGCGTTGGAACTGCGCCCAGAGGTGGTAGTATCCCGGCGCGGGGAAGGTGTAGACGAAGCGGATCTCCGGCCCGTAGCGCGTCCCCTGGCCGAGCGGACCCGGTGGGGCGGGCGGCTCGGCAGCGTGGACGTGGCTGAAGACCGCACCGTCCGCGCTGCGGGCGATCAGGTGACCGGCCATGCCCAGCCAGGGCTGCACGTCGGCCACAGGCCGCCCGCCCGCCGCCAGGCGGAAGGTGAGCACCGCCTGCCGGCCGGCCTGCGGCGCCGGGACCGATGACGTGACGTCTATCTGGAGCCCATCCACCTCGCGCAGCCCGAGGCCGGGCGGGGCGGGCGGGGCGGCGGTCTCCTTGCCGGTCACCAGAAAGTCGCGGGCGACCACCTGCGTACCGCTCTCGTGGCGGGCAAGCTCGATGTAGGCGGTATGGCGGCCCGGCCGCGCCGGTGTGAAGCGCGCGACGAAGCGGCCAGGGGACTCGCGGGCCGGATGGAGGTGCTCGAAGGCTGCGCCGGTCTCGTCGATCACCACCAGGTGCAGCAGCGCCTCGTGGTGCGGCGCGAGGTCGTCCACCGCCAGGCCGGTGCCGCCGTCGCTTAACTCCAGCGCCAGTAGCAACTCCTGGCCGGCCACCGGCTGCGCCGGCTCGGTACGCAGCGCGACGTTCACGTGCGGCCGGCCGTCGCCGGGCGTGCCGGCGGAGGATGCCGCCTGGAAGGAGCCAGCGATCTGCTGGCCGCCGAAGATCGCCGCCGCCACGCCGAAGGCGAAGGCCGCCTGGCCAAGCGCCCAGCTGGTGCGGCGCGGCGGCGCCCGCCCACGGCTCTGGGACACCGCGGCCACCAGGACGCCCGCCAGCAAGAGCAGGAACAGGCCGCCGAGCGACACGAGCAGCGGCACGGTGTGGGGCGGCAGCGGCGCCGGCGTCACGCTGAAGGGGATGCGCGCGCGCCCGGCGCCGCGCGGCCCCTCGGCCACCACCTCCAGCTCCCAGTCCCCCGGCCGGTCCAGCTCCAGCTGCGCCTTGTAGACCACCGGCGTCCCCGGGATGGTGGCCGTGCTCACCGTGGGCGCGCCCTCCAGCGCGCGGCCGCGCGGCGCCGCGCGCAGCGAGAGCGTCGCGCCGCCGAGATCCTCACGCGCGGCGATCGAGACGAACAGCGGGGCGGGGACCGCCGG
>DATMBA010000566.1:0-7944 GCA_035559635.1 Roseiflexaceae bacterium
GGAGGGGCGAAGCCCCTCCGAGCCTCCCCAGACTGGAAGGCTGGAGGCCGCGCAGCGAAACCATGCTAAGCGATCACCTTCTTACAGCGCCGAACGTCACCCCGCGCAGCAGGTGGTGGCGCACCAGGAAGGTGAAGATCACCACCGGCAGCAGGAACACCACCGAGGTGGCGGCCATACGGCCCCACTCGATCTGCCCGTAGCCGACGATCGCCAGCAGGAAGGGCGGCACGGTGGTGCCGGTGCTGGGGTTAAGCAGCTGCACAAAGACGAACTCGTTCCACGAGGTGATCAGCACGAACACCGCGGTGGCGAGCATGGCTGGCAGCGCCTCGGGCAGCACGATCTTCCAGATCGCCTCCAGGCGCGAGTAGCCGTCCGTCATAGCGGCCTCCTCGTACTCGCGCGGGATCTCGTCGAAGAAGCCCTTCATCATCCAGACCACGAACGGCAGCCCGGTGGTGATATAGAGCAGCGTGATGCCCAGGTAGCTCTCGCGCAGGCCGGCCCAGGTGAACATCAGGAAGATCGGGATTAGCACCACGATCGGCGGCAGCATGCGCGTGCTCAGGATGAAGAACAGCAGATCGGCCTCGCCGCGGATGCGGAAGCGGGAGAAGGCATAGGCCGCCAGCGTGCCGAGCACCACCGAGAGCACCGTGGAGCCACCAGCGATCACCACGCTGTTGAACAGGTGCAGCGGGAAGTCGCTCAGTTCCGCCTGCCGCTCCTCGCCCTGCACCAGCGCCCCGCCCAACTCCGAGACCCTGGTGAAGACCGCCAGATAGTTCACGCCGGTGGGGGTGAAGTCCACGAACGGCACGAACGTCGGCGGCAGCAGCGTCACTTCGGCGCGCGCCTTGACCGACGTCACCAGCATCCAGTAGAGCGGGAAGAGGAAGAACAGCAGCGCCAGGCCCAAGGCGAGCCAAAAGCCGATACCCTTTATGAGGTTGTTGCGCTCTCGCATGGGTATGTTCGCAGCCATCGTTCGATTCCTGAGCGACACGTGATGCGTAATCTGTAAGGTGCAAGGCGAATCGTCACGAGACACTGGCGACGGAATCGCGGTGGGATGTCGGCTGGTATGGCGAGGATATCGGCTGGAAAACACTGAAAAACCGCCGGCATCGCTTCACTTGCTACGGTGTACGGCCCACGAATGACGCAGCACGGATTACGCAGCAGGGATGACAAATCATCCCTCCGCCCTGATCCCGTGCAGCAGCCGGATCAACAGATTCGCCAGCGCAATGATCACCACCAGCATGATGTAGCCGAGCGCCGAGCCCATGCCGGTGTTGAAGTCGCGGAAGGCCACCTGGTAGATGTAGATCGAGAGCACCTGCGTCGCGCGGCCCGGCCCCCCGCCCGTGAGCGCGTAGACGGTGTCGAACACCCGGTAGGTGTCGATCAGGCGGAACAAGAGGCCGATCAGCACCAGCGGCGCGATAATCGGCAGGGTGATATGGCGGAACTTGAACCACGACGAGGCGCGGTCCACCGCGGCCGCCTCGTACAGATACTTCGGCACGGCCGAGAGCCCTGCCAGCGTGATCAGCATCATGAAGGGGGTCCACATCCACACATCCACCAGCACCACCGACCAGATCGCCACCTTCAGGTCGGTGAGCCAGAACACCCCCTTCTCGCTGAGCGGCAGCAGGTCGCGAATGAACCAGTTGACGATCCCGGTGTCAGCGCGCAGCATGAAGCGCCAGAAGAGCGCCACCACCACCGGCGAGAGCATCATCGGGATGAGCATGAGCGTCATGAACACCCCGCGGCCATAGAACTCCCGGTTCAGCAGCAGCGCCAGCGCAAATCCCAGCAGCAACTCGATCGCCACCGCCGGCACCACGAAGGCCGCTGTGGTGGTGAAGCGCGCCCAGATGTTCTTGTCGCTCAGCAACCGGGCGTAGTTCGCCAGCCCCACCCACACCGGGCCGGTGTCGGCGTCCTTGATCACTGAGTACTGCGTGAAGCTCAGGTAGAGCGACCAGATCAGCGGGAAGATCGCGATCAGCAGCAGCAGCGCCATCGTGGGCGCCAGGAACAGCCGCACCAGCCAGGCGTCACTCAGCCAGGCGAAGCGCGGCCGCAGGATCTGTGAGGGCCTTGTATCTGTGGTCTCTCGTGGTGTTACCGTCATCTCACGTCGAAGTGGCGCATCCGGCACGTTCGTTGACACGCACCGGCCGGTAGAGGTGGGTTGGAGGGAGGGCTGCGCCCTCCCCCGCCTTCCCGCTCACAACGCAAAACAGAGAACGCAAATCTTACCGCGGCGGCCCGTTCGGGTACGCCTCGTCCAGGATGGCTTGCTGCTCGGCAGCGATCACGTCCAGCGCCGACTTCGGGTCGGTCTGGCCGGTGACCGCCAGGTTGAGCTGCTCGCCCTGGATCTGGAGCATCCTGTTGTACTCCGGCACGTTCCAGAAGTCCTTGACCAACTGATAGGCCTCGGCGAAGGTCGGGTTATAGGGCGCGGCGTTCTTGAACGCGTCGCTCGCCAGCACGGACTTACGCGCCGAGAAGCCGCCGATCGTCACCCACTTGGTCTGGACCTCCTCGGACTGGACCCACTTGAGGAACGCCAGCGCCGCCTCGGGGTTTCTGGAGTAGGAGCTAACGTGCATACCCATGCCGCCCAGGCTGATGAAGTGCTTCTCCTCGCCGGGGACCAGCGCGTAAGCCAGGTTGGCCGAGTTCTTGCAGCCGGCCGGGTCCACGAAGGCCGGGCCGAAGCCGAACCAGATGGTGGTCATGGCCACCGAGCCGGAGCAGATCGCGTCTACCGTCTCATTGAACTGGAAATCCCCCGAGCCGTCCGGCCCGGTCTTGAACAGCTCGGCGGCGAACTCCAGCGCGCGCACATTCTGCTCGCTGTTCAGCACCCCCTCCACCTTGTAGGTGGCCGGGTCCCACAGCTCGCCGCCGAACGACCATGCCATCTGGTTCCAGGCGGTCTGGATCTGGTCGTAGCAGGCCGGCGTACCGCACCAGAAGGTGGTGTAGCCGTTGGGCACCTGATCGATGTCGTCGGGGGTCTCTTTGAAGAACCGGGCGATCTCGAGCAGTTCAGTCCACTTGGCGGGCACGGCCAGTTCGCGGCCGGCGCTGGCCTGGAAGGCGTCCTTGATCGCCTGGTTCTCGAACAGGTCCTTGCGGTAGACCAGCATCTGCGTGTCAGCCATGAAGGCCACGCCGTAATACTTGCCGCTGCCGGCCGGGTACTCACCGTAGGCGCTCAGCGCCGCCGGCACGTAGTCGTCCATCTCGATGTTGCCGGCCTGCATCCACTCCGTCAGGTCCATCACGTGGCCGCCGGCCACCGCCTCGCCGATGAACTGGCTGTCCAGGATCACCAGGTCGGCGCCGCCGCGCGCGGCAAAGTCGGCGAAGATCTGGTCGTGCCACTGGCCGATCGGCACGCAGCGCACGCTGACGCTGGCGTCCTGGTAGTCCTTCACTAGGTCGGTGAGGGCCTGGCAGGGCTGCCAGGCGAACCAGATGATCTCCAACTCGCCGCCAGCCGCCGGGGCTGGCGTGGCCGCCGGAGCCTCGGTCGCCGCCGGAGCCTCGGTCGCCGCCGGGGCGGCTGTCGGCTCAACTGGCGCTGCGGTGGGCTGCGCGGCGCCACCGCCGCAGGCCGCCAGCATCGCAGCCAGCGTGAGCAGCGCCACCAGCCCGGCGATCCATCGGTACGGTCGCTGCATAGTTCCTCCTCGGGAGGGGATGGTTCACAGGGAGCTGCGCCCTCCCGTGAACACCCACCTGCCTCTAGTACGCTGAAGCGTCTGTTGGTGCGCTACGCGCGCCACTTTCGAGCGGGCTTAAGCCCTGCGGAAACCCTGGGCGGACGTCCGCCGCCATGGACTAGTATTCGGGTTGGACCCACTGCTTGCTGCCGGCCGAGCGCTCCACCGCGTCGAGCACCGCCTGGCAGCGCACGCCGTCCTCGAAGGTCGCGGCGGGGGACTCGCCCTTCGCGATGCCGTTCAGCAGGTCGTAGACGCCGTGGGTGAAGGTGTGCTCCCAGCCGATGATGTGCCCGGCCGGCCACCAGGCGCCAACGTACGGGTGCACGCTGCCGTTCGTCACCAGCACGTTGCGGAAGCCGGCCACGTCCGGCTGGTCGTCCTCGAGCAGCACGTTCAGCTCGTTCATGCGCTCCAGGTTGAACACCACACTGCCTTTGGAGCCGTTGATCTCGAAGGAGTTATAGTTGGCGCGCCCCTTAGCGAAGCGCGTCGCCTCGAAGGTGCCGATGGCGCCGCTCTGGAAGCGCGCCAGGAACAGCGCCGCGTCGTCCACCGTCACCTCGCCCATCTCCGTGCCGGCCGTAGCGCCCAGGCCTGCGTCGCTCGCGGCCTGCACCGGGCGGCGCTTGATGAAGGTCTCGGTGAGGCCGGTGACCTCAGTGATCTCGCCCAGCAGCATGCGCGCCAGGTCGATGATGTGCGCACCGATGTCGCCCAGCGTCCCCGAGCCGGCCTGGTCCTTCTGCAGGCGCCACACCAGCGGGAAGTTGGGGTCCATGATCCAGTCCTGCAGGTAGACCGCGCGCCAGTGGTAGATCTTCCCCAGGCGACCCGAGTCGACCAACTGCTTGGCGAGCTGCACCGCCGGAACGCGCCGGTAGTTGAAGTTCACCATGCCCACAACCTTGTTGCGCTGCACGGCCTCCAGCATCTGGCGCGCCTCGGCCAGGGTGTTAGCCAGCGGCTTCTCGCAGAAGACGTGCTTGCCGTTGTTGGCGGCCGCGATCGCGATCGCCGCGTGCGTATCGCCGGGGGTGGAGACATCCACCAGCCCGATGTCCTGGCGCTCCACCAGCCTGCGCCAGTCGGTCTCGTACCCCTGCCAGCCCAGCTGCGCGGCGGCCTGCTTCACCGCCGCCTCGTCGCGCCCGCAGATGGCCTTCATCTCCGGCTTGAGCGCCACGTCCGGGAAGAAGGCCGCCACCTGGCGGTAGGCGTTCGAGTGCGCCCGCCCCATGAACTTATAGCCGACCAGGCCGACTCCGATGGTGTTTGCCATAAGGGTGCTCCTGTGGGTGCTAGGAGAGGGACAGCGGATAAGAAGCGGATTAGCGGATAGCGGATAGCGGATTAGCGAATAGCGGATAGCGGCGGTCCGGCGGGGCCGCGGCTGCCATGCTACCCCTCCAGCGCCTGATAGTCCCCGGTGATGGTGGTGACCTCGATCAGGTTGCCGAACGGGTCGCGGCAGAAGAAGCGCGGCCGGCCGGGGATGGCCTCGGCCTCCTGCACCGTATGGCCGGCCGCAGCCAGGCGGGCCCGCACGTCCTCCAGATCCTCCACTGCGATGCAGAAGTGGCGGCCGGAGCGCTGGTCAGCGCCGTCCTCGACGAACAGGTGCAACTCGTCCTCGCCGACGCGGAACCAGACCAGGTCGTGCCGGGCGAGCGACTTCGGCGGCCGGATCTCCGCCAGCCCGAGCACGCCGCCATAGAAGCGGCGCGCCTCATCCGCGCTGCCGCTGGGCCGCGGCACGCTCACATGCTGGATACGCAGTCTGCTCATGGATGTGCAGCTCGCAGGTTTCCAGGCGCTGCACGCGCAGCGTCGAACGGCGGAGGTCGCTTGCGAGGGGCGGCCCCTCGCGCGCCCCGTGCTCCCATGGGGGACGAACTTCTGGATGCCGGCGAGTATATGCCAGCGCCGGGGATCTGTCAAACGCAGGCCGGACGCAGCCAGCGTCTCTGGCGGGGGCTTCGGGGGCCTGCGGCCCCCGAAACATCCCTGAGAAACGGGTGGAGGCAGAGGGGCGTGGCCCCACGAACACGTGCCCGGCGCTCGCCCCCCGGCCGGGCAGCCATATGTTATAATCTGGCGCTTCTTTCTCAGCAACGACGAGGGCAGCGCACGTGTCCGGCTCCGATCGTCCATTCCTGACCGTAGACACCGAGCGGCGCGGGTACGGCCGGCGCTACACCAGCCTGCCCGTGGACGAACTGCGGCGAGACGGGTTCGCGATCGACTTCACCGGGGCCTACACGCGCCCGGAGCAGATCGACATCCGCCCTGGCGATGTGGTGCGCTGGCGCGAGGGGGGGCGCCTGGTACAGGGGAAGGTGGCGGCGGTGCAACTCGACGGGCAGGTGCTGCGCGTGGCGGTGGAGGGCGCGCGCCCGCTGCCGCCGGACGCGTTCTACCCGTGAAAGGGAGGATGGGGAGAGCCCTCCCCATCCTCCTCCGCTGGGGGTTGTGGCAGCGGATCCGCCCCCCAATCCACAACCCCTACTCCTCCGGCGCCAGCAGCAGCCACACCAGCGCCGCGCCCGGCAGCGCCCCGGCGATCACGCCCTGCACCAGCGCCAGCTGCAGCCAGCCGGTGGTGTACTCGGCGCCGGTCACCAGCGGGCCGAGCGCCCAGCCGGCCAGGGCCACCGCCAGCATCCAGTGCGCGCCGGGCAGCACGCGCCGCAGCACCAGCCACTGGCCGGCGGCCATGCCCGCGCCCGCCAACGGCAGGATCGCCAGCCGGATGTCGACGTAGGCGCCGTACGGAAAGAGCGCCAGGCGCAGCCCCTCGCCGGCGGCCCAGCCCGCCAGCCATCCGAGCGCGCCCGCCGCCAGCCAGCGCCGCCCGTCCACATCAGGGAAGTAGCCGCGGGCGATCTGCCACAGCAGGTGGCCGAGCGCCAGCCCGGCACCTGCCCGTACTGGCCAGAGCGGCACGAGCGCCAGCAGCAGCGCCAGGCCGTGCGCCGCCGCCCAGGCCGGCCACATCGCGATCAGCGTCCGCTGGCTCTGCAGCCGGCGCTTGAGCGGGGCGCGGAAGCGCCCCGCCGCATACCACAGCACCGCCACGCTCACCAGCAGCGTCGGGTTCACCACCGTGAGCCAATACCAGCTGCGCGCCGGCACCTGCAGGTCAATGCTGCGCATCCGCTCCAGGTCCCACAGCTGCACCAGCCGATAGACGCCCACCGTCACCGCGCGCGTGCCGTCCGGGCTGAACGCACCGCGCGCCATCACGCACCCCCAACTCGCGCTCTCCTGGAACTGCGCCAGCGGCTGGCCGTCCTGGTCCCACAGCCGCAGCGGGCCGTTCGAGGCCACCGTCATGATCCGCGTGCCATCCGGGCTGAAAGTCGCGTCGGTCACGGCCGAGCCTTTGATCCAGAAGGTGGCCAGCGAGCGGCCGCTCAGGTCCCGCAGGCGCGCGGCGCCGTCCTCGCCGATCGACAGCAGCGCCTGGCCGTCCGGGCTGAACTGGGAAGGGCCGAGCGCGGTGCCCACCTGCTTGCCGCGCGTGTCCCACACCTGCGCGGTGTTGTCCTGTAGCAGCGTGAGCAGGTGGCGGCCGTCGGGGCTGAAGGCCACCTCCGCCACCGGCTCGCCCGGCCGGTTCAGACCGCGCAGTGGCCGCCCGGCCAGGTCGGTCAGCGCCGAGCCATGCTCACCGGCCACGATCAGTTGCTGCCCGTCCGGGCTGAAGGCCGCACCGCTGATCCGCCCGAGCGTCACCTCGGCCACTGCGATCGGCTGGCCATCGCGGCTCCACAGCCGCGCCGGGCCGGGACCCGCGGTGAGCAGGCGCATGCCGTCCGGGCTGAACGTGGCGGTGAGCGGTCCGTCGCTCTCGCCGTGCGCCGGGCGGATGGCCGCCACCGGGCGCCCCTGGCCGTCCCACAGGCGCACCACATCGCCCGGCGACACGGTGAGGATGCGCCGCCCGTCCGGGCTGAATTGGACGTGGCTGATCGGGGTGGTATGGCCGCTCAGCACCGCCACCTGGCGCCCCTCCAGGTTCCACAGGCGGACGGTGTTGTCGGCGCGCTGGGTAGCCACAGTGCGGCCGTTGGGGCTGATGGCGCGCCAGATCTCACCGCTGAGGCGGAACAGTTCACGCCCCTCCAAGTCCCACACCCGCGTCTCGAGCGGCGTGTAGGCCAGCACGTGCTGCCCGCCGGGC
>DATMBA010000567.1:0-22112 GCA_035559635.1 Roseiflexaceae bacterium
TGTGTGGGTCTGCGGGCCCCCGCCCCCAGGGGAGGAGCCAGGGGAGGGCTTCGCCCTCCCCTGAAACCCCACCCGAGTTTACATTTCAGCGCAGCGCACTGTATAGCAATCCTACCGGATGTGTGACGTGCGGGAGAAGTGTTTTCGCGGGGGCTGCACCCCACACCCCCGCTCTGCGCTCACTACACCTCGCCGTACTCCTCCAGCAACTCGCGCCACTCGCCGGTGAGCTCGTCGCGGCGGGCGGCATAGTAGATATGGTCCACCCCGTCCTCGTCGCGGTAGATCAGGTCCACCTGGCTACGCATAGGGCGGAGGTAGCCAACGTTGCCCCACCAGCGGATCTTCTCCTCGTCGACCGGCATGTCCTGCAGCACCATGCGAGCGGCATACTGGCGCACCGTGCCCTCCTCGATGTCCTGCAGGCGCCAGGGGGCGCTGCTCACCTCGCCGGTGCGCAGGTTGCGGAAGACGAAGCGCTGCTCGCCGTTCTCGTCGGCGGCGACGCTCACCACCTCGATGCCGGTGCGCGGGCGGGGCACGCGGATCAGGTTGAGCCACGGCTCGGTGAGTTTCTCGCGCGGGACGCCGGGGTACTCCTGGTAGCCGGTGCCCTCCTTATCCTTCATCGCCAGGTCGAAGCGCGGCTGGCCGTCCTCGCCGCGGAAGATGCGCCACAGCCCGCCGCGACCGCGCCAGCGGTAGCGCCGCTCGGCCCAGGCGCCGTTGGGGGGCGATGGCTCCTCCTCGCCCCGCTCCAGCGCCAGCAGCGGCTCATCCTCCCGGAAGGCGCGCGGCTCGCTCTCCACCGGCTCGCCGTTCTTCTCGCCCAGCAGCGCCTGCCAGCTCTCGCCCAGCCCCCAATCGGACACACCGAAGAACACGTGGTCGATCACCCCGTTCGCGTCGCGGTGCACCAGGTCATACTTCGTGCGGTTGCCCTGGCGGTAGGCGCGCCACAGCCCGAGGCGACCGCGCCACTTCACCTGGCTGTGCACGTCCAGCCGGCCCTCGCGCAGATCCTCGTAGCGGCTGATGGCATAGGCCCACAGCCCCTGCGCCCGGTCACGTGTGACCCCAGCGGTGGTGCGCAGGTCGCGCACCTCGTAGTACCACACACCGCTGCGCTTCTGGGCGCCCACGATCTCCACGCCGCTGCGCGGCAACTCCAGCTCCTCGCCGTTGTCCAGCGGCGAGGAGGCGCCCTCGGCGAGCGCGCGCCGGCAGAGCTGGAGCACCTCGCCGCGGTCGGCCGGCACCGTCTCGCCGCCGCGCCGGGTGTAGATCACGCCGTCGCTGCCCATGAAGGGCGGCGGCTCGTGGGCGCGCACCTCCACGCGCATCAGGTCGTGCCCCTCGTAGTGCATCAACTCGAGCGTCAGATACGGCTGGGGCGCGATACGCTCCTGCACGCTGCGGCGCAGCAACTCGCTCACCTGGTCCGGCCGGGCCACCCCGCCGACGGTCGTCCCGTCACGTGTGGCGCCCACGAACAGCGTGCCGCCGCCGACGTTGGCGAGCGCGGCCACGTCCTTCCACAACTCCTGGAGGGCGGCCGGGTCGTCGGGCCGCATGACCTGGCGCTCGCTGGGCGTGCCGAAGCGCAGTGTGTCCACCTCCCACTGCTTCTGGTCCCGCTTGGGCACCCGTACCCGGTCGAACTCCTGCGAGGCGAACAGCGCCTTGAGCGCGGCGAAGGAGGGCGCGGGGAGCAGCAACTCCACGTAGCGGTCCCCGATCCCGTGGCGGTGCCAGGCCTCCCCCTCGCCGGCCGGCATACGGCGCAGCCGGTGCGCGTCGCTGCCCTGGATGCAGAACATGCGGCGCTCGTAGTGTTCGGTGCGGCCGTTGTAGAAGCCGGGCGAGGTGAACTTATCGTGATCGGTGTAGAAGTTGATGAACTCGAGCGCGTGCAGCGCGGGGTGCTGGGTGGCGGCAACACGCGCCTGGCCGCTGGTGCCCATGCGCAGCGTCTCGGTGATCACCCCGTTGGGACCGTTGACGTGCGGCGCGATCACGATCCCGCCAGCGCGGGCGATGATCTCGTAGGCCTCCGTCACGTGGCGGGTGTCCGCCACCGCGCAGGCCCCATGCTTGAGCAGGTCCGGCGGGACGCCGAGCTGCAGCAGGGTGGCCTCGATCAGGCTGATGGGGCGGTCGGGCGCAAAGAGCGCCAGGATGTGGGCGCCATAGTGCGAGGTGAACTCGAAGCCGGGCAGGACGGTGACCTTCGCCAGCAGGCGGCGGTACTCGTGCAGGCGCGCCTGCTCCTCCTCGGTGAGGCGTTGGGCGCGCTCGAGCGCCTGCAGGAAGTCGATCTCCTGGCGCATGCGCTCGTAACCATGCACGGTGTTGTGGTCAGTGAAGGCGATGATCGACAGTTCGCGGCGCTCGGCCTCCTGCAGTATCTCCAGATAGCTGACGTGCGGCTCGGCGTAGTCCTCGGAAGCGGGCGTATGAATGTGCAAATCGGCTCGGTACCATCGCATCCCTTCGCGCGTGCCATTCCCGTTCGTCGTCATTTGTCAGGCTCCAATAGGCTCAATATAGCAATCCTACGGATTTGCGAAAGGGGGAGAAATCTTTTCGCGGGGCTGCGCCCCCATCCCCCTGCTTTGTACCATACGCGCTAACGTCTCTCAATCCTCGCGCGCACGGCGGGACACCATCTCTTGCGCCGCCCGGCGGCGGCGCTGCGCTCCTTTCACTAAACAGGGTCATCCATGCTAAAACACTGTTATGATACTGCAAAGCGGGCCTTCTCGCAAAGCGCACGCGGGCGCCGCGCGCGCTATAATGAGTGGGAGGAGGAGCGCACATGGGCACCGAGCCGGAGCAGATCGGGGACCTGGTCTTCGCACCGAACCCGAACTACCCGTACCCGTTCCAGGTGGAGCGGCCGCCCCACCACTGGATGACCGAGACAAGCGGGCGGTTGGAGCAGGCGGTGGAGGCCTACTTCACCGGCGAGCGGCTGTCGCCCGAGCACCTGGCGCTGATCAAGCAGTACCTGCGCCAGTACCTCGAGCGCGCCGTGCTCACCGGGGACGCGAACCGCGCGGCGCTGCTGCGCCAGCTCGACGCGCTGCGCACCACGCGGGACATCGAGCGCTTCGCGGATGAGATCGCGGAGTACGGCGTCGAGCCGTTCTGAGGCGTGCTGCGTGCGGTGTGCACGCGCCGGGCGTGGGACGCCGCCTACCGACGTTGACGGAGCCCTAAGGTCTGCCCGCACACTGCGTTTGCGGGGGCTTGGGGGCTGCACCCCCAAACAATCTTCTCAAAGATTCGTGTGGAGGGGCTGCGCCCCTCCACACCTCCCGCTTTGCGGATACGCCCTAGCACGCAGCACTTGGAGTTGACAGAACCCCCCGCCGCGGCTACAATAGGAGCGTGCTGCGGGGCGTAGCGCAGACTGGTAGCGCACCTGAATGGGGTTCAGGAGGTCGCTGGTTCAAATCCAGTCGCCCCGACCAACTGTCCAGCGTCGAAAGACCTGGCGGGAGCAGTCCTGATAGCGCAGACAGGCGCCCTAGTACGAGAGTGCTAGGGCGTCAGCTTTTTTGGTTCGCGTTGTACCTCCGCCGGCGCCACGAGACAAGAGGAGGCTGTTTGCTGAGGGGCTAAGGCTTTCTAGTGCGGAAATAAAAGCGCGGCGCGCTGTGTCACCGACCAAAGCTCACAGCACGCCGCAGGATGTAAATCCCATGCGACCTTACCCCAGGCGCCGGCGGCGCGCAAGCGCCTACCTGACCACCTTCGTCCTGCTCACGCTGCTCTTTGGGATTGTTGCAACACTCGCCCTCAAGGGCGATGCCTTACTCACCCCCTTGCCTACACCGTCGCGAACCATCGACTCCAGCGCGGCGAGGTAGTACGACTCGTCAATCTCGCTGGCGCCCGATCCGGAGCCGCAGGGAGTTAGCGCGCCGCCAGGTTGGCCGCGACCAGGATCGGGTCCCACACGGGCGCGAACGGCGGGGCGTAGCTGAGATCGAGGGCCGCGAGATCCGCCACGCCCCAGTGCGCCTGGAGCGCCGCGGCGAGCGTATCGATCCGCTTCGCGACGCCCTCCTGCCCGACGATCTGCCCGCCGAGCAGCCGCCTGGTCCCTCGCTCGATCACCAGCGCGACGTGGACGGGCGTGTGGCCGGGCATGTAATGCGCCCGCGAGCCGGCCGTCGCCACCACCGTCTCGGCATCGAAGCCCTCGGCCAGCGCGCGGCGCTGCGAGAGCCCGGTGCTCGCTGCGGTCACATCGAACACCTTCACCACCGCTGTGCCGACGATCCCGCCGAAGGTCGCGTCGCCGCCAGCGGCGTTCGTGCCAGCCACCCGCCCCTGCTTGTTCGCCGTCGTGCCGAGCGGCACGTACGCCGGCTTGCCCGTCACCAGATGCAGCGCCTCGGCCACATCGCCCGCCGCCCAGACGCCTGGAGCGCTCGTCCGCTGGTGGGCATCCACCGCGACGGCGCCCGTCGGGCCGAGGGCGATCCCCGCGTCCGCCGCGAGCGCCGCGTTCGGCCTCACGCCCACGCTGAAGATCACGATGTCGGTCGGGAAGACCTCCCCCCCGGCGTGGACCTGGCGCACCCGCTCGTCGCCTACGAACGCCGTGACCGGACTCTCGAGCCGCACAGCCACACCCTGGCGGGCCAACTCCGCCTGCACGTGGCCCGCCATCGCGGCGTCCAGATTCGGCAGAAGCTGCGGCAGCTGCTCGACGACGGTGAGCGCTACACCATGCGCCGCGAGCGCCTCCGCCATCTCGAGCCCGATGTAGCCGCCGCCGACGATCACCCCGCGCCGCGGCCGCACGTCGTCGAGCCAGTTGCGGATGGCGACGGCCTCCTCGACGCTACGCAGCGTGAAGACGCCCGGCAAGTCGCGGCCAGGGATGGGCGGGCGGGTGGGCGATCCGCCGGCCGCCAGGATGAGGGCGTCGTAGCCATCCACGAACTCCCGGCCCCGTGCCAGGTCGCGCACGCGCACCGTCCGCGTGACGGTGTCGATCGCCGTGACTTCGTGGCGCACGTGGACCGTGATGCCGCTCTTGGCGAACTCCTCCGGAGTGCGGACGATGAGATCCTCGATGCGGTGGATCTCGCCCTTGATAAAATAGGGGAAGCCGCACGCGCCGTAGCTCACGTGGCCAGAGCGCTCGTAGACGATGATCTCCAGGTCGCGGCGGATTCTGCGCGCCTTCGCGGCGGCGCTCATGCCCGCCGCCACCCCGCCGATGATCACCAATCGTTCAGCCATCGTAGTGTGCTCCTCGCTCCATCCTGGACTCCCATGCGCTGCGCGCACGCAGCCAGCGGAAAGGGATGGGGTTCAGCGAGGGCTGCGCCCCTCCCTCTCTTAGACGTGGCCGTGCTTGCGGGAGTACAGGAAGTACTTCTCGAACGCCAGCTTGGCCCAGTGCGCCTGCGGCCCGGGGATGATAAACTCCAGGTGCCGCGGGCCCAGCATGTGGTCGCCCAGGATCATCATGCCCATGTCGCCGGTATCCATGATGCAGTAGGCGTGGATCAGCGAGAACGGCATGGTCCGGTGTGTGGCGTCGCCACGGATGTCTGCCGCGATATTGTGCGCCGCGGTCTTGGCCATGACCTCCGAGGGGTAGCCGGTCTTCGGCACGCCGCAGGCCACCTCCGTCTCCCCCACCGGCGGCACGTGCACCGCCACGCCCGCCGCGTACACATTCGGGTACACCGGGTGGCGGTAGTCGTCGCCGGTCTCGATGAACCCGCTGGCGTTGCCCAACCCCGGCGTGTTGCGGATGGCGTCGATACCGAGGAAGCGCGGGATGATCATGGTGAACTTCGAGGGCAGCACCTCGCCGCTCCCGAGCACGACGCCATCCGGCAGGATCTCCCTGACGGTGCTACTGGTGCGCCAGTTGATGCCTTGCATCTGGAAGAACTTCTCCGACATCCACCTGGCGTTGCCGAAGCCGCCGATGCCGAAGTGGCCCAGGAACGGCTCGGCTGTCACGTAGGTGAGCGGAGCTTTGTCCAGCAGGTGTAGCTTCTTGAGTTGATGGCGGACGTTGAAGATGAACTCGTAAGCCGCGCCGAAGCAGCCCGCCCCCTGCGCCGCGCCGATCACGATCGGGCCGGGGTCCGTGACGAAGCGCTCCCAGGCGCGGCGGGTCTCCTCGGCATGCTCCACGTTGCAGATCGAGTAAGAATAGCCGGTGTGCGGCCCAAGCCCCGGCACACTGTCGAAGTCCACCTTCGGCCCGGTGGCGATCAGCAGGTAATCGTAGGGCAGGTCGCCGGCCGTGGCCGTCTGGACCAGCTGGCGCTCCAGGTCGAAGCCGGTGACGCTGGCCTCGACGAAGGCGATGCCGCGCTCGGCGTAGATCGGCCGGACATCGAACGAGATATCCTGCTTCTCGCGCAGGCCGAAGGGGTACCAGATCAGCGAGGGGATGAAGACGAACTCGTGGGTGTTGGCGACGACCGTGATGTCGTGCGCGCTACCGAGCAGGCTGTGCAGCTCGAGGGCGCCGGTGTAGCCGGCGAAGCTGGTGCCCACGACGACGATACGCTTGCGTGCCATTGAGGGCCTCCTTATAGATGCGGCGGCGATGATGGTGCGCCTGTCTCTACCAGTCAGATGCGGCGCGCGGCGGGAGGGTTACAGCCGCCGCTTCCGGCGCAGCCCGCGTCCTGGTATACTGACGCCGCGCCGGTTTTCCTTCCGCCGCGGTCGGCCAGCGCGTAACGTCCTGGGCGCCGCCGGCATCAGAGACATGCGAGGGGCTATGCCCGGCCCGCACATCGACCTCTCGATCTACGCCAACGAGGAGCAGCTGCTCGCCGGGCTCCGCCGCCACGAGCCGGACGCCTGCACTTGCCTGGTCAAGCGCTTCGCGCCGCTGGTCTACGCCCGGGCGCTGCACCTGCTCGGCGACCCGGACGAGGCCGAAGGCGCGCTGCAGGCGACCTTCGTGAGCGCCTGCGCCAAGCTGGACAGCTACGAGGGGCGCAGCGGGCTGGGTACCTGGCTCTACCGCATCGTGACCAACGAGGCGCTCATGCAGCTGCGCCGGACGCGCCCGCAGGTATCGCTCGACGAGGTGGCCGAGGCGCTTGGGCCGGAGGATGTGCCGTACCAGCTCCAGCCGTGGCCGGCTGACCCGGCGGCGCTCGCTCTCGACCACGAGCTGGCCGGCCAGCTCGAGCGCGCGCTGCTGGCGCTCCCCGAGGGGCTGCGGGTGGTGTTCGTGCTGCGCGAGCTGCAGGGGCTGAGCACCGATGAGACGGCGGCGGCGCTCGGTCTCGGGGAGAGCGCCGTCAAGGTCCGGCTGCACCGCGCCCGCCTGCGGCTGCGCGAGCTGCTCGCCGGGTACCTGTCGGCTGCGGAAGGAGCCTGAGATGACAGGCCACGCTCACTCGCTGGAGGAATGCCGCCGGCTGCTCGCCCAACTCAACGATTACGTTGACGGCGACCTGGCGCAGGACCTGTGCCAGGCGCTCGAGGCCCACCTGGACGGCTGCGCCAACTGCCGGGTGGTGCTGGACAGCCTAACGAAGACGGTCGCGCTGTACCACGGGCTGCGCGAGGCGCCGGTGGAACTGCCGCCCGGGGTCGAGGAGCGGCTCCTCCAGCGGCTCGAACACGTCGCCCAGGCGCCGAGGCGTACACCCCAGGAGCTTTAGCCCTGGGATGGAACCCCCTTCCTCGTCGGGCTTGGGAGCCCTCATTGCTCCCGGGCTACGCACCGTGCCCGCCGGGGGGGACGATCAGCGGCAGGGAGAGCGTGAAGGTGCTCCCCTGGCCGAGGCCGGGGCTGGCGGCCACAATCTCGCCGCCCATCGCCCACGCCAGATGGCGCGCGATCGTCAGCCCGATCCCGCTCCCGCCGCTCGCCCGGCTGCGCGATGGGTCCACCCGGTAGAAGCGCTCGAAGATGTAGGGCAGCGCCTCGGCGGGGATGCCGACGCCGGTGTCCTCCACCGCGACGCTCGCCTGATCCCCGTCACGCCGGACCCGCACCGAGATCCGCCCGCCGTCCGGCGTGTAGCGGATGGCGTTGCCGATCAGATTGACGAGGATCTGCGCGGTGCGGTCCGGGTCGGCCCGCACGTGCAGCGCCTCGCCGGGGACCTCGACGGCCAGCTCCAGGCGCTGCGCGATCAGCTGCGGCCGCAGCTGGGTCACGACACGCTGCACGAGCGGCGCCAGGTCGAACGTCTCGACCCGCAGCGCGACCTGGCCGGCCTCGACGCGCGAGAGCTGCTGCAGGTCGTCCACCAGGCGCCGCAGCCGGCGCACCTCGTGCTGCATCGCGCCGATCGTCTCCGGGTCGCTTGGCAGCACCCCGTCCAGCAGCCCTTCCAGGTAGCCCTCCAGCCCGGCGAGCGGCGTGCGCAGCTCGTGGGCCACGTTGCCGATCAGCGCCACCCGCTGATGCTCCACCTGCGCCAGAGCCTGCGCCATCTGGTTGAAGCTCTCCGCCACGTCGGCCAGCTCGCTGGCGGCCGGCACAGCCACCCGCTCGCCATAGTGCCCACCAGCGATGCGCCGGCTGCTGCGCGCCAGTTCGCGCAGCGGGCGCAGGATCTCGCGCGCCAGCAGCACACTCGCGCCAGTGCCAACGACCGCCGCGGCCAGCGCCGCCGCCGCCAGCGCGCGCGCCACCGCGTCACGGAAGGCCGGCAGCAGCGCCGGGTCCACCGCGCGCGCCGCCAACAGGTCGGCCGTCACGATGAGCGTCACGACGCCGACGGCGACGACCAGCGCCTGGACGGCGACGATCCGCCAGCGCAGCTGCCGCCAGCAACTCATGGCGCCGGCTCGTCCACCAGCTTGTACCCCACCCCGCGCACCGTGCGGATGAGGGTCTGCCCGGTGGCCGCCTCCAGCTTGCGCCGCACCTGCCCGACGTACACGTCCACCACCCGGTCCGTCCCGTAGAAGTCGCTGCCCCACACCATGTCCATGAGCTGCTCGCGGCCGAGCACCTTACCGGCGTGCCGCGCCAGCGCCAGCAGCACATCGAACTCGGTGGCCGTCAGCTCAACCTGCTGCTCGCCGGCCCACACTTCGCGCCGCTCGGGATCCACCCGCAGCGAGGCGAAGCGCAGGCTCGGGTCAACGGGGGCGGCGGAGCGCCGGCGGCGCAAGATCGCCTCGGCGCGGGCTGCGAGCTCGCGCGGGCTGAACGGCTTGGTGAGGTAGTCGTCCGCGCCGATCCGCAGCCCGGCCACCCGGTCCGCCTCCTCGCTACGCGCCGTCAGCATCAGGATGAAGACGTCCGACTCCTCCCGCAGCCGGGCGGCCACCTCCATCCCGTCCATGCCAGGCAGGTTCAGGTCGAGCACCACCAGGTCCGGCCGCTCGCGGCGGGCCAGCTCCAGCCCGGCCGGGCCGGTCTCGGCCAGCAGCACGCGGAAGCCGGCCTGCTCCAGGTAGGCGCGCGCCACCGTGCGGATGCTCGCCTCGTCCTCCACAACCAGCACCGTGCCCTTCATCGGCGCCCTCGCTGCGATCCATCTGCCGGCGCCATGATACACCGAAGGGCGGGAGCGGGCGAGGGCGGGCAAAGCCTCCCCCATGGGGTTTCAGAGCTTGTTTGCAAAGCCTCCCGGCTGGGGGCGCGGGGGGCATAGGCCCCCGCCTCTCCTCTGCCTGCCCGCGGCTGCACGGCGGCGGGTAGGGGATGTGTGAGGGGTTTCACCCCTCACGCTCCCCTTCCAAACAGATTGCAGCAAGCCCTCCCTGACCCGCCCCGTGGGAGTCAACGATCCGAGCGTTCTATCCTCCTGGCACGCACCCGAGCGCCTGCATGGCCTGGTGCGTGCTAAGGTGGATGTGCTCGGCGCCCAGCTTCTGGACGAACCCGGCCCGCTGCAGCCGATCCATCACCGGCCCCTTGACCTCCGCCAGGTGCAGCGTCACGCCCGCCGCCCGCAGCTCGCCGAGCAGCGCCTCGAGCGTCTCCAGCGCGCTCGCATCCACGAAGTTGATCGCCGCGCCGATCAGCACCAGGTGCCGCACCTCCGGCCGCCCGGCCACGATCTTCAGCAGCGCGTCCTCCAGGTAGCGGGTGTTGGCGAAGTACAGGCTCTCGTCCACCCGCACCGCCACCACCTCGGGCCAGGTGGTCACCTGGTGGCGCAGCACATTACGGTAGTGCTCGCTCTGGCCCACCCGCCCCACCACCGCGATGTGCGGCCGGCTCGTGCGCCACAGGTAGAGCAGGAGCGAGAGCGCCACGCCGGCCAGGATGCCAGCCTCGATCCCCAGCGCCAGCACGGATGCAAACGTCACGCCCCAGGTCAGCGCATCGCCGCGGTTCATGCGCCAGATATGGCGGACCTCGCCCGGCCGGAACAACCCTAGCACCGCGACGATCACCGTGGCGGCCAGCACCGCCTGCGGCAGGAAGAAGAACAGCGGGGTGAAGAACAGCACGATCAGCCCGATGCTCGCCGCCGTGACCAGCGAGGCCAGCCCCGTCACCGCGCCGGCCTGATCGTTCACCACCGAGCGCGCGAACCCGCCGGTGACCGGGTAGCCGCCGGTCAGGCTGGCGGCGACGTTGGCCGCGCCGAGCGCGATCAACTCCTGGTCGGCGTCGATCGCCTGGCGGCGCTTGCTGGCGAGCGCCTTGGCCACCGCGATCGACTCGACCACACTGATGAAGACGATCGTCAGCGCGGTGGGCAGCAGGGCCTGGGCATCTACGGCATTGAGCGCGGGAGGCGCGGGCGGCGCGAAGCCCTGCGGGATGGCGCCGACGATCCGCACGCCGGCGGCCTGGTCCAGCCGGAAGACCCAGGCGGCCAGGGTGCCGAGCAGCACGGTGAGGAGCGGTGCCCCGCTGACGATCAGCGTGATGGCGGCGGCCGGGAGCCGCGTGCGGGAGCGCAGGAGCGGCCGCAGCCGGGTGCGGAACAGCAGCAGCAGCGCCACGCTCGCCAGCCCGATCGCCAGCGTCGCCGTGTTCGTCCGCGCCAGCCCGGTGGCGGCGCTCAGGAGCACCTCGTGGAAGCGCTCGCCGGCCACCTGGTAGCCGAGCAGGTACTTGAGCTGCCCGGCGGCAATGATCAGCGCCGAGGCCGAGGTGAAGCCGGCCAGCACCGGGTGCGAGACGAAGTTCATCACGAAGCCCAGCCGCAGCAGCCCCAGGCCGAGCTTGGCAGCGCCCACCATGAGCGCCAGCAGCAGCACCAGCTCCAGATAGCGCGGGCTGCCTGGCTCGGCCAGCGCGCTCACCCCGGCGAAGACCGCGAGTGAGGTGATCGCCACCGGGCCGACCGAGAGCTGGCCGGAGGTGCCCAGCAGCGCATAGACTGCCAGCGGCAGCACCGAGGCGTACAGCCCCACCTGCGGCGGCAGCCCGGCCAGCTGCGCATAGGCCATGCTCTGTGGAATGAGCATGATCGCCGTCACGACCCCGGCCACCAGGTCGCTGGGCAGGTCCGCCCTGCGGTAGCGCGCGAGCCAGCCGAGAAACGGCAGGTAGCGCCGCAGCCCCTGGCCGGCGCCCGGCCGACCGATCCATGTCTTGAGTGGTGAAGCAGCCATACAATGTTCGGAGGAGCTGCGCCCCTCCAGGCCTCCCCTACGCAGCGACACGTTCGAAGTAGTCGTCGGCACAGAAGCTGAAGGTCTCCATCGCGTCCTCGCCGTAACCCGCGGCGCGCAGCGCCTGCTCGGCCCGCGCGCGGCTCCAGCCATCGTACACAACACGGTCGAGCAGCCACATGAGCGCCACGCGGGTGGCCGAGCGGCAGTGCAGCAGCACGCGCCCCTCCTGCGCCGCCAGCACCTGGTGGAACGTCGCCAGGTGCTCCGGCTCCAGCTCATAGGCCGGCAGCGGCAGGTGGATGTAGCGCAGGCCGGCGCCCTCGGCGCGACGCTGCTGGTCGGCGGCGCGCTCGGGGTCCGAGCGCATGTTGATCACCACCGCGAATCCCTCGGCCGCCAGGGCCTCCCAATCCTCTGGCTGCGGCTGCCCGGCCAGCGTGAGCCGGCCGTCGATCTCGTAGCGCTTGAGACCAGCCGAGGTGCGTGCCACCAACTCCGACAGGTTCGTACAGTGCAGTGTCATCGGTCGGCTCCTCTCAGCGCGCCGGGTAGCCGGCGCGGCGCCAGGCGATCATCCCGCCCTGCACATTGCTCACGGCGGTGTAGCCGGCGCGCGCGAGCAGCTCGGCGGCCACTTGGCTCCGGTTGCCGGAGCGGCAGATCAGGGCCACCGGCGTGTCGCGGGCGATCTCGCCTAGCCGCTGCGCGAGCGCCGGCAGCGGGATCAGCCGCGCGCCGGCGATGTGCCCGTCGTGCTGGTATTCCTCCGCCGAGCGCACGTCGATCAGCTGGAGCGGCTCCCTGGCCGCGAGCCGCTGCCTCAGGTCCGCCACCGTCATCTGCGCGACGGTGGCCGCGGCGCCGCCGCCGCCGAAGATCCTCTGAAACATACTTAGACTCCCATGCGCTGCGCGCACACTGTCAGAGCTTATGTAAAGAGCCTCCCGGCTAGGGGCGCGCGCCCCCCGCGCCGCTGTGCGGCGGGCGGGGAGATAGGTGAGGGGTGAACCCCCTCACGCTCCCCCTTTCAGACAGGCTCTCCGCGCTTGTGTGAAGAGCCTCCCGGCTAGGGGCGCGCGCCCCCCGCCCGCCGCGCAGCGGCGGGCGGGGAGATAGGTGAGGGGTGAACCCCCTCACGCTCCCCCTTTCCATGCCCGGCCTGTTAGATAAACAGCGTCACCTTGGCGCGCGCCGCGTCGCCCAGGAACGTTGCGACGCCGCCGGTCTCCAGCCCGTCGATCAACTCGCCGTCCGTCACGCCCAGCAGCTGGCGCGACATATCGCAGACCACCATCCGCACGCCCAACTCCCGCGCGAGCGCGAACAGCTCCTCCACCGAGGTGATCTCATGGTCCTTCATCAGCTTGCGGATGATCTGCGCGCCCGCGCCGAAAAAGTTCATCTGCGAGAGGCCCAGCTGCCCCAGACCGCCCGGCAGCATGGCCGTGAAGCCGCGCTCCAGCAGGTTCTTGCCGTCGTAGACTTTCTGCCGCTTCACGGCGCCCAGGCCCCAGAAGGTGAAGAACATGGAGGTCTCCATCCCGATCGAGGCGGCGCCGGTGGCGATGATCAGCGCGGCGATGGCCTTGTCCAGGTCGCCGGAGAACACCACCATCGCCAGCCGGTCCTCGATGCCCTGGGCCGGGTGGGCCTCCAGCGCGGCCACGCGCGCCTCCAGCGCTGCGATGCGCTCCAGCAGCGCCGCGGTACCGTTCGTGCGCTCAAGGGTCTCGATAGTCATTGCTTCCACTTCGTGCTCCAGGGGCCCCAGGCCCCGAAAGAATAGTCAGAATAGAGATCGTGACAGGACTGCGCCCCCCGCACCTCCCCATCTCAGGCGGTGCGGCGCAGGTAGTGGACGTAGAGGTCCTGGCCGCCGTCCTGCACGGTCTCCTGGGCCACCAGCTCGACGTTCTTCGCCGCCTTCGCCCAGCCCTGGAAGTCCGCCAGCGATCCGCGGTCGGTCGCCACCACCTTCAGGACCTGCCCGACCCCCAGCTCGCCGATCGCCTTGCGGCTTTTCACCAGCGGCATGGGGCACTTCGCACCCTTCACGTCAAGGGTCTGGTCATATGATGTGGACATGGAGATCTCCTCGTTCTACACGGAAAGCGGGTGGGTCTCAGCGAGGGCACGCCCTCCCTGCGCCTCCCCTTTACTTCGCCAGGGCGCAGATATTCTTGCCCAGCTCCAGCTCCTCGGCCTGCTCCTCTGTCGGGGCCGACAGGCCGATGTTGACGCGCTTGATCTCGACGTACTGCGGCGGGAAGACCGGCAGGTTGCCGAGCACGAAGGCGGCGAACGCATCCGGCGAGCCGAGGTGCGCCAGCGATTCATTCGCCCGCCGCACCTGGCCCCACGGCGCCGCACACCGCCCCGCCGCGTCGCACTCGTCCAGCGTGCTGAAGTGCGCCGGCAGGATGTAGGTCTCGTCGGTCAGATGGGGCGGCAGGCGGCGCGCCATGCTCTCGTAGAGCATCGGCGTCCAGGCCTCGCCCCTGCCGCCCAAGTCCGGCCGGCCGAACGAGCGCAGGAAGATGCCGTCGCCGGTGAACAGGTAGCGCGAGCCGTCCGGCGCCTCCGCCAGGAAGTTCACCTGGCCCAGCGTGTGGCCGGGGTACCAGATCACCCGCAGCGACAGCTGGCCCACCTGGAAGACCTGCCCATCCTCCAGCGGCGTGTAGGCGATGCGGGCCGGCAGCATGTCGATCGGGTGGATCGCGTCGTAGGGGTGGACGTAGTAGGGCGCGCCGGTCTCGCGGCTGAGCTGCGGCCCGCCGCTGATGTGGTCGGCGTGCACGTGGGTGTCGAAGATATGCGTGAGGCGCGCGCCGGCCGCGGCCACCGCCCGGGTATAGTGCCCGGTGTGGCGCAGCGGGTCGATCACCGCCGCCTCGCCGCCGCTCACCAGCACGAAGCTCACATCGCCACGGGCCGGGCGGACGATCTGGACGATGCGGCCCCAGGCCGCGCGCACGACGTCGCGGGTGTCGTAGTGGTGGCCCCAGCTCAGGATGCCGCCCTTCAGATAGCTCGCCGGGACGCCGCGCTCGCGCAGCAGGCCGGCGATATACTGGGACGAGCCCTCCTTGGCGCACACTACCAGCACCTCCCGGCCGGCCGGTACCTGCGCCGCCATCGCATCCTCGTCCTCGATGAAGTCGTAGTAAGGGAGGTTGCGCACCTCCAGCGTGCTGCGGCCCTCGACGCGCCAGCGCGCGAAGTCGTCCGGATTACGGACATCGAGGACGAGCGGCGCATCGCCGCGCAGCAGCGACTCATAGAGATCGGCTGCGGTCCGGGCCGGCGCGGTCTGCACATCAACGGTGATCATCGGTCTCCCTCCTGGTTGCCTTGCGAGAGGGAGTATACGCGGCGGGTGTAAGGGGAGTACGAGGCATGTGTAAGAGTTCGGTAAGGGCAACGCTCACCTTCAGAGCTGGTTTGATCTTAGAGCTTATTTGAAACGCCTCCCGGCTGGGGCCATAGGCCTCCGCATCTCCCCGCCCGCCGCTGCGCGGCGGGGGATGGGTGAGGGGTGAAACCCCTCACGCTCCCCTGTTCAAACAGGCTCTTACTAACCCCTCTCCGCTGCAAACAGGCGCTCAGCACATGGAGATCGACTCAGCACCCAGCACTCGCCCGCGGCCGGCATCTTGCCAGACAGCGCAGCACCGGCCAGCGGGCCGGCGCCCCCCCGCCTGGCGCGGCCGGCGATCTGAGCGGCTCCGGCGAACGACCTGCTCCGCGCCCGCCCCGTTCGCCCCTAGGATTACGGGTGGAGTATCGTGGGATTTTCGGCTCTGTTTCCTGCGGCGCTCTGGCTGCTGCTGCTGGTGCCCCTGCTGTGGCTCGCGGCCATGCGGCGCCCGCGCCGGCTTGAGGGCTGGCGGATGTGGGCCAGCCTGGTGCTGCTCTCGGACAGCGCCGAGACGGCCGGCGACGCGTTGGCGGCTGCGCGCGAGGCGGGCCGTGCGCGGTGTGCCGGTGGACGTTGTGCCGCTCGGCGAGCGGCTGGACGCGCTGGACGCGCAGGTGGGCGCGGTGGAACTGCCCGCGGCCGCCCGCGCGGGCCAGCGGCTGCGGATGCGCGTGCTGCTGGAGAGCAGCTCCCCCGCCCAGGGCCGCGTCGTCGTCATGGACACCACGGGCGCGCCGGTGGCGAGCCAGCCGGTAGCGCTGCAGGCCGGGCGGCAGCTAGTGGAGATCGCGCTGCCCGCGCCCGAGCCGGCCTTCAACCGCTCCCACGTGCGCCTGGAGGTGGCCGGCGACGCGCGGCCAGAGAACAACGCCGCCGAGACGTTCGCCGTGGTGGCCGAGCGCCCCAGGGTGCTGCTGGTGGCCGGCGCCCCCGCAGAGGCCGAGCACCTGGAGCGCGCCCTGGCCGCCGCCCAGATGGGCGTCACCACCGTCGCTCCCGAGGCCCTCCCGCAGCGGCTGGAGGAACTGGCCGTGTTCGACGCGGTGGTGCACGGGCTGGCGACCACACCCCAACTCCACGGCTATGTGCTGACCACGCCGCGCCGCACGGCGCAGGTGATCCTGGCGACGCCGGAGGACGAGCCGCAGCTGGCGGTCTGGCAGCACGGGCTGGGGCATGCCATGGCCTGGACAAGCGATCTCTCGGCCCGCTGGGCCGCCGACTGGGTGGCGGGGGGACGGCTTCCCGGACCTGGTGGGACAGCTGGTGGCCTGGCTCCTCCCACCGCCGGGGTCGGGCCAGCTGGCGGTGCGGGCCGAGCTGCGCGCCGTCCAGCCGGTACATGTAGCGGGCGCCGGGCCGCACGCCCGGTACATGCGCCTCGTAGTAGCCGTCCGTCGCCAGCACCAGTTCGTGCGCGGCGCGCCACCGGCGCCCAGACGCGGAAGCGCCTCCCAGAGGCGGCCGGCTGCGCATCGATCGGTAGGCTCCATCGCCAGCACCAGTTCGTGCGCAGCGCGGAGAGAACAGATCCCGGCGCCGCTCCCGCCGCTCCTGGTCCCGCCGCTCCTGGTCCCGCCGCTCCTGGCCCCGCCGCTCCCTCCGCTCCCTCCGTTGACAAGGCTCCGTTCCCACAGCGCAACATCTATGCCAGCCAGCGCACGGCACGGCGCTTGCATAAAGCGATCTACAATATCGCATCACGCGAGGGCTACGCGGGCCGCAAGCACCCAAAAAGCTCCCTTGGCGGATCGGCTGGAGGGGCTTCGCCCTCCAACCTTGTAGCATTGGCTTCTGTGACGATGCATTGAAGCTTGGCAGATCTGTTGGATGGGCTTCGCCCTTCAACCCCCTGAACACGGGAGGGTCAAGCGAGCTTGCCCCCCGTCAACCCACCTCAAGGAACTGTATGACCTCGATCTGGCCCGGCAAGCCCTACCCGCTCGGCGCCACCTGGGACGGCGCCGGCGTCAACTTCGCGCTCTACGCCGAGCGCGCCACCGGAGTCGACCTGTGCCTGTTCGCGACGCCTGACTCGCCGCACGAGGCTGCCCGCATCCCGCTCAGCAACCAGACCGACCAGGTCTGGCACGCCTACCTGCCCGGCGTCCGCCCCGGCCAACGCTACGCCTACCGTGTCCACGGCCCCTACCAGCCGGCCACAGGGCTGCGTTACAACCCCCACAAACTGCTGGTGGACCCATATGCCAAGGCGCTCACCGGCGCCCTCCACTGGCACGACGCGCTCTTCGGCTACCGCATCGGCGCCGCCCGCGACCAGAGACCTGACCAGCGCGATAGTGCGCCCTACATGCCGCGCTGCGTCGTGATCGACCCGGCCTTCGACTGGGGCGACGACCGGCCGCCGCGCATCCCGCTCCACGACACGATCATCTACGAGCTGCACGTCCGCGGCTTCACGAAGCTGCATCCCGAGGTGCCCGAGCAACTGCGCGGCACCTTCGCCGGCCTCGCCTACCCGCCGGTGATCGCCTACCTCAAGGACCTCGGCGTCACCGCCGTCGAGTTGCTCCCCATCCACGCCTATGTGGACGACCGCCACCTCGTCGAGCGCGGCCTGCGCAACTACTGGGGCTACAACACCCTGGCCTACTTCGCGCCCCACGCCCCCTACAGCAGCCAGCAGCACGACGGCCTGCAGGTGCGCGAGTTCAAGAGCACAGTCAAGGCCCTCCACGCCGCCGGCATCGAGGTGATCCTCGACGTGGTGTACAACCACACCTGTGAGGGCAACCACCTCGGCCCCATGCTCTCCATGAAGGGCATCGACAACCGCTCCTACTACCGCCTGGTGCCCAACCAGCCGCGCTACTATATGGACTACACCGGCACCGGCAACAGCCTGAACCTGCTCCACCCCCGCACCCTGCAGCTGGTGATGGACAGCCTGCGCTACTGGGTGCAGGAGATGCACGTGGACGGCTTCCGCTTCGACCTGGCCGCCACCCTGGCCCGCGGCCTCTACGAGGGCGACCGCCTCTCCTCGTTCTTCGACACCATCCACCAGGACCCCATTCTCTCGCAGGTCAAGCTGATCGCCGAGCCGTGGGATGTGGGGCCGGGCGGCTACCAGGTGGGCAACTTCCCGGTGCTGTGGGCCGAGTGGAACGGCCGGTACCGCGACACGGTGCGCCGCTTCTGGAAGGGGGACGAAGCCCAGGTGGCCGAACTGGCCTACCGCCTCAGCGGCTCCTCTGACCTCTACCAGCACAACGGCCGCAGCCCGCACGCCAGCATCAACTTCATCACCGCCCACGACGGCTTCACCCTGTGCGACCTGGTGAGCTACAACGAGAAGCACAACGCGGCCAACGGCGAGGACAACCGCGACGGCGAGCGCCACAACAATTCCTGGAACTGCGGCGTCGAGGGCGAGACGGACGACCCGCAGGTGAACGCGCTGCGCGCCCGCCAGCAGCGCAACATGCTCGCCACGTTGCTCCTCTCCCAGGGCGTGCCGATGCTCCTGGCCGGCGACGAGCGCAACCGCACCCAGCACGGCAACAATAACGCCTACTGCCAGGACAACGAGCTGAGCTGGGTCGACTGGCGGCTGGACACGCGCGCGCGCGACCTGCTGGACTTCACCAGGCGACTGATCGCGTTGCGCAAGGCCCACCCGGTGCTGCACCGGCGCACCTTCTTCCAGAGCCGCGCCATCCACGGCCGCGACGTGGGGGACATCGAGTGGTACCGCCCGGACGGCCAGGAGATGAGCGACGAGGAGTGGAGCGACGGGTTCGTGCGCTGCCTAGGGATGCTGCTCAACGGCCAGATCATGGCCGAGTGGGACGATCAGGGCCGCCCGGTGCGAGACGACGTGCTGCTGCTGCTGGTCAACGCCCACCACGAGCCTATTCCCTTCACGCTGCCCGGCGACCCGGCCGGGCCGCGCTGGGAGCGCGTGCTGGACACCGCCTGGGAGGATGGCACCGCAGATCCCCTCCCCGCCGGCACGTCCTACCCGCTGCAGCCGCGTTCGCTGGCCCTGCTCTGCCAGCCGGGGGACGTGTGGGCCACCCACCACCGCCTGGCCCCGGTGCAGGCCGAGCCGGCGCCACCGCGTGTGCTCCCCGGCACCACCCCCGGCGCCCACACCGTGGCCGGCACGCTGGTAACGGTCGCCGGCTTCCATAGCCCGCAGCTCGGCAACACCCGCGACATCCTGGTGCACCTGCCGCCCGCCTACTACTATGGCGACACGCGCTACCCTGTGATCTATATGCACGACGGGCAGAACCTCTTCGACGAGGCCACGAGCTACGCCGGCGAGTGGCACGTGGACGAGGCGATGGAGCAACTCGCGCGCCGCGGCCGGCCGGCCATCGTCGTCGGCATCCCCAACATGGGTGCGCGCCGCCTAGACGAGTACAGCCCCTTCGCCGGCGGCGATGGCGGCGGCCAGGGCGACGCCTACCTCAGCTTCATCGTGGACACGCTCAAGCCCTACATCGACCGCGCCTTCCGCACCCGCCCGAACCGCGAGCATACCGGCATCCTCGGCTCCTCGATGGGCGGGCTGATCAGCCTGTACGCCTTCTTCCGCCGCCCGGACGTCTTCGGCTTCGTGGGGGCCCTCAGCCCGGCCTTCTGGTTCGCCGGCGGCGCGATCTTCCCCCTGGTCCAGGACGCACAGCCGCCAAAGGGCCGCATCTACCTGGACATCGGTACCGCCGAGCGCGAACGCACCGTCCAGTCCGCCCGCCACATGCGCGACCTGCTGGTGGCCAGGGGCTACCGCCCTGGCCGGTGGTTGCGTTATGTGGAGGAGAAGGGGGCGGCGCATACCGAGGCCGCCTGGGCACGCCGGCTGCCCGGGGCGCTGGCCTTCCTGCTGCCAGGAGGTGGTGCAACGGCAAGTTAAGCTATAGCTACTTTTGCCGGCCTGTGATATAAGTCGCAGTGCACCCCAGTGCGCGCGGCGTATCCTTCCTGAAGCGGCGGCCGAGAGCATCCTCCCCCCGCCTCCCCCGCTGCCGGCCGCCGCGAAGGAGAGGATCGTGATCGATGAAGTCTGGACCCTGCCGCTGATCGACCTCGCGCGCTGCAACGGCTGTGGCCAGTGTGAACTGCTCTGCCCCACACAGGCCGTGGAGGTCCGCGGCGGCAAGGCAGTCATAAGCAAGCCAGCCGCCTGCACCTTCTGCGAGGTGTGCGAGTCTTTCTGTCCCGAGGGGGCGATCGGGCGGCCATTCACCGTCGTGTTCGCGTCGCCCAGGAACAAGGGTTGATGGGGAGTGCGAGGGAAGGCCCCTCGCATCCACACGATGCACCCGCAATCGCGCATCTACATCAAGACTGCCCTCGCCTACCTGCTGGCGGCCTTTCTCGTCGGCGGGCTGGTGCTTGCCAACCAGGGGCTAGGTCTGAGCGGGCGCATCACCGCGCTGCTGCCGGTGTACTACCACCTTCTCATGGTCGGCTGGGTCACCCAACTGATCGGCGGGGTGGCGCTGTGGATGTTCCCACCGCTCAGCCGGGAGCGCCCGCGCGGCGACGAGCGGCTCGGCTGGCTGGCCTACGGCGCGCTCAACGGCGGCCTGCTGCTGCGCGCTGTGGCCGAGCCGGCCCACACCTGGTCGCCCGGCCCCTGGTCCGGCGCCGCGCTGGCCCTCTCGGCGCTGCTCCAGCCGCTGGCCGCCTGGTCGCTGGTGGCCGCCCTCTGGCCGCGCGTCAAGGGGAAGAGTGAGGGGAGGGCCAGGCCCTCCCCTGACACCCCACCCACACCATAACCTTCAGCGCCAGCGGAAAGAGGTGGGGTTGAGAGAGGACTACACCCGCCCTGACCCTCCCAATTCATAGCAGAGAACTATGCCCCACCTCACACAGCTCATGGTCCGCACCGCCCTGCTCTGGCTCGGCCTGGGCTACACCGCCGGCGGGCTGGCGCTGCTCGCCAAGGGCGTGTCGGCGCTCGCCTGGCTCTGGCCGCTGCGCGGCAGCCACGTCCATATGCTGCTGGTGGGCTGGACAGTGCAGCTGGCCTTCGGGGTGGCCTTCTGGATGCTGCCGCGTCTGGACGCCGCCGGCTCGCGCGGCGACACCCGACCAGCGTGGCTCAGCTACCTGGCCCTCAACGCCGGCGTGCTGCTCGCCGCGCTCCACGCCCCGCTCGGCACATCCGCCCCCGGCTGGATCCCCGTGGCCGCCGGCCTGCTCTACCTCGCCGCTATCGCCGCCTTTGCCGCGCACGCCTGGCGGCGCGTGCTCCCCTTCCGCACCCTGCCACGCCCGAGAGCGTAGGCCTGTCCGTCAGCCTGGACAACCTGCGCGCAGCGGCTCTACGAGCGGCCCGGCTACCGCGACTGAGGGCACGGCGCCTACGAGATCGCCTGGGACGAGTATGACGAGCGCAGCGAGGTGGTGGAGCGCGTCTACGAGACGTGCGTGTACCTAGTGAAGGAGTTATGACGCCGGCTGGAGCACGAGGTTGATGCCCTTGAGAATCTCACGAACGCGCCGTTCGGGGAGCCTGCCGATCCGCTCTTCCAGCAGCTCTTTGTCCACTGTGTAGATCTGCGAGACGTTCACAACGCTCTGCTGTGGCAGATTTGCTTCGCCCGGGTTCAGGAGCACATTCCCAGGGGCAATAGCGCGCCGCAGATTCGAGGTCAGAAGACAGACCACAGTTGTGCGGATGCGGCTGTGATTGAACAGGTTGTTCTGGACGACGACGCAGGGACGACGGAAGCCCGGCCCAGAGTCGCTGGCGATCCCCAAATCGACCCAAAAGACATCGCCCTGGTCGATCATTGGTCATCCGCCTCAAAGCGCCGGTACATCTGCTGCCGACCAAACGCCAGCCACGCTCTCTCCTCATCATCCAGGCCCTCGCCGTAGGCGGCGTCGATCTGCTCGGCAAGCTTGCGGTTCTCCCGTTTGCGGATGAACTCTTCCAGCGCCATCGCTACCAACCGGCTTCGGGATACGTTCATCTCGCGGGCGGCCGCCTCGGCACGCTCGAACAACTCCTCCTGCAAAGAGATCGCGGTCTTGACATTCGCCATCGTTATACCTCCTCTCCTATGAGAAGTATAACCTCTGGACATACTAGTGTCAAGAGCCACAGAGCTCCACATACACCGGTTGGTTCGATGGGAGGGTTGCAGGGAGGGCGAAGCCC
>DATMBA010000568.1:0-1535 GCA_035559635.1 Roseiflexaceae bacterium
CCACTGCGCCGGGCGGGACCGGCCGGCGATCGCGTAGCCGGTGTGCGCGACCAGCACCGCGGCCCCCAGCCGCCGCGCCGCCTCGATCGAGCGGGCCAGGTGCGCCAGCGCGCGCGGGTGGGCGTCCGGATCCACGAGCGGCTCCTCGAAGGTGTTGCCGCTGAGGGCCACCACCGGCAGCCCGCATGACGCCGCCCGGCTGCCCAGCGCCGCCACGTCCCACCGCCGCCAGTCCCAGATCTCGATCCCCTGCGCCGCCGCGGCCGCCTCCAGGGCCGCCTCCAGCGGCAGCCCCGCGGCCACGGCGTCCAGGCACACGCACGTCCTCATGCCTTCTCCCGGATCGCGCCGAAGGTCAGCGCGGTGAGCACGTAGCGCCGGGCCAGCAGCAGCAGCGCCACCGGCACCGCCGCGGCGATGGCCCCCACCGCCGCCATCTCGTTCCAGATGATCTCGAACTGCGTGACCAGGCTGGCCACGCCGATCGGGAACGTCTGCGAGCGCGGGGTGGCGCTGAGGATGAAGGCGAACATGAACTCGCTCCAGCCCAGCGCGAAGGTGATCACCGCGGTGGCCAGCAGGGCCGGGGCCAGCTGCGGCAGCAGGACGGTGAAGAACGCGCGCAGGCGGCCGGCGCCGTCCACCAGCGCCGCCTCCTCGAGCTCCATCGGCACCTCCAGCAGGAAGCCGCGCAGCATCCAGGTGGCGAACGGCAGGCCGAACACCGAGTACAGCAGCACGAGGGCCAGCGGGTGGTCGTACAGCCCCGCCCGCCGCACGATGTCGAAGAAAGGGATGACGACGACGATCGGCGGCAGGAAGCGCAGGCTCAGGATCCAGTTCAGCAGCGCCCGGCGGAAGCGCGGGGAGACCGGCAGGCGCGTCACGGGGTAGGCGATCAGCATCGCCACCACCAGGCCGAGCGCCACCGCGGCCAGGCACACCACCAGGCTGTTGCGCAGCAGGGTCAGGTAGCCGCGGCCGACCATCACCGAGACGAAGGGCTGCAGCGTGACCCGCTCGGGGAGGATCGTCGCCGGGAAGCGGTAGAACTCCGCCAGCGGCTTCACCGCCGTCAGCACCATCCAGGCGTAGGGGAAGAGGTAGAGCACCGCCAGCGCGGCCAGCGCGGCCACCGCCAGGACGCGCCAGAGGCCCCGCACTCTCACTGCCCCACCTCCCGCCCCAGGGCCCGGCTCAGCACGGCGAAGGCCACCGAGGCCACCGCCAGGACGAACAGCGACACCGCCGCGGCGTAGCTCAGGTTGAAGAACTTGAAGGCGATGCGGTAGAGGTACACGCTGAGGAACTCGGTGGTGGCGCCGGGCCCGCCGCCGGTGAGCACCAGGACGTGGTCGAAGACCCGGAAGGTGTCGGTGAAGCGGAAGACCAGCACCAGCAGCAGCAGCGAGGAGAGGTAGGGCAGCTCGATCCGGCGGAACAGCTGCCAGCCCCCCGCCCCGTCCACCAGCGCCGCCTCCACCGCGTCCTGGGGCACGGCCTGCAGCCCGGCGAAGCAGACCAGGAAGACGAAC
>DATMBA010000569.1:0-5047 GCA_035559635.1 Roseiflexaceae bacterium
CTGGAAGACCATGCCGATCCGCCGGCGCACCGCCACCGCGTCCACCCCCGGCGCGTAGAGGTCCTGGCCGTGGAACAGCACCTGGCCCTCGACGCGCGCGCCGGGGATGAGGTCGTTCATACGGTTGAAGGAGCGCAGCACAGTGCTCTTGCCGCACCCCGAAGGGCCGATCAGCGCAGTGATATTCTGTGGCTCGAACGACAGGGTCACGTGCTTGACGGCGCGGAAGGTGCCGTAGTACACGCTCATGTCACGGGCGACGATCACTCCGTTGCCGTTGGCCGGCTCGCTTGTAGCAGCAGTCATCGGAAGAGCCTCCGGTATCGGTTGCGCAGCAGCAGTATAGCAGTCCTGCCGGACGTGTAAAGCATCTGCTATCCACATCATCCGCTCCCTATCCGCTATCCTCTCGCCCAGCCGACGCCGAGACCCACCGCAGTACCACGTACCCCAGCAGGCCAGCGACGAGCGACGCGCCCAGGATACCGAGCTTGGCCGCCTCCAGCAACTCCCCGCCGCCCAGTCCGAGCGCCGCGATGAACAGCGACATCGTGAAGCCCAGTCCGGCCAGGCATCCGACGCCCGCGATGTGCAGCCACGTCACGCCGTGCGGCAGCGCGGCGACCCCGAGGCGCACCGTCAACCAGGTGGCGCCCAACAGGCCGGCCGGCTTGCCTAGCACCAGCCCCAGCAGCACGCCCAGCATCACCCCGCCGGCCACCGGCTCGCCGCCGCCGAACGAGAGTGTCACGCCGGCGTTGGCGAGCGCGAACACCGGGACGATCAGAAAGGCCACCCACGGCTGCAGCTGGTGCTCTAGCTTCTGCAGCGGGGCCTGCACCGCCTCGGCCGCGTCCTCCAGCTCCAGCACCGCGCTCTGCTGGCGCTCGTCCCGCAGCATGCGGTCGGCCGGGTCGCCACTCTCGGCGAAGTGGGAGAGGATGTGCTGCGCCCGGAGAAAGAAGTCGCTCGCGTTGATGCGATTGCGCGCCGGCACGGTCAGCGCCACCAGCACCCCGGCGATCGTGGCGTGGACGCCGGAGTACAGGAACGCCAGCCAGACAAGGCCCCCCATCAGGCTGTACACCAGCGTGGAGCGGATGCCACCGACGTTGAGGAACGCCAGCAGCGCCAGCACACCGAGGCCCACGGCGAGGGCCGCCATGTTGAGGCCGCTGGTGTAGAACAGCGCGATCACCACCACCGCGAACAGGTCGTCGATCACGGCCACCGCGGTGAGGAATACCTTCAGCGCCCAGGGGACGCGGTCGCCGAGGAGTGCCAGCACGCCGAGCGCGAAGGCGATGTCGGTGGCCATGGGGATACCCCAGCCGGGTGCGCCGGGCGTGCCGCGGTTGATGAACGTGTAGATCGCCGCTGGCAGCAGCGCGCCGCCGGCAGCCGCCAGCAACGGCAGCGCCGCCTGGCGCCGGTCGGCCAGCTCGCCGGCGATGAACTCACGCTTCAGCTCCAGCCCCACCAGGAAGAAGAACAGCGCCATCAGGCCGTCGTTGATCCAGTGCAGCAGCGTCTGGCGCAGCTCGAAGGGGCCGGCCGACACGGCGAGCTCGGCGTGCAGCAGGTCATGGTAGGCCCCGGCCAGCGGCGAGTTGGCGAGGACGAGCGCCAACACTGTCGCGGCGATCAGCACCAAGCCGCTCGCCGTCTCGCTATGGATGAAGCGCTGCATCGGGCTGAGCAGCCGCGCCAGGGGCGTCTCGCGCCAATGGGTCGCGGGAGTGAAGCGGAACTGCGCCATAGCGTCGCCCTCACGATGTTCCCCCACACGAAAACGGAGGCGGCACACTACCTTGTGCCAGCCTCCACCTGCGCCCGGCGTTGCGGATCCGGGCCTCCGTATCGCGTTGTGCGCTCTGCGCCGGTTCCACTATACCAGATGTGCCTGGGTGCCGCAAGCGTTCCACGCTTGCAGCACCCAGGCACAGGATAGGGGTGAGGTTGTTCAGGGAGGGCCTGGCCCTCCCGAGGGCGCTCTAGGGCGTATCCGCAAAGCGGGAGTCTTGGAGGGGCTACGCCCCCCAAGCCCCCGCAAACGCCGTGTGCGGATAGAGCACTAGTTCCCGATCAGCGGCAGGAAGATGTCCCCCGGCTGGATGCTCACGCCGGGCGCGGTGGACGCTGGCCCGTACTCGTGGGTCGCGCCGCCGATCTCGCTCTCCACCAGCCAGTAGCTGTAGCTCCGGCCCGCCTCGGCGCTCTGGTCGATCCAGCGGTAGCTCGCCCCGCCTAGCCCGCGCCCCTGCCCCAGGATCGGCGCCGCCGTCACCGGCGCGGCGTCCGCGCGCCGGCCGCTCGCGCTGCGCAGCAGGTGGAAGCCCCAGGTGTTCACCTCGGCGCCGGTCGTCCACGCGACCGTCACGCTGCTCCCCTCCCAACGCGCGGTGAAGCGCTCCAGGGCGATCGCCGTGGGCGCGCCCGCCCGCACCTCGACCCCGACGCGCGGCGGTTGGGCGACGAGTTGGGAGCCGTCGTCGGTGCGGATAGCAGAGTAGGCGAACGTGTTCCAGGCCACGTTGCCGTCGTCGCTGTTGCCGAACACCCCGTCCGGGCCGGGGGTGGCGATCGGCGCGTCCGCGGGCGCCAGCATCGTGAAGGTGAAGCGCACCGCCTGGTTGGCCCGCAGCACGTAGCTGCCGAAGTCGAAGCGCAGCGAGCGCACCTGCGTCGGGTCAGGCGGCAGGTTAATGCTCCACACACCCGGCGCCGGGTCCACGCCGTCCACCATGGGCACGCAGCCGGGGTTGGGGTTGGCCAACTCAGGCCGGCAGGGGTTGGTCTCGAAGCTGTAGCGCACCGTCAGGCCCGGGATGGGCGGCTCCACCGTCACCGGGCCGGCGAGACGCGGCGTCCAAACCGTGCCGAGCGGCAGCAGGTCGCGCACGCCCCGGTTGCCGGGCGCCGGCTCCGCGAAGGGCAGCACGTCGACGATCCGCAGGTCGCGGAAATCGACGCTGCCGGTGTTGGTGAGGGTCAGGCTGTAGGTGATCAGGCCGCCACGCACCGTGGCCCCCACCAGCGGGTCGCGGTGGAAGCCGGCATCCAGCTGCCCGCGCACCAGCTTCTCCGAGGCGATCGAGGCCGCGCTGTCGACGCGCAGGTTCGCCGGCGGCGAGAAGCACAGCCGGGTGATGTCCACGCCGGTGCCGTTCGTGAAGAGCGGGGCCTCCGGGGCGCCGCTCGCGCAGTTCTGGGGGTTGACCGCGCTGGTGGGCGTGCTGGTGTTGACCAGCGCCGCGCGGTTGGGGAGCGCCAGAGTCGCGCCGGTGCCGGGCAGGACGCGCACCTGGAAGGTGATCGAGGTCTCGGCATCCATCGCGAGGCTGCAGCCGCTGCCGGCCCAACTCCAGAGCAGCAGCGTCCGCCCGCTGCCGTTATAGCCCGTGATGGTCTGGAAGGCGGGCGGCGTCGTGCAGCCCGGGATCTGCGCCGCGAGCGCCTGGCTGCCGGCCACATACGCCACCTCCGCCGGGAGCAGGTCGGCGAGCACCGGCTCGTCGAGCGGGACGAGACCATCGTTGCGCAGCCCCACGCCGTACGTCACGGTGTCGCCGGGCAGGGCCGGGTTGCCCGTGACGATCAGCTTCCAGGGGAGCGGGCGGGCGCACGCCGTGTCCACGGTGGTGGTGAAGCTGGCCTGCCGGCTGGTGAGCGGGGTGCCGCCGTAGATGGCGGTCAGCGTGGCGGTGTTGGTGACGCTGTACGGCAGGGGGTAAGCGGCGCCGCCGCCGTTGGGGGGGTTGACGACGATGCTGCGGATACGGATGCTGTTGTCGTCGAAGCCGGGCGGGATGGCGCCCAGCGTGAAGCGCAGCGCCGAGACATAGTCGCCGGCGGCGAAGCCGGGGAAGGACGTTACCGCGACCCGGAAGCCGAGCGGCACGCCGGTGATCCAGGTGGGCAGGCCGTTGCGCTGGTAGGCCACCGCGATCGCCGGCCCCGTGGCGATCGACTGCACGGTTTGCGCCGACGGGATGGGATCTTCCACCACCACGTTCTGCAACGTGACGTTGCCGGTGTTGGTGATCCGCAGCCGCGTGACGACCTCGGCGCCGACCGCCGCGCTCGTAGTGGCGCGCTTGTCGAGCGCCATGCTAGGCGTGACGCCGGTGAGGGTGTGGGTCACCAGGTCGGTGATCGTCCGCGGCGTACCGCCGAAGGGCGTGCCGCTGACACTGACGCTGTTGATCTTGCTGTTGCCCACGGCGTTGGGCGGGACCGGGAAGGCGACGGTGAGGCGGAAGATGGCGCAGGTGCCGGCGGCGACGTTCGCAATACCGGACCATGTGACCGTCTGCGGGTTGGCGCCGGTGTTGACGCTGGTGGCGGGCGGGTCGGACGCGACGTAGGTCGCGCCGGCCGGCAGCGTGTCGATGATCGTCACCGTGCGGAAGTCGAGCGCGCCGGTGTCGCCGGCGCAGACGGTGATGCGGTAGGTGGCGGTGTCGCCGGCGGCGCCGCCGGCCTCGAGCACCTTGTCGACCGTCGTCTCGTCGCGGGCGTCGGCCACCGCGTCGGTCGAGGGGGTGGCGGTCACGGGGGGGACACCGTCGGCGGTGATGCGCGTCGTGATTGTGGAGGTCGTGCCATCGGGCGTGGTGCCGGGCACGAAGCGCACCTCGAACTCGAGCTGGCCGGTGGTGCCGGGCGGGAGCGGGCTACGGAAGGTCCAGGTGGCGCGGCGCGTGGCGGGGTTGTAGCTCGTCGCGATCACATCGCTGTTGCCGACCACCTGCAGCCCCTCGAGCGCTGGCGGCAGCGGGTCGGTGGTGATCTGCATGGTGAAGCACTGGTCGGTGATCAGCGAGCCGCTGCACTCGTACGTGAGCCGGTAGCGGAAGGGCTGCCCGGTAGGGATGGGGTTGGTGACGCCGGGGGCCAGCTCCACGCCCAGGCGCAAGATGGGGGCGGCGTGGGCCGGGCGCGCCGGCAGCGCCCCGATGCAGAGGGCCAGGAGCGTGAGGGCGAGCGTGGGCAAGCCGGCGCGGACCCGCACGCGGCGGGCGAGGACGTGGCGCATGGCGACCTC
>DATMBA010000570.1:0-1633 GCA_035559635.1 Roseiflexaceae bacterium
CGCCGCTCCCGCCAAGAAGGACATCATGCATCACAAAGCCCTCACCCTGGCGGCGCTCGACGGCGCGCTGCGCGATCTGCAGATGCTTCGCGAGGCAGTCGCGCGCGGCGACGCCGACACCCACTGGCCCGTCCAGAACACGCTGCCGCTGCTGGCGTTTGCGCGCTGGGAGGCGACAGGGGATACCACGTCGCTTCCGGCCGATGACGACCAGGTGCTGGTCCGGGTACTGGACGTGCTCGCCGACCGCATCTACCGCGCGCTACTCGCACTACAACATCCACGGCTTCTACGCCGAGTGGTTCGCCACCACGCGCGACTGCGTGCGGTTCATCTGTTTCACGCTCGGCATGGCCGAGGACGGCACGCCGTTCTGCTTCCCCTACGACGCGACCGAGCGCGCGATCCAGGGGTGGGTCCGCCGCAGCCAACTCCTGACCTTCTGGCAGGCGCGGCTGGATCAGGAGATTCTCGCCGCCAAGCGCGCGATGCTCACGGAGCTGAAGGCCGAGCTCGAGCCCGAGGCGCCTCCGGCCCTGATCGCGCCGACGCCCGCCCTCCTTCCCCGCCTGGCCCCGACGCTGGCCGCGCCCGCTGCGCCCGCGCGGCGCCAACGACGCGCGACTCAGATCGCCACAGAGGGCCAGATGCGCTTTGACCTGTTCGCCTAGCGCGGCTACTCCCCGGTAGCAGCCGCAGGGAGACACCCCACCATGACCACCATCACCGCTGAGCGACCGAAGCCCGCGCGCGCGAAAGCGGTCCCCGCCGCCTCCACGCCCGAGGAGGAGCCGCTGACCCTGCTGACCGTGCTGGCCGAGGAGGATCTGCCGATCGCGGACCCTGAGTCGCTGTTCGGCGTGATCATCCGCGACTACACCCGCCCGTCGCTCGACAACCGCTGGTGGACCTTCTCGACGCCGCAGGGCCGGCGCTACCGCCTCTCCCCAGACGGCGAGACCACCGAGCGCTGGTCGAAGACCGAATGGGCGCCGATCGCCCTCGGCGCGCTGCCGCCCGCTGTCGAGCTATTCAGTGCGGCGCTTATCCGGCGCCGCATCGAGCAGTGGCAGGCCGAGCAGCGGGCGAAAGTGCTGCTGCTCCAGGCGGAGGCCGCGCTGGGCCGCGAGGCTCTGCGCGCCCTGCTGAGCCTGAGCTACCGCGCCGGCAGCACGGACGGCAGTGGGCGGTTCTTCGCCGCCGCTGACCCGAACATCGCCACCCTGCTCGACGAAGTACGGATCACCGCCACCACAGCGGAGGAGATGCCGCGTGCACAAGCCCACCACTATCATCGGGACGGTCGCCCACGCCTCGTACACCTTCGAGGGGCCGGTGGCCATGATCACCCTGACCAGCGGCGAAGTCGTCCGCGCGACGAACGACCTCGCCACGGCCCTCTGGATCGCCCTCACGCTGGCGCGCGGGTCAAGGCCGACGATCAGTCTGGTCGTTGACCAGGACGGCGAGTTGCTGCACCTCCGCAGCTTCACGCTGGAAACGCCGCTCGAGCTGCGCCGTGGCACGATCGTGCGGGTCGCCTGGTTCCCCGAGAGCGAGCCGTTCGTCATCGTGATGGCGGTGCGACCCAAGCGCCGGGGCGGGTCCGCATACATCCTCCACCCGAGCGGCG
>DATMBA010000571.1:0-2206 GCA_035559635.1 Roseiflexaceae bacterium
GGGGCGGCGCTCGCGCGGGAGCCAGCGGTCGTGGTCCGTGTAGTCGCGCCGGACGCGGACGCCGAGCGCGCGCAGGTGGCGCTTGCCGCCGGTCACCAGCCAGTCCGCTACGGTGTGAGCCGCGCTGCCGGTGATGAACCCGAGCAGGAAGAGACGGACGGTGCCCGGGTGCTCGCGGAAGGCGCGGAAGATCGCCTCGGTGAGGCGGACGTGGTAGTCCGGCACGGCCACGCCCGCGAGGCCGAGCAGCCAGGCGCCCCCGATCAGCAGGGCCGTCAGCACCAGGTAGAAGTAGAGCAGGCGCAGGAGCGGCGCGACCACCAGGCTGTGGCTCCAGAAGCGGCGGTGCGGCACCAGCCACATGTACGGCCGCCAGATCCAGAAGAAGATGCCCCAGCGGTCGTCGATCGCCGAGTCCAGGTCCAGATCCGGCGAGAACATGATGCCGGAGAGCAGGTGCGCGCCCACCAGCCAGGCCACGCCCCCCGCCGCGCCGGCCGGGTCCGCGGCGGCGAGCGCGGCGTAGGCCGGCGGCACGAGCGCGGCGCCACTGATAAGAGTGATGATGTCGTGTGTGCGGGCGCCGGGCATGCCTGCTCCGTCCTGCGTGTTGCATCGTCCGTGGCTCGTGGGAGCATAGCACATCCATGCGGGTGGCGCAAGCATGGATGTGCTGGTGTGTGCTACAATCTGGGCTTGACAGCGGATAGGAAGCGGATAAGCGGATAAGCGGATAGGAAGCGGATAAGCGGATAGGCGTGTGATCATAATCTGGGGAAGGGGGCGGGGGACCTGGTTCCCCCGCAGCCCTCCTTGCACCAGAGGGTGTGGCGCGGCCCCACACCATGTGATCACACGCAACCGATGAGCGGAGAGCGGAGGCTGAGATGCAGCACGGCGAGAGCGAGCGCGCTGAGGAGTTGCTGGCGCAGCCGGAGGGGCCGCGGCTAGCGTTCGTGCGGGCCGCCTTCAAGCCGGACGACCTCGCGGAGACGCTGGCGGCCTTCGCTAACGCGCAGGGCGGCACGGTGCTGGTGGGCGTCTCCGGCAAGGCACGGAAGGTCGAGGGCCTGGCGGATCTGGAGGCGGCGCGGGCGGCGGTGCTGGATGCGGCGCTGGCCTGCACGCCGCCGCTGGTGCTGCCGCTGCCCGAGGTGGCGCACCACGAGGGGCGGGCGCTGCTGCTGGTGATGGTGCCGCCGGGGCTGCCGCACGTCTACAGCGTGCGCGGCAAGTACCTGCGCCGCGAGGACGGCGCCGACCGGCCCATCCCGCCCGATGCGCTGCGGCGCCTGCTGCTGGAGCGCGGTGAGACAAGCTGGGAGCGCCTGGTGCCGCCGGGCGCCACGCTGGAGGACCTGGACCCCGCGAAGGTCACAGCCTACGCCCGGCGGGTCGGCCCGGCGGCGGAAGCGGACCCGATGGGGTTCCTGTTCCGGCGCGGCGCGCTCAACCGAAGTGCTGAGCAACGAGTGCTGCGTGCTGAGAATCGCGCTGAAGCACGCAGCACGCAGCAGGCAGCACGCAGCACCTCGTTCGTTCCGACGAACGCTGGCCTGCTGCTCTTCGGGCGGGATGTGGAGCGCTGGTTTCCGCAGTGTGAGATCACCCTGGTGCGCTACCGCGGGCGCGAGATGGGCGACGAGTTCATTCGCGAGGACGTGCGGGATACGCTGCCGGAGGCGGTGCGCCGGGCGGAGATCTGGCTTAGCGAGCACATGCGGCGGGGCAGCAGGATGGTGGGCTTCGAGCGCCAGGACTGGACGCAGTTCCCCATGGGCGCGGTGCGCGAGGCGTTGGTGAACGCCGTGGCCCACCGCGACTACACCGTGCGCGGCGAGGGCATCCGTATCGCGCTGTTCGGCGACCGTATGGAGTGCTACTCGCCGGGGCGCCTGCCGGGCCACGTGACGCTGCAGAACATCGTGGAGGAGCGCTATAGCCGCAACGAGACGCTGGTGCAGGTGCTGGCCGACTACGGGCTGATCGAGCGGCTGGGCTACGGGATCGACCGCATGCTGCGGCAGATGGCGGATGCGGGCCTGCCGCCGCCGGAGTTCCGCGAGACGGCCGCCGGCTTCCTGGTGACGCTGCGCGGCCAACAGGGCGACGACCGGGCGGATGTGGGCGGGGTGGACACGAGCGAGTGGCGGCGCATGGGCCTGAACGAACGCCAGATCGCCGCGCTGCTGCACCTGGCGGAGCA
>DATMBA010000572.1:0-19995 GCA_035559635.1 Roseiflexaceae bacterium
CACCGCCGCCCCCGTCGCCACTGCCGCCCCCGCCCAGGCCGCCACCGCTGTCCCCGCTGCTGTCTCCAAGTTCAACGAGGCGCCGGTGCTGGCGGCGCTGGTGCAGGAGGGCAAGCTGCCCCCGGTGGACGAGCGCCTGCCGAAGAACCCGGTGGTGCTCGACAGCCTGGACGGTATCGGGAAGTACGGCGGCACCATCCGCCGCGGCTTCCGCGGCGTGTCCGACCGCTGGGGGCCTACCAAGATCCAGAACGAGGGCCTCACCTGGTACAACCCCGACTTCAGCGTGCGCGCCAACATCGCCGAGTCGTGGGAGGTCAGCGACGACGCCACCCAATGGACCTTCAAGCTCCGCGAGGGCATGAAGTGGTCCGACGGTTCGCCCTTCACCACCGCCGACTCGAAGTGGTGGTACGAGAACATCCTCCTCAACGATGAGATCTTCCCCGCCAAGCCTGGGGTGTGGACGGCCGGCAAAGAGCGCGAGGTTATGAAGGCCGAGTACCCGGACGACTACACCGCGGTCTTCACCTTCGCTGCCCCCAAGCCGCTGCTGGTGTACAACGTCACGCGCCTGGCCGCCGCCTCCAACGACGGCCCGTTCGCCCCGGCCAAGTTCCTCGAGCAGTTCCACGCCAGCTTCACCGACCAGGCTAAGCTGGAGGAGCAGGCCAAGGCCGCCAGCATGGAGACCTGGGTTCAGCTCTTCAGCGAGAAGAACAACTGGTGGACGGTGGATCGGCCGAGCATCGGGGTGTGGCTGGCGAAGACCGCGCTCTCGGACGAGCTGTTCGTGATGGAGCGCAACCCCTACTTCTGGCAGGTGGACTCGGAGGGCAACCAACTGCCCTACGTCGATAAGATCACCCACCTGCTGTTCGAGACGCCGGACGCCTTCAACACCCGCATCATCGCCGGCGAGATCGACTTCCAGGCGCGGCACGTCAGCATCGGTGACTTCACCCTGCTCAAGGAGAACGAGAGCAAGGGCGACTACACCGTCGTCACCGGCATCACCGCCAACCACATCGCCTTCCAACCCAACCACGCCGCCAACGACCCGCGGCTGCGTGAGTTCTTCCAGAACCGCGACGTGCGCATCGCGCTCTCGCTGGCGATCAACCGGGCCGAGATCAACGACCTGGTGTTCAACGGCACCGCCACGCCGCGCCAGTATAGCCCGCTGAGGGCCTCTCCCCAGTACTACGAGAAGCTCTCCAACGCCTACATCGAGTACGACCCGGCCAGGGCCAACGAACTGCTGGATAAGGCCGGCTACGACAAGAAGAACGCCGAGGGCTTCCGGCTCTGGAAGGATGGCTCGGGGCCGATCGAGTTCGTGATCGAGGGCACCGCCCAGGCCGGCTCGCCGGACGAGGACGCGGTGCAGACGATGGTGAAGTACTTCGCCGATGTGGGTGTCAAGGCCACCTACAAGGCCGAGGAGCGCGCGCTCTACGACCAGCGCAATCAGAACGGTGAGGTGGACGCGGCCTTCTGGGGCGGCGACCGCACGCTGCTGCCGATCGTCGCGCCCTGGATCTTCCTCGGCAGCATGACTGACCGCCCCTGGGCCGGCAGGTTCGGCATCTACTACAATGACCCGAAGAGCCCGAACGCCGAGGCGCCGCCTGAGGGCTACTTCATCACGAAGATCTGGGACATCATGGCCCAGGTGGACGTCGAGCCGGACGAGGCCAAGCGCAACGAGTTGTTCAAGCAGATCCTGGACATCTGGGCCGAGGAGCTGCCGATGATCGGCATTCTGGGCGAGCTGCCCGCGCCGGCGATCGTCAAGAACGGCTTCAAGGGCTTCCGGGCCGGCACGCCGATCGACGACACGACCGAGGACGAGAACGTGCTCAACACCCAGACCTACTTCTGGGAGGAGCCGGAGAAGCACGCGGGGTAGTGCGCTTGCGACGCAGGCCATAGGCAATAGGTGATGGGTCATAGGGGGCTGGCGAAGCTCAACTCCTATCGCCTATCACCTATCACCTATGACCTGGCCCAGAGGTTTCAGCCATGCTCCAGTACATACTGCGGCGCATCTTGCTGATGATCCCGACGCTGCTGGTGATCTCGCTGATCTCGTTCGCGATCATCCAGCTCCCGCCAGGCGACTTCCTCAGCTCCTACGTCGCGCAGCTGCGGCAGCAGGGTGAGGATATCGACGCGGCCCAGATCGCGATCCTCGAGGAGCAGTACGGCCTCAACCAGCCGGTCTACGTCCAGTACTGGAAGTGGATCAGCGGTATCCTGTTCCGTGGCGACTGGGGGCGCTCCTTCGAGTGGGGTAAGCCGGTGTCGGAGCTGATCTGGGATAGAATCGGCGTGACGATGCTGATCTCGGTGCTGACCATCCTGCTCAGCTGGGCGATCGCCATCCCGGCCGGGGTCTATGCCGCCACGCACCAGTACTCGTTCCTGGACTACCTGATGAGCTTCATCAGCTTCGTCGGGCTGGGCACGCCGAGCTTCCTGGTGGCGCTGATCTTCCTGTGGTTCATGCTGGCGTTCTTCGGTGTGAACATCAGCGGGCTGTTCTCTCAGCAGTATCTGGACGCCCCCTGGAGTGTGGGGAAAGTGCTGGACATGCTCTCGCGCATCTGGCTGCCGGTGGTGGTGCTGGCGATCGACAACACCGCCGCGGTGATCCGCACCCTACGCGCCAACCTGCTGGACGAACTGAACAAGCCGTACGTGGAGACGGCGCGCGCCAAGGGTGTGCGCGAGACGGCCCTGATCTGGAAGTACCCGGTGCGCGTGGCGCTCAACCCGTTCTTCAGCACGGTGGGCTGGACGCTGGCGGCGCTGGTCTCCGGCGAGACGCTGGTCTCGGTGGTGCTGAGCTACCAGACCAGCGGCCCCATGTTGCTGCGCGCGCTGACCTCGCAGGACATGTATCTGGCTGGCAGCTTCATCCTGCTGCTGAGCACGCTCACGGTGATCGGGACGCTGATCTCCGACATTCTGCTGGCGTGGGTGGACCCGCGCATTCGCCTGGAGGGGTAGCGCATGGCGACCGAGGAGATACAGCGCACGCTGGAGGTCGAGCAGCCGGTGCCCGCCGCGCGCGGCGCCGAGCGGGTGTACGTGGCGCCGCAGTGGAAGCTCATGTACTGGCGCTTCCGCAAGCATAAGCTGGCGGTGGTCAGCGTCTTCGTGCTGGCGCTGTTCTACCTGGCGGCGGCCTTCTGCGAGTTTGTGGCGCCCTATGACCCGGAGCTATTCTCGACGCGCTACACCGCCGCGCCGCCCACCCGCATCCATATCTTCGACGCGCAGGGGCAGCTCCACTGGCCGTTCGTCTACGGCGTGACGCGCGCCCGTGACCCGGTGACGCTGCGGCCGACGTTCGTCGAGGACCTCAACGTGCGCCAGCCGATCAAGCTGTTCGTGCAGGGCACGCCTTACAAGCTGTGGAATGTTATCCCGTCGAACGTCCACCTGTTCGGGATCGAGGCCGAGCCGGAGCAGCAGATGCTGTTCCTGGTGGGCGCGGACCGTCTCGGGCGCGACCTGTTCTCGCGCATCGTGTACGGCGCGCGCATCTCGCTGACGCTCGGCCTGGTGGGGGTGTTCCTGAGCCTGATCTTCGGCATCGTGCTGGGCGGCATCTCGGGCTACTACGGCGGCGCGGTGGATAACCTCGTCCAGCGGGCGATCGAGTTCATCCGCTCCATCCCGGCCATCCCGCTCTGGATGGGCCTCAGCGCCGCGCTCCCGCCCAACTGGCCGGTCACCTGGGTCTACTTCGGTATCACGGTGATCCTCTCGCTGATCGGTTGGACCGGCCTGGCGCGCGTGGTGCGCGGGCGCTTCCTGGCGCTGCGCGAGGAGGATTTCGTGCTGGCGGCGCGGCTGGTGGGATCGAGCGAGATGCGCATCATCCTGCGCCACATGGTGCCGTCGTTCCTGAGCTATATCATCGCTAGCCTGACGCTGGCCATCCCGGGGATGATCCTGGCCGAGACCGGCCTGAGCTTCATCGGCCTGGGGTTGCGCGCGCCGGCCATCAGTTGGGGGGTGCTGCTCCAGGAGGCCCAGAACCTGCGCTCGGTGGCGCTTGCACCCTGGGTGCTCTCGCCCGGCCTGGCGGTGATCATCTCGATCCTGAGCTTCAACTTCCTCGGCGATGGCCTGCGGGATGCGGCCGATCCGTATGCGCGCTAATGGGTGATGGGTGCTGCGTGCTGCGTGCTGTGTGATGCGTGCTACGTAATCCGTACTGATTGTGATGAGTTCGGGCGGGAGGGACGCGGGGAGGGCCAGGCCCTCCTCGCAAATCCCACCCCTCAGAATCCCTGTGGTAGACCAGTAGGAACGCTCTGAAGAGCCACCGGCATCGCTTGGTACAGCACGGCTTACGCATTCCGCATTCCGAACAGGGCATGAACAATGAATGATGCACGCCCGCTGCTGATCGAGGTGGACAACCTCAAGACCTACTTCTACCTGGACGAGGGCACCGTGCGCGCGGTGGATGGCGTGAGCTTCCAGATCCGGCGCGGCCAGACCCTTGGCGTGGTGGGCGAGAGCGGCTGCGGCAAGTCGATCACCGCCCGCTCGATCATGCGCATCGTCCGCCCACCTGGCCGCATCGCCGGCGGCAAGATCCTGCTGCACCGCACCCCGCCCAGCGACGGCAAGCCCGGCCAGGTGGTGGACCTGACGGCGCTGGATGCGATGGGCCGCGAGATGCGCCAGATCCGCGGCGGCGAGATCGGTATGGTGTTCCAGGAGCCGATGACCTCCTTCAGCCCGGTGCATACGATCGGCGACCAGATCATGGAGGCGATCGTCATCCACCGCTCGGTCTCGCGCGAGGAGGCCAGGAAGCTGGCGATCGATATGCTGGCGCGCGTGGGTATGCAGCAGCCGGCCCGCACGGTGGACCGCTACCCACACCAACTCTCCGGCGGCATGCGGCAGCGCGCTATGATCGCTATGGCGCTCTCCTGTACCCCCGACTTGCTGATCGCTGACGAGCCGACCACCGCGCTGGATGTGACTACCGAGGCGCAGATCCTCCAGCTCATGCGCCGGCTCCAGGAGGAGTTGGGCATGGCGATCATGTTCATCACCCACAACCTCGGCGTGGTGGCCCAGATGACCGAGGCGGTGATCGTGATGTACATGGGCCGGGTGGTGGAGACGGCCGATGTGGACGATCTGTTCTATAACCCGAAGCACCCCTACACCCAGGCGCTGCTGCGCTCCATCCCCAAGCTTGGCTCGCGCGCTACCGGCAAGGCCGACCGCCTCGAGTCGATCAAGGGCACGGTGCCGGACCCGTACGCCCTGCCGCGCGGCTGCCCGTTCCACCCGCGCTGCGCCGAGATGATCCGCGGTGTGTGCGACGAGGTGGTGCCGCCACTTGTGATGGTGAAGGATGGCCACGAGGTGCGCTGCCACCTCTATACCCCCGCCACCGCCGCAGCCCGCGAGGACGTGATTCCGCTGGCGACATGAGGACCAACGACCAACGACCAACTGCCAGAGATCGCGCTTGCTCTCGCCCGTCGCCCGTCGTCTGTCGTCCGTCGCTCGTCGTCCGTCGCCCGTCGCCCCTCGCCCGTCGTTCGTCGCCCGTCGTTCGTCGGTGATCGGAAGCGAAATGAAAGTCCTGCTCCTCTTCCCCCCCAACTGGACCCCCTCCATGCCGCACCTGGCGCTGCCGACACTGGCGGCCTTCCTGCGGGCGCACGGCGTGGCGGTGACCCAGCGTGACCTGAACATCGAGGTCTTCGACGAGGTGCTCAGCCGGCGGCACATCGAGCGGGCGCTGGCGCACCTGCGCGCCGACTATGGGCCGCGTGCCGAGCGGCGCCCCGCCCGCCCCATCCCCGCCCCGCGCGAGCAGGTGGCCTGGGCGCTCGCGCACGGGCCGCAGGTGGCGGCGCAGGTGGAGGCGGCCAAGCGCACCATCCGCAGCCAGGCCTTCTTCGATGGCCCGAAGGGATTCAGGGCGCTGACGACGGTGGACGAGGCGCTGCGGATCGCTTCGCTGCCCTTCTTCCCGGCGGCACTTGAGTTGACCACCTACCGCCCGGCGCTCACGGCCGACAGCAGCCGCAACATCATGCACGAGGTGCGCGATGGGCATTTCAACATGCTGCTGGAGATCTACCGCCGCGGGGTGCTGCGGGACATCGAGCGCGAGCGGCCGGACGTGGTGGGCATCTCGATCCCCTCGATGGCCCAGATGGTGCCCGGCCTGACCATAGCGCACCTGATCAAGGAGCGCGGTCTGCCCTGTCACGTGACGGTCGGCGGGCCGCACATCACGATGCTGCGCGAACGCATCGCCCGCAACCCGGCCATCTTCACGCTGATCGACAGCGCGGTGGTGTTCGACGGCGAGGAGCCGCTGCTGCGCCTGTGCGAGGCGCTGGCGGGCGGGGGAGACCTTTCCCGGGTGCCGAACCTGATCTACCGCGACGGCGCGGCGATCCGGGCCACCGGGCGCAAGGATGCGGCCAAGATCGGCGCGCTGCCGCAGCCGGACTTCGACGGGCTGCCGCTCGACCGCTACCTGGCGCCCGAGTTGGTGCTGCCGCTCATGACGGCCCGCGGCTGCTACTTCGGCAAGTGCGCCTTCTGCAATGTGGGCTACGGCGAGCGCGAGTTCAGCCTGATGCGCACCGAGATGCTCGCCAGCCAGATGCTGGACCTGAAGCAGCGCTACGGGGTGCGGCAGATCTTCTTCTCGGATGAGGCGCTCACCCCGCGCACGTTGCGCGAGCTCGCGCAGGTGCTCTCGCGCGACGGCACGCCGCTCTTGTGGGGCGGCTGCGCGCGCTTCGAGCGGCCGCTCACGGGCGAGTTGCTGCAGCAGATGTACGCTGGCGGCTGCCGCATGATCCTGTTCGGGCTGGAGAGCGCCTCCGAGGCCATCATGCAGCGCATGGTCAAGGGCACCACCCTGGAGCACATGCACCGCATCCTGCGCGAGAGCACCGCGGCCGGGATCTGGAACCACACCTTCTTCTTCTTCGGCTTCCCCGGCGAGACCCTGGAGGACGCGCAGCGCACGGTGGACTTCCTCTACGAGCACCAGGAGCACATCCACTCGGCGGCCTTCGGCACCTTCCTGCTGGAGGTGGACGCCCCGGCGCACCGCTACCCGCACACCTTCGGCATCACGAAGGTGATCGAGCATCCCGAGAAGGACCTGGCGATCTACTTCGACTACCAGGTGTCCGAGGGGATGGACGACGCGCTGGCGGAGCGGGTGGCCGACAGCTTCCTGGAGGCGCTGCCGGAGAAACCCTACCCGCAGTTCTACGTCAACGATGTCTACCGCTTCCTGTACGCCTGCCACCTGAGCCGCCAGGGCGCGCTCCCTCCGCCGTGGCTGGCGCCTGCGGGTGCGATGGCGTGAGAGCGCAGCGCACAGGGCAGAGCAGCGCCACATCACGGCGCAGGGGCGGACCGGCGTGTCCGCTCTCAGCGGGCTGCGATGCGGAGTCACCGCCGCTCGGTGGCGGCATTGTGGGCCGACACACCGGTTCGCCCCTCTATCTGCAGCGTAGCAATACCAAGGCCGCGCGGGCGATGGAGCCATTGCCTTATGCTGGCCGCTCCAAGCATCGTCGTACTCATAGTTCAGGAGACCCCAGATGCCCACGGCAGTCAAGATCAGTGTGATCGGCGCCGGCAGCGCGCAGTTCTCGCTCGGCCTGGTGAAGGACTTGTGTCTGACGGAGGGGTTGGCCGGCAGCATGGTCAGCTTCATGGACATCGACGCGGAGCGGCTGGAGATGATCGAGAAGCTCGCGCGGCGCTATGCGGCCGAGCTGGGGGCCGACCTGCGCTTCGAGCGCACGGCCGACCGGGCGGCCGCGCTGCGCGACGCGGACTTCGTGATCAATACCGCCTCGGTCACTAGCCACCACCACCAGCGCGCCACCCGCGAGCTCACGGCGAAGCACGGCTACTACTACGGCGGCGTCCACCTCGGCAACCACGCGCAGCTGGCCTTCATGCTCAGTGTGGCGCAGGATATGGAGCGCATCTGCCCGGACGCATGGCTCATCCAGTCCGGCAATCCGGTGTACGAGGGGTGCACGCTCATGACCCGCGAGACCGGGATCAAGGTCTGCGGGCTGTGCCACGGCCACTACGGCGTCTACGAGATCGCGCGCACCCTCGGGCTGGACCCGCGCCGCGTGAGCTGGCAGGCGCCTGGCCTGAACCATAACATCTGGCTCACTCACTTCCTCTACGACGGCAAAGATGCCTACCCGCTGCTGGACGAGTGGATCGCCACCAAGGGCGAGGAGTACTGGCGCACCCATGTGGCCACCCGCACCCACGACATCCAGATGTCCCGCGGGACGATCCATATGTACCATATGTTCGGCCTGATGCCGATCGGGGACACCCCGCGCCAGCAGCGCAACTGGTGGTATCACACCGACATCGAGACCAAGAAGCGCTGGTTTGGCGAGCCGTGGGGTGGGCCGGATACCGAGCTGGCGCGGCCGCTGTTCGTGGCCGGGCTGGAGCAGCGCATCGCCGAGATGACGCGCCTGGCCAACGACCCGAAGGCCAGCCTGGTGGAGGCCTTCGGCCGCGAGAAGACCTTCGAGCAGCAGGTGCCGATCATCGACGCGCTGGTGAACAACAACGAGTACCAGGCGCAGGTCAACATCCCCAACAAGGGCGCGCTGGCCGGCGTGGCGGACAACGTGGTGGTGGAGGTGCCGGCGATCGTCAACGCCAAGGGCATCCAGCCGCTGCGCGTCCACCCGCTGCCGCCCAAGATCATGCTGGAGATGATCCTGCCCGAGGTGCTGGATATGGAGCGCGAGTTGCTGGCCTTCGCCACGGGCGACCGCACGATGCTGCTGTGGGCCGCGCTCAACAGCCCGCAGACCCGCTCGTATGACCAGGCGGTGGCGGTGCTGGATGAGTTGCTGGCGATGCCGGGCAACGAGGAGTTGGCGGCGCGGTTCGAATGGCCGGCTGGCTGGAAGGCGTAATTCGTAATGCGTGACCGGTAATGCACTGTGTGAAGCGATGCCGGAGGTTCTTCAGCGCCCTCTCGCCGGAATCTCCGTCATACCAGTCGCCTTCTCGTCGCGATTCCGTAGCCAGCGGCTCGTGACGATTCGCCTCGCGCCGCACGGACTACGCACCACGCACCACGCACCACGCATCAAGAGGAACAAGCAGTGATAGGCGACATCTGGCCGGCCGAGTGGCGCGAGTTCACGGATGCGAGGACCGGCCGCAGCATCCGGCAGCTCACGCGCACCGGCAACAACGTCCACCTGTACTTCACCGAGAACTCGTTCGACGCGCGCGGGGATGCGATCATCTTCATCTCGGACCGCGCCAGTGGCCAGGAGCGCGCGCCGCACGAGGACCCGCGCTACAATATCTTCCGCATGGACCTTGGGAGCGGGGCGATCACGCAGCTCACTGACGAGCCTCTTGGCGTGGGCAGCGTCACCAAGACGCCCGACAGCCGCACGGTGGTGTACATCACCGGGAGGCAGGTGCGCGCGCTGGACACCGTGAGCGGTGAGACGCGCACAATCTACGAGGAGACCGGCGATTTCTCGCTCGGCGCGCCCTCGATCGCCGCCAACCGCCGCTACGTGGCTTTCTGCCGTAATGAGCGGGTAGAGGTGCCGCGCGGCCCGAACTATGCGGGCTTCAAGGAGAGCTTCTACCGCATCAAGGACGGCCGGGTGACGGTGGCGATGCTGGACGGCTCCGGCGCCTTCGACGCCTGGCGTGACACCCACTGGCTCGGCCACTTCCAGTTCTGCCCGGACGACCCGACGATCGGCAGCTTTTGCCACGAGGGACCGTGGCACCTGGTGACGCAGCGCATCTGGCTGCTGGACTTCGCCGCCCGCGCGGCCTCCCCCTGCTTCCGTCAGACCGAGGAGGACTCGGTGGGCCACGAGTTCTGGACCCAGGACGGGTTGATCTTCTTCGACAACCGCGGCCCCGGCCACGACGGGACGATCACCTCGGAGCGTACGCAGGCGGTGGCGACCGAGGTGGCGGTGAAGGCGCACGGGGCCTCCGCCGGCGCGCCGTTCCGCCCCTACGTGGGCCTGGCGGACCGGCGCGGCCAGGTGGTGCGCCGGATCGATATGCCCTACTACACCAACCACTACCACGCCAACCCGGACAACACGGTGCTGGTGGGCGACGATGTGGACGACATCGTGCTGATCGACATCTCCGGCGAGGAGGCGCGCCTTGAGCTCCTGGTGAGCGACCACGGCACCTCCTGGCACACGCAAAGCAGCCACTGCCACCCCACCTGGAGCTGGGATGGATCGCGCATCCTGTACGCGTCGGATCGGGGCGGGCGGGTGAACCTGTACTTGGTGGAGGTCGAGAGCAGATAGGGACTGCGCCTGTAGTGGGGGCATCGCGATCGGCGTCGTAGGGGCGTATTGCAGTCTAACCGTTACGAAGCCCGCCTGCGCGGCCTGCAGGATAGCCCGCGCAGGCGGGCTTGGCAGCAGCTAGCCCGCCGCTTCAGCGGCCGGGCGTGGTGCGGCGCCAGAACACCCCATGAAATAGGCAAAGTTCATGCATATGCCCTCCATGGAGATCATCGTATCTCGCACCTACCCCTGAATCAACGCGTCGCATGGCAAAGGTAGGAGTTCCATGAACGAAGACATCCGTATCCCCCCGCTCCCCGCCGCCGTGGGCGTGACGCACCTGCGGGTGTACGACACCGCGGCGCCGGATGGGCTGGTGGGCGGCAGCCCGCATGTGCACTTCGTGTGCAGCGAGGCATACCTGGTGGTAGGCGGGCGCGGCGCGGTACAGACCCTCTCCGCCCAGGGGTTCCGCGAGATCGCGCTTACGCCGGGGGCGCTGGTGTGGTTCACCCCCGGCACGATCCACCGCCTGATCAACGGCGGCGAGCTGGAGCTGCAGATCGTGATGCAGAACGCCGGGTTGCCCGAGGCCGGCGACTTCGTGCTGACCTTCCCGGCGGCGACGCTGGCCGACCCGGAGGCGTACTTCGCGGCGGCCTCGCTCTCGCCGCGTGGCGAGGTGTACACCAATAGCCAGGAGGCCGCCCGCCGCCGGCGCGACCTGGCGGTGGTGGGGTTCGCCGAGCTGCGCGCGGCCTACGATGCGGAGGGGCCGGCTGCGTTGGAGCGCTTCTACCGCGCCGCTGCGCGCCTTATCCGCCCGAAGCTGGACGCCTGGCGCGCGGTGTGGGAGCGCGGCCCGCTCGCCGCGGCCCACCGCACCGGCGCGCAGCTGGACGCGCTGGCGGTGGGGGAGGTGGCGTATCTGCTGGAGAGCGGGGTGTACGACCTGCCGCCGCCGCGCGAGCCGCGCCGCCTGGGGGTGTGCGGCACGCTGGGGGTGTACCTGCCGGAGGGCAGGACAGCGGGACAGCGGATAGGAAACGGATAAGCGGGCGTCTTCGGACGCCGCGCCCCCCACCATACTCTCCTAGGACAGCGGGACAGCGGATAGGAAACGGATAAGCGGATAGCGGATAGATCTCCTCCTCCGCGCTGCTGTCCACCTATTCGCTCATCCGCTATCAATTCGCAATTCGCCGTCCATCTATCAACTCGTTGGGCCGCTCTATTTGCTTCAGTGGAAGGCATACGAGCAGCATGAGAGCCTGTTTGAACAGGGGAGCGTGAGGGGTAAAACCCCCTCACCCCCGGCCGGGGGGCTTTCCAAACAAGCTCTTAGACCTCCGGCTGGAGCATGGAGATTCGCATGGCTAACACAACACCTGGAACCGTCATTGTCCTGAATGGCTGCCCAAGCGTCGGCAAGACAAGCATCGCCAAAGCCATTCAACGGACGTTTGAGGCCCCGTATCTGCATATGGGCATTGATCTCTTTTGGTTGGAGGTCTTTCCCTGGGAATGGGCCGGGGCAGCAACGAATAGCATCCAGGAGATACCCATTGAAGGGGCGTCGCCGCCGAAAATCGTGCAGACGGCACAGCCCTTTGGGAACTTTGTCATCTCCGGGCTTCATCATACTATCGCGGCACTGGCCCGGATGGGTCACAATGTAGTGGTCGATCACGCCTTGACTGATGCCAGGTATGTCGCGGACATTATGACGGTGTGGCAGTCATTCCCGGTGTGGCTTGTGGGCGTATTCTGTCCGCTCGAAACGATCCACCAACGTGTTGCCACACGGGCAGATAGAAGTTGGCCAAGCTATCTTCCAATGGTCAACTGGATGTATGATGAGGCCCATAAACACACACGGAGCATCTATGATTTTGAGGTGGATACCTCGCGATTGACACCCAACGAATGTGCGCTCCAGATCAAGCAGGTCCTTGATGAACGTAGTTCGCCATCCGCATTCAAACAACTTGCCGCCCTGTGAACTTGCGGCGCAACATCGCGTGCACCCGACCGGCTGGATCGGGCCGATTTTGCGCGCTGGTGTCATACCATACTGAGGTTGACCCGGCGGGATTGCTTGCTGAACGAGTGTATACGAAAGCCGAGCTTCAAACCTATCTGGAGCATGGCCGCAACAAATGCCGGGCGAGGATTGAACATCTAACGGATGAGGCGGCCCCCCATCGCTGCCGACCTGAATGGCCCGAGATGAGCGCCGCGGAGTTGCTACGCTACAACTGGACTTTTGCATATTTCCGCGAGAATCGCCATTTCGAACAATCGTTCTCGAATGTCCAAGTGCGGTTTTTGGCTTTCCAATGCGATCGAGCGGTTTGCGAATGCTGACCGCTAGCTCTCCATCGGACTGCCGTTCTACCGCGTCCCAATGCGATCGGCCAGGATCTGCAAAAGTCCAGCTACAACATACGCCATGTCCAGGAGCATGCCGCACGATTGAGTCTGTTTCTTGGACAGACAGTGGACTCGGCGCCGGGCTGGGTGGCTAAGGCGCGGAGCACAGGCAGCACAGCATGAAAATTCACCCCAACCTCTCCCGTACGATCCCCGCCGGCCAGCCACTGCGGCCCTGGCTGGCGCTTGGCCCATTCTACGAGGACTGCTCGGCGCAGGTCGAGGGCCTGACGCTCTTCGAGCGCGCCGGCTCGGACGTGGGGCGTGCGCTGCTGGCCGCCGCTGCGGAGGAGGCCGCGCGCCTGCTAGCCGCCGCGCCCACTGAGGGCGACGAGGCGCTCTTCCGCGGCCAGCGGGCGCGCTGGGAGTTGGTGCGCCTGCCGGAGCCGTACCTCTCGTGGGGCAACTACTACATCGCCAACCACCTCGGCGCGGTGCTGCTCACCACCCTCGTGCGGCCCGGCGCGCCCGGCATGCGCCGCTGGCGCCTGACGCAGCGCATAAACGCCCGCGCGCTCCTGACGGTCGGCGGCGCGGTGGTGTTCGACAGCGACACGCAAACGCCCCGGCGCGCCGGCACATCCCTCGTGTACGAGTTCGAGGCGCCGCTGCCGGAGGGCGAGCAGCCCATCGGTCTGGCGCTGCTGCGCCTGGGGCGCTTCGCACAGGTGGGCGCGCGCCTGGAGTTGCTCGACGGCGACCTCGACGCCCGCGCGCCGCTCGGCGATGGCGTGGACCCGCAGGAGCGGGCGCGGATCGAAGCCCAGGTGGGCCGCCTCTCCCTCGGGCGCGACCTGTTCTATCCCCAGGATGACGTAGCGCTCTACGTCGCGTCGCCCGCCGGCGATCCCCCGCGCACGCCGATGCGCGTGACGCTGATCGGCCCGGAGGCCCCGCGCGTCTACGGCGACAAGCCGTTCATCCCCGGCGCCGGCGCGCGCGCGTTCGGTGGCACGCCGCGCACCGTTGAGCCTGGGTTCGCTGGCGCGCTCGCGCTGGCCCGCGGCGCCGACCTGCCGGACAGCAGCTTCCGCATCCTCTGCGAATGGCCCGGCGCGGACGAGCGGCCCATCACGCAGACCTCGTTCGAGATCCGTAAGGTTACGCCCGTGCCGGCCATCCCCGGCCCTGAGCGGGCCGAGGAGCGCCGCCGTGCTGCGCTGGAGTTCTTGGCCCACACCCACGAGTGGCACCCCTCGCCGCCGGTGTGGAACCAGGTGGCGCGCTATGCACTCGGGCGCTACGACGAGGTGGACGAGGGCGTGCTGCGCGCGATGTGCGCCTTCATCGCCGCGCGTAAGGACTGCTCGGACTTCGCCATCCAGGGGTTGCTGCGCCTGCTGGCCTGGGAGAACCGGGAGCGCCGCCTCAGCCCACCGATCAACGCGCTCATGAAGGAGACCGTGCTCGGTTTCAAGTACTGGGTGGACGAGCCGGGCGACACGGTGATGTATATGGGTTCGGAGAACCACCGCCTGCTGTTCCACGTGGCCGAGTGGATGGCCGGCCAGCTCTTCCCTACCGAGGAGTTCACGAACAGCCGCGAGCGCGGCCTGTTCCACGCGCTCAAGGGCCGCACCTTCATCACCGAGTGGGTCCGGCAGCGCGGGCGCTTCGGCTTCGACGAGTGGCACTCCAACGCTTACTACCCGATCTGCATCGCCCCGCTGCTCAACGTCTACGACTTCGCGATCGCCGAGGACTACAAGCTGAAGCAGATGGCCGGCGCGCTGCTCGACGTGATGCTCTTCAATCTAGCTGCTGACAGCTTCCGCGGTACGTTCGGCACAACCCACGGCCGCAGCTACGGTATCTACTGCAAATACGCCGACTTCGACGACACGGCGTCCACCTGCTGGCTGCTGTTCGGCAACGGCGCGCTGGTGGAGGGGCCGTTCGGCATGGCGGCGGTCTCGCTGGCAAGCAGTGCCTACCGCCCGCCGGAGGTGCTCTACCGCATTGCCAACGACACCGAGGCGACGGTCGAATCGCGCCAGCGGGCAGGGGTGCTGCCGGGCAGCGCGCGCCACGCCGACTTTGTGGTGTACCGCACGCCGGACTACACCCTCTCGGCGGTGCAGGACCACCGCAAGGGGGAGTATGAGAGCTCGACGCATGTGGCGCAGATCACGCTGCCGAACAAGGCGGCGATCTTCTGGAGCAGCCCGCAGACCAGCGGCGAGGGCTCAGGCCTGCGGCCGGACTACTGGAGCGGCAGCGTCACACTGCCCAGGGCGGTGCAGCACCGCAACCTGCTGGCGCTACACTGGCGCCTGGGTGAGCTGGCGTGGATGACCCACTGCCTGTTCGAGCAGGGGCGCTTCGACGAGGTGCGGCTGGCGGGCGGTTGGGCCTTCGCCCGCGCGGAGAACGCCTATGTAGCGATCTGGGCTTCCGGCGGGCTGCGCGTGGGCGACACGGGCCAGTACGCCGGGCGCGAGTTGGTATGCGATGCGCGCGTCACGACCTGGCTGGCGGAGTGCGGCCGCGCGGCCGACTGGGGCACGTTCGAGCGCTTCGTCGGGGCGGTGCTGGCGGCGCCGCTCGAGTCCGACGGTGACCGGCTGGACTACACCTCGCCCTCCGCCGGCCGCCTGGTGAGCGGCTGGGATCTGGCGCCGACGTTGGACGGCGCGCCGATCCGGCTGCGCGGCTACCCGCTGGTGGAAAGCCCGTGGGCCTTCGCGCGCTTCGGCTCCGGCGAGTTTGTGATCCGCTATGGGGACGAGGAGTACGAGGTGTGGCTGAACCAGTGATACACGCCCTGCCAGCGCTGTGCCCACACGAGCTGCGCGATGACCTATGGCGGCAGTGCTGAGGCCGTGTCATGTTGACTCCAGGCCCTCTGGGATCTCTGTGGCAAAAGAAAGCGGGCTCCATATCGTTCCCGCCGCCTACGACCTGGCCCCGCCGCTGGAACGCTTCGCGCTGGGGGCCGGCGGGAGCAACAACGAAACCTTCGGGCTGCGCACCGGTGCGGGCGTGCTGGTGGTGAAGCGCTACCGCGCGGCGCGCGGTCGGGAGGCGGTGGCCTATGAGCACCGGCTGCTGGCACTGCTGGCGGTGGCCGGGCTGCCATTCGCTGTCCCGGCGCCGCTCCCCACGCGCGATGGGAAGACGCTCGTGTGGGATGGCGGTGAGTGGCTGGCGCTGTTCCCGCTGCTGCCCGGCGCGCGCCCGGACGAGCGCGACCCGCAGGTGGCAGAGCAGGTGGGAGTTGCCCTCGGGCGGCTGCATGGTGCTCTGGCCCCGCTGCCAACTACGCCCCATCCGACTCTGCGGCCGTACGGCGACTTGGAGCACGTCCACCCGGCGCTGCCGGACCCCGCCGCGCTGCCGCTGGCGGATGAGGACGCCGCCTGGTGGCGGGCCGAGCTGGCGGCGGTGCGCGCCTTCGCCGGGGGCGCCTACCGCGCGCTGCCGCGCCAGCTCACCCACGGCGATTTCACGCCGGCTAACACGCTGTTCGCCGGGGGGCGGCTGGCGGCGGTGGTGGACTTCGAGCACGCGCAGCCGGACGCGCGCGCGATCGACCTGGCCGCCGGGCTGTTCTTCACGCTGCGGCCGTGGGAGACGCCGGTGCGTTGGGAGGCCGCCGCCGCGCTCTGCCGCGGCTACCGGCGCCACGTCCAACTGACCGCGCAGGAGGCCGCTGCGCTGCCGGAGTTGATGCGCCTGCGCAATGCGGTCTCGCTGGTGTGGCGCTTCGGCCACCAGCCGGCGAAGGCGCCCAAGCGTCTGGCCTGGACGCGGGCGACGGCTGCGTGGCTGGAGCGGCACGGCGGCAAGTTGGTGGCTGTGGCGCAGGAAGAGGTACAATCCTGAATATCCCCGGCTCATCCGGCGCACGAGCTCAGGGAGGAGCATACGAGCTATGGAATCGTGCAGTTTGTGTCACCACGATCTAGGCCCGTTGATTCTGAGCAGCCCTGCTTGGCGCCTGATCCTCAACCACAATCAGAATCTACTTGGCAAGTGTTTTCTCGCCCTTGCTCGGCATGAAGAGCGTGTGGCGCGGTTAACTGCGATCGAATGGGCCGATCTGCATCGCCAACTGATAGTGGCAACGCAGGTATTGCAGTACGCCTTTCAGCCGGATCACTACAACTACGCGTTCCTACAGAACCAGGATCGCCATGTCCACATGCATATCATCCCGCGCTATGCCCAACCGCGAACCTTTGCCTCATTCGTCTTTGGCGATCCCGACTATCCTAGCCACTATGCGGTTCCCGCGCCGGAAGGTCGTCTTCCGCCCACCGCACTGGCATCACTCGGCCAGCATCTGCAAGAAATTGCGCTGGCCCAGTCCCTCGCCCCTGCCTTGCACGCGCAATGAGGAGATCGGAAATAGATGCCCACCCACTTCATCGAAGACACGCTCAACGACGGCTTCGTGGACCGCTGGCTGGTGGCCGGGCCGCGCGCCCTGGAGGTGCCGAACCTGGAGCGCTTCAGCGGGCCGGACTACAAGCTGCAGATCGTGCGCCACTATCACACACCCGACCCTGACGTCGATTCGCCCGAGGAGTTGAAGACCTTCGTCGCCGACGGCCAGGAACTGCGCTGGCAGGCCTACCGCTGCGCTGAGGACCACTTCGTCGACCTGTCGGGCTTCTATCACACCTGCCACCACCTGCGTGCCTGGGCCTACGCCCGCGTCGTTTGTCCGGGGGCAGGGCCGGCCTGGCTGCAGTTGACGGCTAACGCGCCCGCTGATGTGTGGGTGAACGGCGTGCATGTCTTCCGGCTCGAGGAGTTCCACCACCAGATCCCGGCTACGCGTGGCTTCATGGCCCATCTGCGCGCCGGGGAGAACGAGCTTCTGGTGCGCTTCGAGGCCGTGGCCGCCCGCGAGTGCCCCTACGTGATGGCGCTGCGCGTTGCCTGGACCGAGGGCCGAGGACCGAGGACCGAGGACCGACCAACGACGAGCGACGAGCAGGTGGCCTCAGCACGCAGCATGCAGTACGCTGCACTCGAAACTCAAAACTCAAAACTCACTGTCCGGCTCCCGACCCCCGTCCCTCTCCAGGAGCAGCGCGCCGCGCTCGAGCGCATCTTCGAGCGCGCCTTTCTGGAGCGCGAGGTCTACGGGCGGCAGGACACGATCGCCGTGCGCTGGCCGGCGGACATGGCCGAGTCGCGCCAGGTGTGCCTGCGCCTGCAGGACGCCCGCGGGCGGATCTATGCCGAGGCGCTGCCGCTTGCGCGCGCCGGCGCCGCGCAGGTGCTCGGGAAGGGCGCGCAGTTCCGCGACGGCGCGTACCACGTGGTGCTGATGCCGCACCCGGAGACCTACTACCTGGAGAACCTGCGCGTGACGCGCCGCCTGCCGCTGCACATCCAGCAGAGTGGCTTCGCCTCCGAGCCGTACGGCACGTACGAGGGCCGGCGGATCGAGGCGCTGATGGACGCTGCCGGGCGCGAGGGGGTCTACAGCGAGATCGCGAAGATGGAGTTGGGGCGCTGGGAGGAGGTGCGGGTGCCAGCGCTGCTTGCGGAGATCGAGCGTATCGAGCGACGCGCGGATTGCAGCGATTTCTATCTGGTGGGACTGCTCGGCGCGCTGATCCGCTACGGTGGCGACCCGGCCTTCCCCACGGAGTTGCGGGCGGCGATCGAGCGCGCGGCGATCGGCTTCCGTTACTGGGCGGACGACCCCGGCGCCGACGCGATGTGGTTCTGGTCCGAGAACCACCAGATCCTGTTCCACGCCTGCGAGGTGCTGGCCGGCCAACTCTTCGCGGACCGCACGCTCACCAACACCGGGCAGACGGGCGCGTGGCATCGCGAGCGCGGCGAGCGCATGGCGCTACGCTGGCTGCAGCGGCGCGCGGCGAGCGGCTTCCGCGAGTGGGACTCGAACACCTACTTCGAGCACGATGCGCTGGCACTCGCCCATCTGGCGGACCTGGCCGAGCACGACACGCTGCGCGAGCTGGCGGCGGTGGTGCTGGACAAGCTGCTGTTCACCATGGCGCTCAACTCACACCGCGGCGTGTTCGGCAGCACCCACGGCCGCGCCTACGGCCCTGCGATCAAGGGCGGGCGGCTGGAGCTGACGTCCGGGATGGGCCGGCTGCTGTGGGGCCTGGGGACCTTCAACAGCGCCACGCTCGGCACGGTGGCGCTGGCCTGCGCCCGCGGCTATGAGCTGCCGGCGGTGATCGCCGAGATCGCCACCGCGCGCGTCGAGGAGCTGTGGTCGCGTGAGCGTCACCGCCAGGAGTTGACGTGGGAGTATGATCGGGCCGAGGGGGTGCTGGAGGTCAGCAAGGTGACCTACCGCACACCGGACGCGATGCTGTGCGCGGCGCTGGACCACCACCCGGGCGCGCCGGGGGTGCAGCAGCACATCTGGCAGGCGACCTTCGACCAGGACGCGGTGGTGTTCGTGACGCACCCGCCCTGCGTGAGCGAGGACGGCACGCACCGCCCCGGCTTCTGGCACGGCAACGTGACGCTGCCGCGGGTGGCGCAGTGGTACGACGCGCTGATCGATGTGCGCAACATCCCGGAGGGGGACTGGATGGGGTTCACCCACGCCTACTTCCCGACCTTCGCCTTCGACGAGTACGCGTTGGAGGGCGGCTGGGCCTTCGCGCGGCGCGGGGAGGGGTACCTGGCGCTGACGGCGGCGCGCGGGCTGGAGTTGGTGACGCGCGGGCCGGGCGCGTACCGCGAGCTGCGCTCCTACGGCCGGCAGAACGTCTGGGTCTGCCAACTCGGTCGCGCTGTGCGCGACGGGGACTTCGCCAGCTTCCGCGCGCGCGTGCTGGCCGCCGGGCTGCAGTTCGAGGGGCTGCGGGCGCGCTACGGCTCGCTGCGCGGTGTGATGCTGGAGTTCGGCTGGGAGGGACCGCTGTTGGTGGATGGCGCCGCGCAGCCGCTGCGCAATGAGCGGCACTATGAGAGCCCGCTCTGCACCTGCGACCTCGGCGCGCCGGCGATGGAGATCGCCGGGTGGGAGCAGGTGGTGCGGCTGGATTTTACGGCGGGGGAGTGAGGGAACGGAGCCTTGTCATCGGAGGGGGAGCGGAGGGAGCGGAGGGAGCGGGAACGGATGGGCGCGACGCGGCGCCGGCGGTCAACGACCACGGTGCGGATTCGGGTGGCGTAGGGGCGCAGCAGGCGCCCTTTCATCCATGCACGCCGGTATGTGTAACGCCTGCTGCGCCCCCCGGCCCGGCATCCGCCG
>DATMBA010000573.1:0-1349 GCA_035559635.1 Roseiflexaceae bacterium
GCGCCCGCAGCCGCCCGAGCCGGCGCGCCTGGCGCTCTACGCGCTCGTGGCGCTGCTGGCGTTGGCGGGCGCCTGGTCGTTCAACCTGGACAACGTCTACGCCGACATGCGCTTCCAGCAGGGCCAGGGCTACACTGAGAGCCAGCGCGCAGGGCTGGACGAGCAGATCGTCGGCGCCAGCTTCTACCTGGAGGCCATCCGCCAGGAGCCACGGCAGGACTTCTACTACCTCAACCTGGGGCGCAGCCTGATGACGATCGTGGCCATCAAGGCCGAGGCGCAGGGCGCGCCGCTCGGCCAGGTGGACCCACAGGCGCGGGTGGAGACGCTGCTGCGCCTGCAGGACCCACTGGCGGTGCAGGAGTTCGTGCTGCAGCGCTCGCCGCTCGAGGTGATGAGCTACGCCCGTGCGGTGCTGGAGCGCGCCCGCGAACTGAACCCGCTCAATAAGGACCACTACGCCAACCTGGCGCGCATGTATAACTTCTGGTACCAGACGCTCGCCCGCGAGCAGGACCCCGAGTTGCTGCGCCAGGCGGTGGAGTGGTACCGCCGCGGCCACGAGATCGCGCCGCAGGACGTGACGATCCTCAACGAGTATGCCAGCGCCGCCGCACGTCTCGGCGACTACGAGCTGGCCACCCGTCTGCTAGAGGAGTCGCTGCGGCTGGACCCGCGCTACGCCGACACGCCGGTGCGCCTCGGGGAGTTGCTGCGGCTCCAGGGCCGCCACGCCGAGGCTGTCGACCGCTACCTGGCCGCGCTGGAGCGCAACCCGCACGCGCTGGACAATCAGATCGCGCAGATCGCGCAGGGCTTGAGCGGGCAGCCGGAGCAGCTGCTGCGCCTGCGCGCCGCCTACGCCGCGGCGGCGGCCGCGCGGCCGGACGACGCCGGACTGCTGGCGGTGGTGGGGCTGCTCTCCGACCGCGCCGGCGACCTGGAGGGCGCCGCGGCGGCCTTCGGGCGGGTCGTGCAGTTGCAGCCGGACAACCTGGAGGCGCGCCAGAACTACACATTGGTGCTGAGCGACATGCTGCAGTACGAGCGGGCGGCCGCCGAGGCTCAGGCGCTGCTCGACCGCGCGCGCCAGAGCCAGCAGGTGACCGAGCAGGACCGTGCCGCGATCGCGGCGCTGGTGGCCTTCCTGCAGAGCAGGGCCGCCGGCGGCTAAGGGGTTCGGGAGATCAAGCACGTGTTGCTCGTAAAGAGAACACCCACACGATGCCCCGGCTGCTCTCCATCTTCCTCAGCGTCCTGGTGCCGGTCTTCCTGCTCGCCGGCCTCGGCTACCTCTGCAATCCCACCCGGTGTTCAGCTGGCGGTGTGCGCGCAGCGCATGGACGACT
>DATMBA010000574.1:0-9621 GCA_035559635.1 Roseiflexaceae bacterium
CTCCCGCCGGCGCGCCGCGGCGCGCGGCGGGTCCGGGGCACGCACGGTGGGCGACTGCGCCATAGAGCTTCTCCTTCTACGCAGTCTCATAGAGCTGCTGGCGCGCCTCCAGCCGCAGGTAGATGGCGCCCAGCACCAGCATCAGCACCATCGAGATCACCGCAAGGCTCGTCCCGTAGCCGATGTTCGGGCGCCGGAACGCCTCCTTGTAGGCCAGCAGGATGAGCGGCGTCGTCGCGTTGGCCGGCCCGCCGCCAGTGAGCACGAAGGCCAGGCCGAAGTCGTTGAACGTCCAGATCGACTGCAGCAGCGTCGCCACGATGCTCACCGGCGCGATCAGCGGGAGCGTCACGTAGCGGAAGATCTGGAAGCGCGAGGCGCCGTCGATTGCCGCCGCCTCGGACAGATCGTCCGGGATGGCGCTCAGCGCCGCCAGCACGGTGATCGTCATGAAGGGGAAGCGGAACCACGTCCCTACCACCAGGATCGACACCAGCGCCAGCGTCGGGTCCGCCAGCCAGAGTATATTCTTCTCGATCAGCCCCAGCGCCAGCAGCGTGCGGTTGATCAGCCCGATCTGGTCGTTCAGCATCCACTGCCAGCTGATCAGTGCCACCACCGGCGGCACCACCCACGGCACCAGGATGAGCGCGCGATAGATGCCGCGGCTGCGCATGTTCTGGTTCAGCAGCAGCCCGGCGATCAGGCCGAGCAGGTAGCTGAAGCCGACGATCCCCACGACGAAGACGAACGAGGTGCGCAGCGAGAGCCACACGTCATGGTCGCGGAACGCCTGGATGAAGTTGTCCGCCCCGTTGAAGCGGGTGGCCCACGGCTGCACCCGGTTGTGGTACTTGAACGCCTCGGCCAGCCCCACGCCGAGCGGGTAGAAGGTGATCGCCAGCAGGAACAGCAGCGAGGGCAGGATCAGCCAGTACGCGAGCCCTTCCTTGCGCAGGTGCCGGCGGACGGCGTTGGGCCGCGGGGTCTCGCCCGCGCTCCACAGCTGTTGCATGGATACCTCTTCTTTTCGAAGGGGCTGCGCCCCTCCGAGCCGCCTCTTTCGGATGGCGAGGCCCCTGCGGGTCTCATCCAGGATGTGACGCAGGGGGACCGCGGTCCCCCCTGCGCCGCTGGCGCCGCTACTGCTTCTCGAAGAGCGGCGCCAGCTTCTCCTGTGCGTCGCGCAGCACTTCCGCCGGCTCACGCTGGCCGCTGAGCACCGGGTTCACGATGATGTCGGCGATGCTGGTGCCCAGCGAGCCGATGCCCACCGCGCCGTTGTTGTTCGGGTACCAGTAGTCCACGCCGTGGTCCACGATCTGCTGCGCGAACTCGTGCACCAACGGGTCATCCGCGAAGGTCGGGTCCTCCAGCATGGAGCGGTACACCGGCCACTTGCCGCCCGGGTCCGAGGCGTAGAGCTTGAGCAGGTTCTCCTTACGCATCATCCAGCGCAGGAAGATCTTGGCCTCCTCCGGGTGCTTGGTCTGCTTGTAGATCATCCAGGGGTTGGCGAAGGCCACCATATGACGCGCCTCGGGGCCGCCTGGCCCCTCCAGCACCGGCAGGATGCCCATGTTCTTGTAGATCTCCGGCGCGTCGCGCTTGGTGGCGCCGATGAACCAGCCCCCGCCGAAGGCCATGGCGGCCTTGCCCTGCTGGAAGGCTTGCAGCACCTCGGTGAAGGTCCAGGCCGGTGTGGCCTCGGCCGCGCAACACTTCGCCAGGTCGCGGGCGAACTCGAGCGCCTTGAGTTGCTCGGGGGTGTCGAAGGTCGGCCGCCCCTGCGGGTCCGCCAGGTTGCCGCCGGCTTGGAACACGAAGGTCATGTAGAATTGGTCGGTGTCGTACGACCCCTGCTTGCCCGGCACGGCGATGCCGATGATGCCCTGCTCCGGGTTGTGCAACTTCTTGGCAGCGGCCATCAGCTCATCCCAGTTCGTTGGCGGCTCGATGCCGGCCTGCTCGAACAGGTCCTTGCGATAGAAGATCGCCCGCCCGTCGAACTGCCAGGTGATGCCCAGGCGCTTGCCCTCGTAGTTCCACTTCTCGTAGGCCCACGGCACCATGTCGTCGAAGGTGCCGTCGGTCTCCCACTCGCGGAAGAGGTCGTCGATCTCGAGCGTCTCGCCCTGCGCGTGCATGTAGAACGGGATGCCTGAGTCGCCGCCGCTGATGTCCGGCGGGTTGCCGGCCTGCACGGCCGAGAGCAGCTTCTGCTGGTAGTCGCCCCAGCTCAGCTGCTGGAAGTTGACAAAGATCTCGGGGTGCTCTTTGTTGAACTCGGTGACGTTGTCCTGCAGCCGGTTCATGAACTCGGTGCCGCCCCACTGCATGTCCCAGTAGTTCAGCACCACGGCGTTCGGTCCCGGCACGCCGGTGGGCATGGCCTGTGGGCCTTCGGGCGTCGGGGCCTCGGCCACCTGCGTCGGCTGTGCCTCCGCCGCCGGCGCCGCCGTTGGGGTCGCCGGCGCGCCACCACAGGCGGCCAGCAGCGAGCCGATCAGCGCCAGCGCCGCCGCCAGAAGCGCCACCGGATGGAACCGACGGTATGCGTTCATGTGTCCCTCCTCCAGAGAATCCGGGCGGTTCACCGTCTGTCGCCGCGCCGCCGCAGCCCCTCTGCGGGCCACGGCAGCCCCCTCGTGTGGCGCGCGCCTGCACGGGGCGAGTCCGTCTGTTCTCAGCTGGTCTACCTCTTTCCGTGTTGCGTAAACGTTTACGTATGATGCGCAGCTGCGCCTGGGTTGTGGGCTTGTGGGGGGTGGGCAGGCCCGCGCGAACCCCCTTCCTGGCTGCAACCGCCCTACGGCAGCATGCGGCAGCTCTCGCGCTCGATCAGCGCCGTGGGCAGCACGACGCGCGCCGGCGTATTGCGCTCGCCGCCGATCTGTTGCAGCAGCAGCTGCACGCTCACCTGTCCCACCTCCGCCACCGGCTGGGCCACCGTCGTGAGCGCCGGCATCATCACTGCCGAGAGGCCGATGTTGTCGAACCCGATCACCGAGACATCCTGCGGGACGTGCAGGTCCGCCCGGCGCAGCGCGTTGATCGCGCCGAACGCCATCAGATCGTTGGCGGCGAAGACTGCCGTCAGGCCCCGGTCCCGCTCGAGCAGCGTCCGCATGGCCGCCTCGCCGCCCGCTGGCCGGAAGTCCCCCGGTACGATCAGCTCGGGCGCCAGCGGGACGCCGGCCTCCTCGAGCGCCCGCCGGAAGCCGACGATCCGCCCCCAGCTGGGGGTCTCGTTCCCCGGCCCCGCCACGCAGCCGATGCGCCGGTGGCCGAGGCGCACCAGGTACTGGCCGGCCAGGTAGCCGCCCTGCTCGTTGTCCACCTGCACCTGGCTCACCGGCATGTCGCCCATCTCACGGCCGACGATCACCACCGGCACGTGCGCGGCCAGGATGTGCGCGAGCGGCTCCAGCCGCTCGCTCGAGGCCATCAGGATCAGGCCGTCCACCTGTTTGGAGAGCAGGACGTCTACGTAGATGCTCTGCTTCTCCTCCGACCAGTCGGTGTTGCATAGGATGAGGCTGTACCCCACCGCGAACCCGGTGCTCTCGATCACGTGGGCCACCTCGGCGAAGTACGGGTTCGCGTTGTCCGGCACGATCAGCCCGATCGTGCGCGTCTCGCGCCGCCGCAGGCTGCGCGCCAGCAGGTTGGGGCGGTACTCCAGGGCCTTGATCGCCGCGCGCACGCGCTCCTCCGTCTCGGGGTCGACGTAGCGCGTCCTGTTGATGACGTGCGAGACTGTCGCGACGGAGACTTTCGCGTGCTGCGCTACTTCCCGGATCGTCGCCATGCCCCCCCTGCAGCCGGGCAGCTCCTAGCCGCCGGCGCCTCCAGCGGTGTACGAACGGAGCGCGTGGAAAGGAGACAGTAATCGTTTGCGTAAACGTTTGCCCTAGTCTACTCCGGCGCTGGCGATTTGTCAAGATACTGTTAGGAGCGGGGGGAGGGCGTAAGCGTGCCGGGCGTGCCCCCCCGCCCGGCCCGTGGGGTGCCCGCTGGGCCCGGCGGGCTATCCGATGCGCAGGCCACCTGCGCGGCCGGCAGCCCGCGGCGGCGGGCTTTGCAGCAGCTCGCCCGCCGCTTCAGCGGCCGGGCGTGGTGCGGCGCCGGGGACGTTGACATGCCCCTAAGGAGCGGGGCGACGCACGATAGTCTCCGGAGGGAGGAAGTCGGGCACGGGCGATATCAGGACGCGCTTCCGTGTGGCAGCGAAGCGGCCCTGTCGGGCCAGGCGCCATTTGACAAACGGTAGGAAGTGGTTGACCATGCGGCGCGAGGCAGGAGCGCGATGGCCCGCGCAAGGGTTCCCCTTCCCACTCGGCGCGCTGCGCGGAGAACGCGCGATAGGCAGCACAAGGAGCATACGGCTATGGCGACGAACCCGATCGCCCTGCAGATGTACACCCTGCGGGACGATGCTCAGAAGGACTTCAAGGGGACGCTGCGGAAGGTGGCGGAGCTTGGCTACGGCGCAGTGGAACTGGCGGGGCTGGGCGGCCTCTCGGCCAGCGAGCTGCGCGCCGAGCTGGACGCGTTGGGGCTGCAGGTGGCCGGCGCCCACATCGGCCTGGACCGGCTGGAGGGCGCGCTGGACGCGGCGATCGAGGAGATGAAGACGCTCGGCGGGCGCTATGTGATCTGCCCCTGGCTGCCGCCCCACCGCCGGCCGGACGCCGAAGGCTACCGGCGCCTGGCCGAGACGCTCGCGGCCATCGGGCGGAAGGTCACAGCGCAGGGGCTGCGCTTCGCCTACCACAACCACGACTTCGAGCTGCAGCGCTTCGGCGACACCACCGGCCTGCACATTCTGCGCGACCACACCCGCCCCGAGGAGATGTCGTTCGAGATCGACGCCTACTGGGCGGCCTTCATCGGCCTGGACCCGGCGGCGCTGATCCGCGAGTTCGCCGGGCGCGTGAAACTGGTGCACCTCAAGGACATGAAGGCCGGCGACCGGGCCTTCGCCGAGGTGGGCCACGGCACGCTGGACATCCCCGGCGTGATCGCCGCGGGCGAGCAGGCCGGCGCCGAGTGGTTCGTGGTGGAGCAGGACCGCTGCGAGCGCCCGCCACTCGAGAGCGTGCGCATGAGCCTGGAGTACTTGCGCTCGATCGGCAAAGCCTGACGGCCGAGTGCAGAGTGCAGAGTGCAGCTTGGGCTGCCTCCATAGCTGCACTCTGCACTCTGCACTGTTCAACCTTCACCCTTTCGCACTCCCCGCACAAAAATCTCCACTAACGCCTCGGCGGTGCGCTCCGGCTCGGCGAGCGCGATGGCGCCCAGGTGCGGCTTGGCCAGCGCGCTCATCAGCCCGTAGAACGCCAGCACCACCGCCGCCGGGTCCAGCCGCGGGTCGATCTGCCCCTCGGCGATGGCGGCCTCCACCTGCGCCACCACGTCCTCGTGGATGCGCCGCATGGCGCCCAGCGCCTCCTCGTTCTCGCATAGCAGGCGGTAGATCTCCGGCCACGGGCCGATCCCCATCGTCTGCACCTGGATGTGGCGCTGCAACACCTCTCGCATGACGAACGTCAGACGATCGAGCGGCGAGCGCCCGGCAGCCTGCTCCTCCATCAGCGCGATCAGCTGCCGGATGTCGCGCGTGGCCGCCGCCACCACCAGCTCGCCCTTGTTGGCGAAGTGGCTGTACAAGGTCGGCTTGGAGATCCCAACCCGCGCCGCTAGCTCGTCCATGTTCATCGCGCCGTAGCCCTTCTCGGCCACCAGCCCCTGCGCGGCATCCAGGATCTCCTCGCGCAGCTGCTGCCTGCGCCGCTCCCGTAGGCTGCCCGTCATGCCATGCCCTTCTACCGAAATTGCTACTTGCACGTTGCCATATTTTACTGTAGAGTAAAGCCAGTTGTAAAGGGGCCCGTTCACAGGGAGGGCCCATGGGAGGGCAAAGTCCTCCCGTGAAAACCTACCCACCATCGGGAGATTCCATGGCCATCCGCAGACCCCCCGAGCCGCTCAGCGGCATGCCGATCTCGGATACGTCGATCCGCCAGCCGGTGTTCATCACCATGCTGATGCTGCTGACGATCACGTTCGGCCTGCTGTCGTTCCGCACCCTGCCGGTCAACCTGCTGCCGGACTTCGAGGTGGGCGTGATCGCCGTCTCGGTGCTCTACCCTGGCGCCGGCCCGGAGAGCGTGGCCGAGCAGGTGGCCCGCCCGATCGAGGATGCCGTCAACACCATCGAGGGGATCGAGCACATCACCTCCACCTCCAGCGAGGGCCTGGCGCTCATCATCCTGGAGTTTGAGGAGGGCGTGCCGCTCGAGCAGGCCGACCAGGATGTGCGCGAGAAGGTCAACGCCATCCGTCCCACCCTGCCGCGCGACGTGCGCGAGCCGGTGTTCAGCACGTTCGACCCGAACAGCGCGCCGATCCTCTCGATCGCCTTCGCCGGCACGGCCGGCCAGTCGCCGCTCGAGCTGCGCCGCATTGTGGACGCCGAGATCGCCCCGCGCCTGCAGCGCGCCAGGGGCGTCGGCTCGGCCACCATCTCCGGCGGCCAGGAACGCCAGGTCAACGTGCTGATGGACCTGGAGAAGCTGCGCGCCTACGGCATCCTGCCGGTGCAGATCACCCGCGCCCTGCAGCAGGCCAATGCGAACCTCGGCCTCGGCACGATCGAGTCCGGCGGCCAGGAGATCAGCCTGCGCGCCCCCAGCATGCTGCAGCGCCCCGAGGATATCGCCGCCATCCCGATCACCGGCACGCCGTACCGCGTCAGCGATGTGGCGGTGGTGGAGGACGGCGTGGCCGAGCGGCGCAGCTTCACCCGTCTGGACGGCCAGGATGCGATCGTCGTCAACATCCTCAAGCAGAGCGGCGCCAACACAGTGGCGGTGGCGGATGGCGTCAAGGCCGAGTTGGCGCAGATCTTCGCCACGCGCAGCGACCTGACCTACGTCATCCCGCGCGACAACTCCACCGCCGTGACCCAATCTACCATCAGCTCGCTCGAGGAGTTGGTGTTCTCGGCGGTGGCGGCGCTGCTGGTGGTGATGTTGTTCTTCAGCGGCCCGCGCACCACGCTCCTCACCGCCGCTCCCCCCGCCGCCCTTGTGGCGGTCGGCATCGGCCTGCTGCCAGCCCTGGGCGTGAGCGTGAGCAAGGCCCTGGTGCTCGGCCTGGCGGTCGGTCTGCTGGTGCTGCTCACCTTCTGGCGGGACCGCAACACCCTGGTGACCATGGCCGGCCTGCCGATCATCCTGATCGGCACCTTCGCCGTGATGCCGCTGTTCGGCCTGAGCATCAACCTGATCACCCTGCTGGCGCTGGCGCTGTGCGTCGGCCTGGTGATCGACGACGCGATCGTGGTGCGCGAGAACATCTTCCGCCACACGCAGCGTGGCGAGCCCCCCAGGGTGGCCGCCAGCAAGGGCACCGCCGAGGTCGCGCTCTCGGTGCTGGCCATGACCTTCACGGTGGTGGCGGTATTCGTGCCGGTGACCTTCACCACCGGCACCACCGGCATCATCTTCAAGTCGTTCGGTATCACGATCGCCATCGCCATCCTGCTCTCGCTCTTCGAGGCCTTCATGTTCGCGCCGATGCTCTCGGCCAACCTGTTCCGCCGCCAGAAGGTGCAGCAGCACCCGCACGACGCGGAGCACGCCCACCGGCCGGAGATCGCCGGGGCGGTGGCCCGCCTGCGCACCCAGGGCAACGAGCGCGACGCCTCGCTCATCCACGAGGCCAACGAGGACCCCGGCCCGCTCGGCCGCACCTACGAGAGGCTGCTCGGCTGGAGCCTGCGCAGCACCTGGACCCGCCTGCTGGTGGTGCTGCTGGCGGTGGTGGTGTTGGCGCTCAGTGTAGTGGCCGCCCGCGGCCTCAAGTTCCAGTTCTTCCCGGCTGAGGACCCCGGCGAGTTCCTGGTGGGCTACGAGCTGCCGCCCGGCGCCGCCCTCTCCGAGACCGACCGGCTGGCGGCCGCGGCCGAGCGCATCATGCTCGCCGACCCAGATGTCGAGCACGTGATCGGGACGATCGGCTTCACCGGCAGCCCCGAGCGCGCCGAGTTCTTCGTGCGCCTGCGCGAGGGCGTGCCCACCCGGGCGGTCGAGGGCCGCCTGCGCGCCCAGCTCACCTTCCTGCCCAACCTGACCTTCGGCCTGCCCTCGGTGGGCGCGCCGAGCAGCACCGGCGTCACGGGCCGCGCGCTGCAGCTCAGCCTGCAGACCACCCGGCCCGCCTCCGAGATCGCTCCGCTCATCGAGCGCATCCGGCAGGAGCTGGCGCAGGTGCCCGGCCTGGTGGACATCGATACCAACTTCAAGCCCGGTAAGCCCGAGCTGCGCTTCGTGGCCGAGCCGGTACGTATCGGCGAGGTGGGTATCACCAACGACGACATCGCCAGCTCGGTGCGCGCCCTGATCAACGGCGAGCGCGCCACGGTGCTGCGCCAGGGCGGCCAGGACGTGGACGTGGTGGTGCGGCTGCGCCCGGAGGACCGCTCCAGCCCTGAGTCGCTGCGCAACATCATCATCCCCACCCGCAGCGGCCCGGTGCCCCTCACCGCCCTCGGCACGGCCGAGTTGGCCGCAAGCCCGATCAGCATTCGCCGCTACGACCGCCTGAACCAGGTGATCGTCGGTGCGAACCTGGTGGAGGGGCGCAATCTCGGCGAGGCTCAGCAGGAGGTGCAGGCCCGGCTGGACGCCATCGGCCTGCCGCCGGACGTGGAGACCAGCTTCGTCGGCCTGGCGCAGATGCAGACCGAGGGCTTCGACTCACTGCTGCTGGCGATGGGCCTCTCGGTGCTGTTCGTCTACATGGTGCTGGCCTCGCAGTTCGGTAGCTTCACCCAGCCGCTGGTGATCATGGCGGCCATGCCGTTCAGCTTCATCGGCGCCTTCCTGGCGCTGCGACTGGTGGGCCTGCCGCTGGACATCACCGGCATGATCGGCCTGATCATGCTGCTAGGCCTGGTGGTGAAGAACTCCATCCTGCTGGTGGACTTCACCAACCGCCTGCGGCGCGCCGGGCTGCCCAAGCACGCCGCGCTCGAGCTGGCCGGCGCTATCCGCCTGCGCCCCATCCTGATGACGACGCTGGCGTTGGTGGCGGGTGCGCTGCCGGTGGCGCTCGGCATCCACCTGGTGGGCACCGGCGAGGGCGGCGAGTTCCGCAAGGGGCTGGCCACCGTGCTGATCGGCGGCCTGCTGACCTCGATGGTCCTGACGCTGCTGGTAGTGCCCACCGCCTACAGCCTGATGGAGTCGCTCACCGGGCGCGCCATGGCTTTCTTCCGCCGCCGCTTCGGTCAGGAGGAGGACACGGACGAGATGGCCGCCGAGCCGCCTGGCGTGCTGGCCGTGGCGGCGCAGCTGGACGGACAGGGCAACGGCGTAACCAATGGGCGCCTGGAACAGCCGGCAGCGGATAGGGATCAGATAAGCGGATAGCGCATGTGCACAGCAGCCAGGTGTCGGAGGTCGCCTGGAGGAGCTTCGTCCCTCCAGGCCTCCCCACGCATCCGCTTATCCGCTCATCCGCTTATTCGTTTCCAATCCGCTATCCCTTTCCACAACAGGAGCATCACCCGTGACGCGCACCCCGCTCACCAACAGTCTTTTGATGATCACC
>DATMBA010000575.1:0-9702 GCA_035559635.1 Roseiflexaceae bacterium
CGCCCCCGAGCGCGCCTGCCAGCGCCGCCAGCATCACCCCCAGCGCCGCCGGCAGGTTCGCGGTGGCCGTGAGGGCCGCCATACGCCCCGCCCGGTCGGTGCGCTCCAGGCCGGGGAGCGGCGCGCGCGCGCCGGAGGGTCCGCCACGCCGCCGCCCGCTGGTGAACAGCAGGGCCGTGCTGGCCGCGAACACCAGCGCCCCGGCCAACTGCAGCGCCAGGCCCGCCGCCCAGGCTCCCGCCGCTACGGCGGCTACGCCCCCGGCCGTGAACGCCAGGTGCGCCCAGGCCGGCCAGTCCGCCACGAAGTCGCGCCCGGTGAACACTGGCAGGGTGTGGTAGCGCACCGCCACGATCAGCGCCGTGATCCAGCCGAACAGCGTCAGCTGGACCATCGCCGCCCAGGCGGCGCCGTAGCCGAGCAGCGCCAGCGTGTGCAGCGCCGCGCCCGCCACCAGCGCCAGCAGGCCGGCGGCGAGCCAGGCGCGGGCGCTCGCCCTCATCGGCGCTCCTCCAGCGCCGCCTGCAGCGCCGCCAGCACCTCCCGCACATCCAGGCCGTGGTGCTGCGCCGCCGTCTCCAGCGAGAGCGCCCCGCCGCAGCAGGTGTCCAGGCCGTAATGTTGCAGCACCTCCAGCGCCCGCGGTGCGCGGGCGACGATCTCGTTCAGCGTCTCGCTCGCGTCAAAGGTGACGGTCGTCATCGTTGTCATCTGAGGATCCTTCTGTCTAACGGTGTAACTTCGGGGAGGGCCTCATCCTCCTCTGCACCACTGTACCAGCCGCCGCCCTGCCGCGCTGCGACATAAGTCGCGGCGGGGGGCGTCGCCCTGCAACCGATGGCCGGGCGTGCGCGTCTTCAGCATAGATGATGTGCGCTGCGCGGGGGTGTGGCGGAAGGAGCAGACGCGTGACGACGACGATAGCCGCCGTGCGGCAGACGGACGAGACGCAGGTCTACGCGGCGGGGGAGGTGATCTTCCGCGCCGGCGAGCCAGGCGCGCTGATGTACGTCGTGAAGTCCGGCAAGGTGGACATCTCCCTCGGCGGCGAGTTGATCGACTCGGTCGGCGCGGGGGGGATCATCGGCGAGATGGCGATCATCAGCGACGAGCCGCGCGTGGCCACGGCCATAGCACGGACCGACTGCGTGCTCACGCCGATCGACCAGCGCCGCTTCGAGTTGCTCGTCCAGGAGACGCCCTACTTCGCGATCATGGTGATGCGGGTGCTCGCCGAACGCCTGCGCCGCCGGCACTACCGTACCCGTTGGGCGTAGGGACCGAACCACGACGACACGAAGGCACGAAGAAGGCGCCGGGGCAGGAGCAACGTGGTTGCAACCACCCCGAACGCCCTTCCATCCTTCGCGTCCTGGCGCCTTCGTGTCGTGGCTGGCTGGCCTACCGGAACGCTGGCAGCCAGTCGCCGTGGGCCGCGATCAGGTCGTCCACCAGGCTCCAGATCTGGTCCAGGCTCAACTCCGCGGCCGTGTGCGGGTCGAGCATCGCGGCGTGGTAGATGTGCTCGCGCTTGCCCGTGAGCGCCGCCTCCACCACCAGCGACTGCACGTTGATGTTGGTCTGCATCAGAGCCGCCAGGTGGGGCGGCAGCGCGCCGACCTTGGTGGGCTGCAAGCCGTTCTTGTCCACCAGCACCGGCACCTCCACGCAGCACCCCTGCGGCAGGTTATCGATCAGGCCGGTGTTGAGCACGTTGCCGTAGATCACGCGCGGCTGGCCGGTCTCCATGCTGTGGATGATCAGCGAGCCGTACTCGTGCGAGCGGCGCACCTTCGAGTGCTTCTGCGCCTCCTCCCACTGCCTGCGCTCGTAGGCGGCGCGCTCCGGCTTGACCCGCTCCAGCTTGGCGAGCCGCGCCTCGAACCGCTGGCGCTCGTAGCGCGCCAGCGCCTCCGGGTCGCTGCTCTCCAGCGCCTGCCGCATCTCGCCCCACTCGGCGATCTGCACCTCGCAGCGGCGGATGTACTCGTCCAGCGGGATGTTGAAGCGCTCGATCAGGTCCGGCCGGTCGCGCTTGATGAACCACGGCACATACTCGGCGAAGTGCTCGCTGGACTCGGTCACGAAGTAGCCGACGCGGCGGAACAGTTCGTAGCGCACCCGGTTCCAGTCCGGCTCGCGCCCCTCCTCGGCCACCTTGCGGATGAGCGGGTAGAGATCCTGCCCATCCCGCTCGAAGCGCAGGTAGAAGGCCATGTGGTTGATGCCGGCGCAGAGGTAGTTGATCTCCTCGATCGGCACGCCGATGTCGAGCGCCAGCTCCTCTGCCGTGCCCTGCACGCTATGGCACAGCCCTACCGTCCGGATCTTCGTCGCGCGCCCGATCGCCCAGCAGTTCATCGCCATCGGGTTGACGTACTGCAGGAAGGTGACGTCCGGGCAGACCTGCTCCATGTCGCGGCACATGTCCAGCAGCACCGGGATGGTGCGCAGGCCGCGCATGATCCCCCCGATGCCGAGCGTGTCGGCGATCGTCTGGCGCAGGCCGTACTTCTTGGGGATCTCGAAGTCGGTGACGGTGGCGGGCTTGTAGCCGCCCACCTGGATCATGCAGATCGCGTAGTCAGCGCCATCCAGCGCGCGGCGGCGGTCGGTGGTGGCCTCGATCGTCGGGTTCACCTCCAGGGTGCGCGCGAGGTTGTGCGCCACCACCTCAGAGGTGCGCAGACGCTCCTGGTCGATATCGAACAGCGTCAGCGTGGAGTTCGCCAGCTCCGGGTAGCTGAGGATGTCGCCCATCAGGTTCTTGGCGAACACCGTGCTGCCGGCGCCAATGAAGGTAATCTTTGCCATGCTGCGGGACCTTTCCAATGCTTGCAGGCCAGGCCTGCGCCAGAGAGGCGGATGAACCATTATATGCGCGGCCCCGCAGCAGGATCATGGATGATTCGTGACGGTTTTGAGGATTCTCCTCATGTAGGCGTTGGCCGCTGGCAGCAGCAGCGCCAGCTCGCCCACATTCCACCAGAAGTGCACGTCCAGCCGTACCGCGGTGGTCAGCCCCGGCAGCCGGCAGAGGAAGGTGCCCTGCGTCGCGTCGGCGGTGGCCAGCCAGCCATCCCGCCCGAGGATGCCCGGCAGCCCCTGGGCTGACACGCCGCTCACGCCGAGCGCCGCCAGCTCCTGCACCGTGCGCAGGTAGCGCCACATCATGTAACTGTGCTCGAAAGTGTGCGCCGTAGCCCACGCCAGCAGGAGCCAGGCCCACCAGCTGCGCATGCCGCGCGCCACCAGGTACATGCACACCAGCAGGAAGCCCCAATTCCACACAAAGTGGACCCACTCGGCGTCAGCGGCCGAGATCAGCCCGCTGGAGACGAACGTCGGCCAGCGCAGCACGTGGTACTGGAACCACTGCGCCACGTGCTCCACGGTGTGAAAGCCCTGCAGCGCCACCAGCGCGCTCAGCACCATCGCGGCCTGCCCGTAGCGCCGCCAGTCCTCGCGCCACTTGAGCGCCGCCGCGCCCACCAGCGCCGCCAGCGCCCCCGCCGCGGCCATCCACAGCTTCACCCCTAGCAGTTGCACCGCCACGGTGGCGCCCACCACCCCCAACGCCAGTACCACCAGCAGCAGCCGGGTGTGCTGGCGCGGGTGGAGCAGCTCGAGCAGCGGGACTGACCCGCGGGGTGCGTATCTGAGCGTGGTCTGCATCCTCTGGCTCCCGTTGAGTCTGCCACGTCGACACGTTGGATCGGGGCCGGTCAGCGCCGCCGTGCCTGGTACATGCTCAACCAGCCCTACTGCGGCTCTTATGCTAGTGGTCCACCACAGTGATCGTGATGAGTGAGTTTTCACGGGAGGGCGAAGCCCTCCCGTGGACCCTCCCTTTGCATCCGTCAACGTCAGTGTGGCCGACCACTAGCGCAAAGGGGTGCCGTACCAGTCTGAGCGCCGTACCGTTCAGCTCATGCCCGTACAGCGAGCCGCATCCAACATAGGTAACAGGTCGTAGGTGATAGGTAATAGGTTGCTGAAGCCATGCTCCTGCCACCCATCACCTCTCACCATCACCCATCACCTCGAAGGACCGACCTCCGCGTTACCACCAGCGCGCTTTGCGGCGCTACCGACGCCACAAACGAGGTCGCTCCGTCCGGCCAGGTCACCGTCAGCCCATGCAGCGTGACCCCCGGCGGCACACCGAAGTGCACCTGCGGCGGGTCGCCCGAGAGGTAGCCGCTGGCGGCGCGCACGTCCCGGTAGAGGGTGCCCGCGCTGGTGTGCAGCGCCACCGTCGCGCCGATCGCCCGCGTGTTACCGGAGGGCTGGCGCAGCTCCACCAGCACGCTGCCGCCGCCGCAGGTGCGGTTCTCCAGCAGCAGCGCCGGTGACTGCAGGTTGTTCACCACGATGTCCAGGTCCCCGTCGCCGTCCATGTCCGCCATACTCATGCCGCGTCCGCTGGCAGTGGCGCCCAGCCCCCAGGATGGCCGGTGCTCGAACACGCCGCGGCCATTGTTATGGAAGGCCATATTCGGCTCCACCAGCTCGGCTCCCGGCAGGTGGTCGAACAGGCCGGCGGCGATCATCCCGTTCACCACATACACGTCCAGGAACCCGTCGCGGTCCAGGTCGCCGAACTTAGCGCTCCAGCTCCAGCCGCTCGAGTCCAGCATGCGCTCGTAGGCCTCGTTGCGCCAGCGCCCGCCGGCGCCGCGCACCAGCAGCGCGTTCTCCGCGTGCTGCGGGTCGTCGGCGGTGAGCGGCCTGGTCATCTTCTTCATCATGGGCAGCCAGCGCGCCATGGTGGCGGTGTCCTTCTCGTACGGCTTCATGTCGGCCGCCAGGATCTCCTGCACCCCGTCGTTGTCCACGTCGCCCAAGTCCAGGCTCATGGTGTTCTCGGTGATCGAGTCCGCGGGCATGGTCGCCCGCCAATCCTGCGCGGCGTCCCCCTGCAGCCAGACATAGTCCGGCCGGTTGAAGTCGTTGCCCACCCAGATGTCCCGCCGTCCGTCGCCGTCCAGGTCCGGCAGCACCAGCGCCAGCGCGTCGGCCTGCGAAGCCAGCCGGTGCTGGACGAAGCGCTCGCCGACGCGCTCGTAGACGAACACGCCCACACCGCCGCGCTGCTGGAAGATCAGGCCCTGGAGCTTGAGCAGGTCGGCGTCGTAGGAGGCCGCCACCAGGTCCAGGTCGCCGTCGCGGTCGAGGTCACCCCAGGTGAGGGTGTAGAACGGGTTATGGACGTCCGGTAGCGTGAGGGCGGCGAAGCGCGCCGGGCCGGGCCGGCCAGTGTTGCGCAGGAAACTCGGCTTGTCGTTGCGGCGGGTGAAGACGATGTCCAGCAGGCCGTCGCCGTCCGCGTCCACCACGTGCGCGGCGCGCGAGTCGCCGTGGGGCAGGTCCTGGCGGCGGAAGCGCAGGCCGCCCTCGTTCCACAGCACGGCGTTCAGCCCTGCCAGGTTGGCCATCACGATGTCCTGGTCGCCATCGTCGTCCAGGTCCCCGAGGGCTGTGCCGGCGCCGTTGCTCTCGTACAGGTGGGCAGGCCGCGTACTGGCCGTGGTGGTATGGTCCAGTGGGTGGGCCACGAACGCGCCGGAGCAGGGCTGAGCGGGGTGCGCCAGTTGGCGCGCGCTGGCCGCGGCGCGCACCTGCGGCGCCAGCGGCGGGCCCGGGCGGGCGGTGGTGCCGCAGGCCACCAGGAGGGCCACCACGCCGAGGATTGCGGGCTGAGGGCTGAGGACTGAGGATCTGCGCATCCGAGCGCCGCCCTTCACAAAAGACCCCATGCGCTGCGCGCACACCGCCAATCGAAAAGGGGGGAGTTTCAGGGAGGGCACAGCCCTCCCTGGCCCTCCGTCCTGGGAGGCTACGCGCCCTTGACGGCGCCTGCCGTGAGGCCAGACATAAACTGGCGGGAGGCGGCCACGAAGACGATCAGGATCGGCAGGATGGCCCCGGCCGCACCGAGGATCTGCACCCCGATCTCGGTGCCGCGCAGCGAGCGCAGTGTGCTGAGTGCCACCGGCAGCGTGAACTTCGTCTCCTCCTTCAGAATCAGCAGCGGGAAGAGGAAGTTGTTCCAGCTGCCGATGAACGTCAGGATGGCCAGCGCCGCCAGCGCCGGCACAATCACCGGCAGCACCACGTTCCAATAGATACGGAACTCGTGCGCCCCGTCGATCCGCCCCGCGTCCATCAGATCATTCGGGATGGCCTGGTCGATATACTGGCGCATCCAGAAGATACCGAAGGCGTTAGCGATGCCGGGGATGATCAGCGGGTTCCAGGTGTCGATCCACCCCAGGTAGCGCATAATGATGAACGACGGGATCAGGCCGATGGCGCCGGGCACCATGAGCGTGGCCAGCAGGAAGGCGAACAGCGCGTCGCGGCCGGGGAAGCGGAACTTGGCGAAGCCGTAGCCGCCGAGCGAGCAGAAGAACAGCACCAGCACCGTGTGGATGGTGGCGATCGCCACGCTGTTCCACAGCGCGTTCCAGAACGGCAGGTTGGCCAGCAGCTCGTTATAGTTCGTGACCAGCGCGTCGCCGAACCACAGCGGCGGCGGGATGCGCAGGATCGTCGCCGATCGGTGGGTCGAGGTGACGAGCATGTAGTAGAACGGGAAGGCCGTGGCGAGCGCGCCGGCGATCAAGACGATGTAGAGCGCCGCCATCCCGGCCGGCCCCATCAGCCGGTCGCGGCCGCTGGAGCGCGCCTGCCCGCGGGTGGTGAAGCCGCGTTGGGTGGTAGTTGCCATGGGTGCGCTCCTTCTACTCGGTGGGGTTCTGGCCCTGCCAGCGGTTATACAGGTAGCTGAAGGTCACGATCAGCAGGAACAGCACGAACGCCATCGCCGCGGCGTAGCCGAACTCCGTGTACTTGAAGGCCGTCCAGTACAGGTTGATCATCGCCACCAGCCCCGCGCGGTCCGTCCCACCGGGTGCGGAGGACTGCGTGCCGCCGGCCAGCATCACCGGGATGTCGAAGTTCTGCATCGCGCCGATGATCGACAGGATCACCTGGAACAGGATCACCGGCCGCATGAGTGGCATAGTGATATGCCAGAAGATATTGCGGGTCGTCGCGCCGTCCACCCTGGCGGCCTCATACAGTTCCTGGTTGATCGACTGCAGGCCGGCCAGGAAGATGATCATGGTGTAGCCGGTCCACTGCCAGATGATCACCACCGCCATGGCCGGCTTCAGCCAGTTGCGGTCGCCGAGCCAGTCGATCGGCTGGAGCCCGAAGAAGCTGAGGAAGTAGTTCAGCATCCCGTAGCGCTCGCCGAAGATCCAGGTGAACACCAGGCCGACGGCCACGGCCGAGGCGACGATCGGCATGAAGTAGGCCGCGCGGAAGAAATCCTTGCCCTTGATATAGCCGGTGTTGAGGATGAAGGCGATGATCAGCGCCAGGATGATCTGCGGCACCGTGGCGGCGAAGAACAGCCAGATCGTGTTGTAGATCGAGTACCACCAGATATCGTCCACCATCAGGTTGGCGTAGTTCTTCAGCCCCACCCACTTCATGGCCGAGATGCCGTCCCACTCGTGGAAGCTGAGCCAGAGGCCGTACAGCAGCGGGAACATGCCGAACACGGCGTAGAGCAGGTAGAACGGCGAGATGAAGACGTAGGCCCAGGCGTTGCGCTTCGCCTCCTTGAGCATGATACGCCGGTCATCCGCCTTGCTCCGCGGGATGGTAATGGTCTGCGATGCCATAGATGCCCTCTTGCCAGCGGATAGCAAGCGAATAAGCGAGTGAGGTTGCGCTCGTCGCGTATCCGCTTGCTATCCCCGGATCAGCGTTCGCGTTGGTATCCGCGTATCCGCTTGCTATCCGCTGTCATCTCCTACGCCGTGACGCCCTCGATGCGCTTGAGCGCCTCGGCCTCGGCGTCCTTGGCCGCCTGAACCGGGTCCTTGCCTTCCTGCAGCACCTTGGTCAACTCGGCGCCGACGATGTCGTCGAGCTGCAGGTCGTTGGGCGTGCGCAGGATGGCCGGGATATTGTCGGCGATCTCGGTCCAGATGCGGTAGGTGCGCTGGCCGCCGAAGAACTCCACCGGCGCGTCGTACAGCGGGTCCTGCCAGGCCGGCTTGTAGGCCGGGAACACGCCCGACTGCTTGAAGAGCACGTTCTGGCCCTCGGCCGAGGCGCAGGCCCACTTGATGAATTCCCAGGCGGCCTCTTTGTTCTTGCTCTGCTCGGGGATGGCCACGAATGAGCCGCCCCAGTTGTAGTTGGCCTCCGGGGCCCGCACCACGCGCCACTTGCCCACCAGGTCCGGTTGGTCGCGGGTGAGGCCGCCCTGCATCCAGGCTGCAATAACCATACCGGCGAAGGCGTCCTCCTTCAGGCCGGTCTGCCACTCAGCGCCCCACCAAGGGATGTTGGCGTCCAGGCCCTGCTTGCGGAAATCCGAAGCGAGTTGGAACGGGCGGGTGGCCTTCTCCTCGATCAGGATCTTGTTGCCCTGCTGGTAGCCCTCGCCCTGCTGGCGGTAGCTGGCGCCGTAGATGTCGGTGCCAGCGTCGGCCACGAACTTCGTCTTGTCGCCGCTCTTGTCCTTGATCTGCTTGGCGAGCGCGAAGAAATCCTCCCACTTCTTGCCGTGGGTGTGGCTGATCAGTTCCTCGACCTTCTCCGGCTCGACGGGCAGCCCGAGCGCCTCGAAGATGTCGGTGCGGTACCATACGCCCGCCGGGCCGATGTCCCACGGGAAGCAGACCAGGCGACCGTCCTCGGTGGAGCCCTGGGTCCACTTGTAGGCCACCATGTCCTTCTCGAACTGGCCGGCGTCGAACGGCGGCGCCTTCAGGTCCACCAGGCCGCCCTTGGCAGTGAAGCTGCCCACGCGCCCGATCTCGATCGAGGCCACATCCGGCGCGCCGGAGCCGGCCGCGAACGACGTCAGCAGCTTGTCGTGCGCGTCCGCGAAGGGGGTGTTGACGAAGGTGACCTTGATCTGCGGGTTGACCTTGGCGTACTCGTCGGCCCAGATCTGGCCCGCGGCGTCCCACCACCAGAAGGTGATCTCGGTCACGGCCTGGCCGCCCTGGGCCGGGGGCTGGGTCGCGGCCGGCTGCTCGCCGCCTGCCGGCTGCTGCGGCTGCGCCGCGCCGCCGCAGGCCGCCAGGAGGCCCATGCCGCCCAGTGCGGCCGCGGTGCGCAGGAAGGTGCGTCGGGAGAGTTTGCTCGCCATGGTTGCTGTCCTCTTTCTAATCCTTCGCCGGAGTCAGGGAGCTGTTCTCACCTGTGGGCGCGCCAGGCGTACCGGCGGCCAGTAGGCGAGGGTCTTGGTTGCTGCCCGCCGCGCTTGGGGCGGGCCTCCGCGCGGCGCCAGTGCGCCGCAGGGGCATCTGCATCGCGGCCGCGCACGGCCGCCGATCACTCCGCTGGGGACCTCCTCTCGATCATATATGTGATATACCATACCGCAGACCCTCGGCTGCGGTGGGGGGGGGAGCACGAAGTGAGGAGTGGCGGGATCGCAGGGGTGGAGCGGCCGGCCCTCCTGTGGAGCGGCACCGGCGTACAACAGCAATACCATGCCGACGGCATCATTGGCATACCTGGTGGTAGCACCCGCGCTGATTCGATGTGGAGATATTGGAATCGATCCGGGATTTTCGCCAGCATTATATGTGACTCTCCCAAGAGCGTCAAGTGACCGGTCACATCCACAAAGGAGCTACCGAGATGCTGAGCTTCACCTACGAGGCG
>DATMBA010000576.1:0-5446 GCA_035559635.1 Roseiflexaceae bacterium
CCCGCCGCCGCGCCGGACACGCCCGCCGGCGATGCGCCGCCGGTGGCGACGCTGGCAGCCGGCCAGATCGCCGGCGAGCTGGCGCTGCTGGACGGCGGGCGGCGCAGCACGGCCATGCGCGCCGGACCCGAGGGCGCCACGCTGCTCTCGCTCCGCCGCGAGCGCCTGCTCGCGCTGGTGGAGGAGGACCCCGCGCTCGGCAACCGCGTGCTGTGGAACATTGCCGCCGCGCTCGCGCTGCGCTTGCGCCTCACCACGCGCGCCGCCACCGCCCGCCTCCGCACTGGGCCGGATGGGTGAGGCCGCGTGTGCTGCTCGGCGTGGCATCTCGGGGCGCCGGCGCAGCACACGAACAAAGGGCTACGCGCCACAATGTGGGCGCTGCCCATGCTCGGCCGGGGCGGTCCCCCCATGGCCGCCCCGCCCTGCCGCGCGCCGCTCCAGCGCCGCCCCCCATGGCAGGCAGCGTGGGCGGGCACAGGAACACCGGATGCGCCGCTGATCGTCTCGCCCGGCGGCACATCCGCCGCCGCCCCCCTGCCGCCCTGCAACACTCCACGCTGTACCCTGCCAGGATGGCGAGATGTAGGGCGTCTGCGTTCTTTGCGCCCTCCCACGCCCGGCCCGTGACCGGGCGGGCTCGCTGGCGCACCGGCCGGCTGCGCGGCCTGCACCCCAGCCCGCACCGGCGGGCCTGGCAGGGGATAGCCCACGGCGGGGTGCCCGCTGGGCCCCGCCGGGCGTGGGACGGCGCCCGCTGCCTACGGCGTGCGGAACCGTTCATCACCGGCCGGGCGCTGCCGGGTATGGCGCGAACGCAGACGCCCTAGGCGAGATGGCATCCGACTTGCGCGTCCCCCGCGGGTGTGCTATAATCTCCCGCGTTGCGAGCGAGGGCGACCTGCTCGCAGCAAAATAGTACGGCCCCATCGTCTAGCGGCCTAGGACGCCACCCTCTCAAGGTGGAGATCGAGGGTTCGAATCCCTCTGGGGTCACCAGGTGTGGGCCCGTAGTGTAGCGGTGAACATACTGGCCTGTCAAGCCAGGGATCGCGGGTTCGAATCCCGTCGGGCCCGCCACACCGCAGTAGAAAGACTTGCAGCGCTGCAAGTCTTTCGCTGTTTTTATGGCGAACTCTTTACACTCATTCCGGCAGATACGCTCCAAACAATTGCCACATCTGCTCCGTGACACGACCCCGGCGAAACACCTTCGGCTCCCACTGCGCGAACTCCCGTGCCAGCACCGCCTTGCGCTCCAGCGCATAGCCGGGATGCATCTGGTAGAGCCAGATCGCGAGACACTTCGCCGCGATGCCGTACCAGGCGATCTTCCAGGTATTGATACTGTCCTTCTGCTTGTGCCGCGTCGGTATGGGGATGCCGGTTGCCTCCTGGACTGCCATCCCCATGCCGCTGAGAAACTCGTACGTTCCCACTGCCTCCAATAGCGGATGCACCGACCCCTTCGGCCGGTGCCAGCTCAGGCACCCATCCCCATCCACATACCCCCGCACCAGGTGCGGCAGGCAGGCCGCCGGCACACCCTTCGGCCACGGCAGCACCAGCGACTTGCGCTCCATCCCGCCGAGCCGCCGCAGGTCCATGAAGGCCTCCTTGCGGCAGATCACCAGCTTGAAGACCTCCGAGCCGGTGATGCGCGTCAGCTTCCCGACGCCGATCAGCGCCCGCAGCGCCTCGAGATGCGCCACATCCTTGCTGCCGATCGAGATCACGTAGGAATTCACGCGCTCCTGGCGGTACATGTTGCCGTCGGCGAACCAGTAGCCCAGCACATAAGCCGAGTCCGGCCGCCAGTCACGGAAGAACGGGCAGGGGAAAGCACGTGACATACTCGGCTCCGCTGCAGCGATCTACACGGAGTCGAGTATACCATACTTAGAACATATGTACAACTGACGAGATTGGCACGGGGAGCCAGCGGGCTGGCCTCTCTGACAAACACCCTTCCCGTCGCACCCTGGCGAGGAGCCAGAGGGGCTAGCCCCTCTGAAAAACACCCCTTTCCCACGCGCCGCGCCGCGTGCGCAGCTATAGGATCTGGCTCAGGAACACCTTGGTGCGCTCCTCGGTGGGGGACTCGAAGATCTGCGTGGGCGTGCCCTGCTCCACGATCTGCCCCTGGTCGAAGAAGATCAGCCGGTCGGCCACCTGGCGCGCGAAGCCCATCTCGTGCGTCACCACCACCATCGTCATGCCGCTGTCGGCCAGCTCCACCATCACGTCCAGCACCTCTTTGATCATCTCCGGGTCCAGCGCCGAGGTCGGCTCGTCGAACAGCATGATCTTCGGCTGCATCGCCAGCGCGCGCGCGATCGCCACCCGCTGCTGCTGCCCACCCGAGAGTTGGCCGGGGTACTTACGCGCCTGCTCAGCGATCCCCACCCGCCGCAGCAACTCCAGCGCCACCTCCTCAGCCCGCTCCTTTGGCCAGTGGCGCACCCAGATCGGCGCCAGTGTGATGTTCTGCAGCACCGTCAGATGCGGGAAGAGGTTGAACTGCTGGAAGACCATGCCCACCTCGCTGCGGATAGCCTCGATGTTGCGCAGGTCGTCCGTCAGCTCGATGCCGTCCACAATGATCTGCCCGCGCTGGTGGCTCTCCAGCCGGTTGATGCAGCGGATGAAGGTCGACTTCCCCGAGCCGGATGGCCCGAAGACCACCACCACCTCGCCCCTGCGCACCGAGGCCGTGATCCCGCGCAGCGCGTGGAAGTTACCGTACCACTTATGCACGTCGCGGCAGATGATGATCTCCTCGGCCTGGCTCAGATCTTTCTTACCGCTCGTAGCCATAGATGCTGTCCTATCGATCGGAGAAGAGATTCGGAATGAAAAGCATTTCTGCGAAAGCAGCCCCTCGCGCTCCCTGGCCTGCGGCGCCGGGATGAAGGTGAGGCCTCTCTTCACAAGGAACGTCTCCGTTCTCGCTCCCCCGCTCTCTGCTCCCCCTCCGATGACAACCCTCTGCTCCCTATCCGCTGTCCAGCACCTCCTCCAGCCGCCGGCTGACGTAGGTGAGCGAGTAGGCGAACACCCAGTAGACCGCTGCCACGAACAGCAGCACCTCGGCCTGGCGCCCGAGGAACTCGGACTGCGCCAACACGCTGCGCGCGATGCCCAGCAGATCCAGCAGCCCGGCCACCGCCACCAGCGAAGTGTCCTTGAACAGGCTGATGAACTGCCCGACGTTGGCCGGGATGACGATCCGCAGCGCCTGCGGCAGGATGATCATCCCCAGCGTCAGCAGCGGGTTCAGCCCAAGCGCGCGTGCCGCCTCCTCCTGCCCGCGCGGGATGGCCTGCAGCCCGCCGCGCACGTTCTCCGCCACGTAGGCCGCCGTGAACAGCGTGAAACCCACCATCGCCCGCACCACGTTGTCGATCCGCTCGCCGCCGGGCACGAACAGCGGCAGCATGATCTGCGACATGAACAGCACGGTGATCAGCGGCACGCCGCGGATGATCTCGATATAGAGCGTGCAGAGCAGGCTGATCGCCGGCAGGCGGCTGCGCCGGCCGATCGCCAGCAGCACCCCCAGCGGGAAGGAGAAGACGATCCCGACGATCGCCAGCACCAGTGTGAGCAGCAGCCCGCCCCATTGGTTGGTGGAGACCACCGGCAGGCCCGGCCCCACCCCGCGCAGCAACAGGGCCACCAGCGGCAGCAGCAGCACCCAGGCCCCCGCCACCCAGCGCCCGGCCGCCGGTCCCCTGGCCGCCGCGCGCCGGCCCGCCGGCATCCCGGCGAACACCAGCGCGCTGCACAGCGCCAGCAGGAGCCGGCTCGTGAGGCCGAAGGGTAGCAGCGCGAGCAGGAGCAGCCCGCCGCCGTACGCCACCGCCACGTCGCGCGCCACCCGCGGCCAGATCCCCCAGCTCAGCCCAAGCAGCGCGGCGGCCAGCAGCGCGCACAGCCAGGCGCGCCACAGTTCGCTGGCGGGGAAGGTGCCCACCATGAACAGGCGCAGGTTGACGGCGACCACACCCCAGTCGGCCTGCGCCAGCGCCCACCCCAGCAGCGGGCGCAGCAGCGCCGCCAGCAGCACCAGCAGCAGCACGGTGAGCAGCGCGTTGTACCAGGTGTTGAACAGATTCTTCCGCAGCCAGCCGAGCGCGTCGCGGCGCTCGTGCGGAGGGGCGGCGCTGTCGGCGGTCACGGCCATCGGTCACCTCTCCACCAGGCGCACGCGGCGGTTGTACAGGTTCATCAGCAGCGAGGTGGTCAGGCTGATCGCCAGGTAGCTCGCCATCACCAACCCGATCAACTGGATCACCTGCCCGGTCTGGTTCATCGTTGTGCGCGCCACGTTGAACAGGTCGGGGAAGCCGATCGCGATCGCCAGGCTGGAGTTCTTGGCCAGGTTGAGGTACTGGCTGGTGGTGGGCGGGATGATGATGCGCAGCGCCTGCGGCAGGATGATCAGGCGCATGCTCTGGCCGGCGCTCAGCCCCAGGGCGAGCGCCGCCTCCTTCTGGCCCTTTGGCACTCCCTGGATGCCCGCGCGCACGATCTCGGCGATGAACGCCCCGGTGTAGGTCACCAACCCCACCAGCAGCGCGGCGTACTCGGGGACGAACTGCCAGCCGCCGCGGAAGTTCAGCCCGCGCCGCTCCGGCAGCGTCACGCTGAGCGGCGCCTGGCCGAGCACCAGCCAGCCGGCGCCCGCGGCCAGCGCCAGTGTCAGCAGGGCCGGCAGCAAGCGCGGGCTTTGGCGGCCGGTGCGCTCCTGCCACCACCCTAGCGCGTGCCACACCCCCGCGCCCGCCAGCGCCCCGCCCAGCACGAACAGCAGCCACACCCCGAGCGTCGCGCCACCCTCCAGCCCCACCATCGCCACGCCGCGGTTGCTGAGGTAGATCGGCCCCGGCAGGGCCACCGCGCTCTGCACGCGCGGCATGCGCAGGAACACCGCCAGGTACCAGAAGAACAGCTGCACCAGCAGCGGCGTGTTGCGGAAAACCGCCACGTAGCCCTGCGCCAGCCGCGCCACCAGCCAGTTGCTGGAGAGCTGCGCCACGCCCACGATCACGCCCAGCACTGTGGCCAGCACGATGCCGATCAGCGTCACCGAGAGCGTGTTGAGCACCCCCACCAGGAAGGCACGCCAGTAGCTGTCCTGCGGCGTGTACGGGATCGGCTTCACCCCGATCTCGAAGCCGGCGGCCTGGCTCATGAAGTCGTAGCCGCCGCCGATGCCGATGCGCCGCATGCCGCTGACCACGTTCCCATACAGCCAGGCGGCCACTAGCGCCACCAGCAGCAGGAAGAGCGCCTGGCCCACCCACGCCAGCACGCGCACATTGCGCCACAGCGGTACGCGCCCGCCAGATATTGTTGTCTGAGCGCGCATCAGCCTCTAGCCCCAATACGTTTCAAATAAGCGGGCGCTGCCCGCAGCGTGGGGGTTCGCGGGGGCCTGTGG
>DATMBA010000577.1:0-6302 GCA_035559635.1 Roseiflexaceae bacterium
CGGCGGTGTTCGAGGCCTACCCGCTCGCCTACCTGATCGACTTCCTCCAGGGCAACCGCCCCGACCTGCCGGCCTTCTTCGGCCTGCCGGCGATCGTCTCCCCACTGATCGACACCGTGGCGCTGCTGACCACCGGCATCGTGCTGATGGCGATGATCAACAGCCTGGCGGACTCACTGGCCGAGATCTACCTGGCCAGGGGCGGCCGGGCGCTCGGCTACAACCTGCGCGTCGAGATCTACTCGCACCTGCAGCGCCTCTCGCTGGCCTTCCACGACAAGCGGCGCACCGGGGATGTCCTGACGCGCGTCACAGGCGACGTGGCCGCGCTGGAGGACTTCGTGATCGGCTCGCTATCCGACATCGTGGGCAGCCTGCTGGTGCTGGTGGGGACGATGGCCTTTTTGGTGTCCCAGTCCTGGGAAGTCGCACTGGTGGGCGCGGTGATCATCCCGATCATGGCAGGTGTCTCGAACTACTTCTCGCAGCGCATCAAGGCGGCGACAAAGAAGCAGCGGGCCTGCGAGGGCGACCTCGCCTCGTCCGCCCAGGAGATGCTGACCTCAATCCGGGTCATTCAGACTTACAGTCGCGCCGGCCACGAGCTGAAGCGCTTCGCCAGGCACACGCAGCGCGCCAGGGAGGCGGCACTGGTGGCGGCCGGGCTGCAGGCGCGCTTCAGCTGGGTGGTCAAGGTGCTGGAGGCGCTGGCGATCTCGATCGTGGTGTGGCTAGGCCTGTGGCTGATCGGCCAGTCGGCGCTGACGATCGGCACGCTGGTGCTGTTCATCATCCTGATCCAGAACATGTTCAAGCCGACGCGCAAGATCATTCGTGAGTGGAACACGATCGGCAAGGTCTACGCTAGCGTCGAGCGGATCGGCGAGTTGCTCGACCGCCGGCCGACGGTGGTGGACCTGCCCGGCGCCGTCGAGGCGCCGCCGTTCCGCGGCGAGGTCGTGTTTCGCGCTGTCAGCTTCGCCTACCAGCCCGACCCGGAGGAGGGGCCCGAGCGCGGTGTGCCGCCGCTCGCCCTGAGAGACATCAGCTTCAGCATCGCGCCCGGCAAGGTGCTGGCGCTGGTGGGACACACCGGCGCGGGCAAGAGCACCATCGCCCAGCTGCTGCCGCGCCTGTACGACCCGAGCGCGGGCGAGATCCTGATCGACGGGCGCACCATCCGCGACTACACGATCGACTCGCTGCGCGCGCAGATCAGCGTGGTACTGCAGGAGACCATCCTGTTCAGCGGCAGTGTGGCGGAGAACATCGCCTACGGCCGGCCCGAGGCCAGCATGGAGGAGATCGTGGCGGCGGCCACCCAGGCCAACGCCCACGAGTTCATCACTAGACTGCCCGATGGCTACGATACGTTGCTGGGCGAGCGCGGCGCGAACCTGTCCGGCGGCCAGCGCCAGCGTATCGCGATCGCGCGCGCCTTCATCCGCAACACGCCCATCCTGATCCTCGATGAGCCGACCACCGGGCTGGACGTCGAGGCGGCCGAGCAGGTGTTGCTGGCGCTGCGGACGCTCATGAAGGGCAAGACGACGATCATCATCTCGCACGACCTCAAGCTGATCCGGCACGCCGACACGATCGTGGTGATCAAGGAGGGTGCGATCGAGCAGGTCGGCACCCACCAGGAGTTGCTCGACAGCGATGGGCTATACGCCGGGCTGTATCGCAAACAGTTCGGCGAGCACGGGCCTGGGCAGGGTCGTGACGGCGCCGCCCCCAGCGAGTCCGGCGAGGGCGAGCTGCCGACTGCGGAGCTGGACGCGCCGCAGCCCGCCGCGGCGGCGCGGGCAGGGGCGGAGACGCTATCCGTGGCCGGATCGCCTGACACAGACGCGCCAGCGGACGGGACCGCGCCCGTGGCGCTGCCTGCGGCAGAGTCCCCCGACACGGCCGCTGTGGCAAACGGCGTGCCTGTGACGATCGAGGCTGGATCGCCTGACACGGTCACGGCAGTGGAGGAAGCGCCCGAAACGGACGCGCCGGCAGACGGGACCGCGCCCGTGGCGCCACCCGCGGCAGAATCGCCGGGTCCAGCGACGAACGGCGTGCCCGCAGCGCCCCATGTCGTGAGCGACGGAGCGACGCACGAGCCAGCTGCCGCCACGTTGGGCGACCTCCTGCAGAACCCAACCGTGCAGCGCGAGCTGCCGGGCTTGGCGGCGGCGTTCGCGGCTGAGGCGATACGTGCGCAGCTCCAGGATGCGCTCTTTGACGGCACGTGCAGCGACTACACCATCGAGCGCTGCGCGCCAGGCAAGGCCACCTACCTGCCAGGCGATAGCTGCGTGCTGCGGTACGATCTGGAGGTTCGCAACGGCGCCAGCGGCGAAGTGACGCCGGCGCTGCTCAACGCCCGCGTCTTCCCGGACCAGGAGCGCTGTGCGGCCTACGTGCGGGAGCGGCTGGAGCCGCTGGCCGAGCAGGTACGCGCGCGCGAGGAGCTCGCGCTCTTCGGCGCACCGCTCGCCACACTGGGGGCGCTCAACCTGGCGGTGTCGGTGTTTCCGATCGACGGCGACCTCCCGACGCTGGTCGGTGCGACCGACCGCCAGCGTATGCTCGACATCTTCCGGTCGCTGCCGGCGCTGACGGCGGACGGCTTTGTAGCCGAGGACTGCCAGGTGGAGCTTGGCCACTACGGGCGCCGGCACCGCTGCGTCCTGCGCTACGCTCTCGAGGGCCGCCTGCCGGGCGGCCGGAGGGCCGAGCGCCGCATCGTCTACGGCAAGGTCGCCAGCGACGACCGCGGGGCCATCTCGGACGCCGCGGTGGGGCAGCTGCGCGAGCGCCTGCGTGACGCCGGGGACGGTGAGCGGTTTCATATTCCGCAAGCCCTCGGCTTCCTGCCCGATCTCCGGCTGGCGCTGCTGGAGGCCATCCCCGGGCAGCCCCAGGTCAGCAAGCTCCTGAAGGCGCGGCTCAACGGGACCCCGGTGGCGTCAGGGCTGGCGTCGCTGGAGGAGGCACTGGCGGCCGCGGCGCGCATGGCGGCGACGCTGCACAGCTCTGGCATCGCCCTCGGCCCGCGCCGCGCGCTTACGGATGAGCTGGAGCGGCTCGGCCGGGATGTCGCCGCCATCGTGCGCGTCTCGCCCGAGCTGGGCCAGCGGCTGCGCGGCTGGCTGGAGCGGGCCGGGGCCGCCAGCGATCCGAGCGACGCGCTGGCGTTCTGCTTCAGCCACGGCGACTTCACCCACACGCAGCTCGTCTTCGAGGGCACGGCCAGCGGCTTGGTGGATTTCGACACCGTCTGTCAGGCCGAGCCAGCGCTCGACCTGGGCCACTTCCTGGCGTACCTGCGGCTCGCCGCCATGCGGGCGCAGTGGGCAGGAGCGCACGAGGCGCCGGCGCAGGTCGAGCCGCTCTGCGAACGATTCCTGGAGGCCTACATCGAGGCGGCGCGCGACGGGTTGGAGGACAGGGAGCAGCTCCGGCTTCGCATCGCGGTGTACGAAGTCGTGAGCCTACTGCGCATGGCGGTGCATAGCTGGCAGAAGTTGAAGGGCAGCCGGCTGGCGTATGCGGTCGCCATGCTCGAGGAGCGGGTGGCATGTCTACCACAGTTGAGCCACTAGGCAGGCGGGTGACCGATGTGCTGGCTGGCCTGCGGACGTTCGTCACACCCGACTGGCTGGCGGTGGCTGCTCAGACCGACCGCGTGATCGAGGCGCTGAAGCGGCACGTTCCCGAGTTCGCCACCGGGCAACTGACGCTGCAGGAGTGCGCGATCAAGCGCGTGCGCCTGCGGGACGGGAGCGGCTACTGGACCGGCACCTACCGCCTGACGGTCACGGGGCTGCAGCCCGGCCGCGACCAGGTGGTGGCGGTTCGCGCCAGGCTGATCCCTCCGGGGTGGAAGGGGGCCAGCAGTGCGGAGCGGCGAGTGCCCGCTGCCCCTGACGAGGCGGCGCCCTTCGGCGCGGAGAGGTGGCGCTGCTCGGTGCCCGAGCTGCGCCTCGAGCTCGAGACGCAGCCGCCCGAGGCCGAGCTGCCAGCGCTGCCGGTGCTGACCGACCCGGAGGAGGCGCGGCTCCTGATCGAGCGGGCGATGCGAGAGAGCGGGCCGGCCTATGCCGATGTGCGCATCCGGTCGTGTGTCCCGCAGGTGATGCGCTACAAGCCGGGCAGCCGTTGCACGATACGGTATCGCCTGGAATACCCGGCGGAGCTGGCCGCGGGCCGGGAATGGCCTACGATCGTCGTCGCGAAGACATACCGCAGCGACAAGAGCGAGAACAAGGGGCAGAACGCTTTCGCCGCCATGCGGGCGCTGTGGGATTCGCCCTTGGGCCGCAGCCGCGCCGTGGCGATCGCCGAGCCGCTGGCCTACCTGCCCGAGCTGAACATGCTGCTGCAAGGCCCGATACGCGAGGAGACGACGCTCAAGGACCTGATCCGCGCGGCGCTGCGGGCGGACACCATGGAGACGATCGCGGAGCTCCACGACTACATGCGCAAGACGGCGATCGGCCTGGCAGAGCTGCACCGCTGCGGGGTGCGCTACGGTGAGACGGTCACCTGGCACGATGAGTTCGAGGAGGTGCGCCAGCGCTATGAGCGCCTGACGATCCCGATCCCGCAGCTCGCCGGCCTGGCCGCGCCGCTCCTGGCCCGCCTGGACTCACTGGCCGCCGCGCACCCGGCTGACCCACCGCAGCCGGCACACCGGAGCTTCCGGCCAGCCCAGGTGCTGCTGCACACGGGGCAGATCGGCTTCATCGACTTCGACGGCTTCTGCCAGGCCGAGCCGGCAATGGACCTGGCGCTCTTCATGGCCAAGGTCAAGCAGACCGGCCTGAGCAAAGTGGACATCGACGAGGACGAGGCCGACGACGAGGTGCTGGACGAGCCGACGCGCCTGCGCCGCCTGGCGCGCATGGAAGCCGCGTGCGACCTCTTCCTGTCGACGTACGCCGCGCACGCGCCCGTCTCGCGGCAGCGGGTGGTGCTGTGGGAGGCGCTAGACCTGTTCGCGCTGGTGTTGGGCTGCTGGACGAAGATCAAGACGGGGCGGCTGCGGGACAGCATGCTCCTGCTGGAGCGCCACCTGCGCCTCAACGGGCTGGACATGAGCTAACAACCACACACACCTCCCCGTACCTGCGAACTCAGGTAGTTCTATTGAGGGTGCTGCCGGTGTGAGCGCAGGAGTGTCCCCATCAGCGCCTGTTTGAACAGGGAAGCGTGAGGGTTTCACCCCTCACCCATCCCCCGCCCGCAGCTGCGGGCAGGCGGGAGAGATGCGGCGGCCTGCGGCCCCCGCGCCCCCAGCCGGGAGGCGTTTCAAACAAGCTCTCAGGGCGTGGAGAGCGTCGGCGTCACAGTGAGCACCGCGGTGGCTGTGAGCGCAGCCGTGGCCGTTGGCGTGAGGGTGACCGTGAGCTGCAGGGTGGCCGTGAGCTGCACGGTGGCGGCCGGCGTGGTCTCAAAGGCCGGCGAGCGCGGCGCCAACGAGGGGATGATCAGCGTCTGCCCGGCCTGGATGGCGTTCGGGTCGGTGAGGCCGTTGGCGGCCATGATCTCGTCCACCGTGGTGCCGAAAGCCTCGGCGAGCTGGCTGAGGGTGTCCCCCGGCTGGACGACGTACAGCCCGGAGGGGGTGGGGGTCGGGGCCAGCCGGCGCGCGTAGGACGTAGCGGTCGCGTCGATGTTCTGGGTCGGCGCGGGCGTGATCTCGAGGATCGTCGGCGCAGTGGGGCGCGGCGTCGTGGGCGTCGGCGGTTCGGGGAGCGTGCAGGCCGCGAGCAGCAGAGGGATCAGGACCGCCAGAGTACATCTCATCGTGGCTTCTACACTGCCGGCGCGCATCTGCACCACACGCGGCCGGTATCTTACCAGCCCCCCGGGCCGCTGTCAACCGGCCTGGAAGGGTCCCCCACGGCGTGAGCTAACAGGAAGGGCCAGGGGAGGTCACAATCCTCCCCTGAAGCCCCACGCATCGCGCCCCTCCCTGCATACAGGCCAGATATTGTGGAGATGCGCGCGGCTGTGGATGCGCCCAGCCGCGCTCACGGTGCCAGCAGCCGCAGCGCGATGCGGTCCGCGACACGCATGGCCTCGGCTGGCGCCTGCATGTCCTCGGCGCCGAGCACGGGCGGGGGGGCGGGGCGCTCGAAGTAGGCACGCATCGCATCGCGGCCAGCCTCCACCAGCGCCTCCCGGCGCGCATCGCTCATGTCGAACTCGGTGGTGCCGTAGCCGCCCGCCGGCAGCCGCACCACCAGGTGGCTGAACGCCTCGATCACCATCTTGTCGTGGGCGGTGGTCGCCGTATCGACCAG
>DATMBA010000578.1:0-6206 GCA_035559635.1 Roseiflexaceae bacterium
AGCTCGCCGGCCGCGCGGCCGCCGCCCCGCCGCCGCGCGACTTCGCCGCGGCGCTCAGGGGCACCGGGGCCTCCCGCGACTGGCCGGCGCTGATCGCCGAGGTCAAGAAGGCATCGCCCTCGAAGGGCGTGCTGATCGAGCACTTCGACCCGCTGGCCCTGGCCCGCACCTACGCCGAGAACGGGGCCGCGGCGCTGTCGGTGCTCACCGACGCGCGCTTCTTCCAAGGCAGCCTGAAGTATCTGGAGGGCATCCGCGAGGGGCAGACAGGCGACACGCGACACGCGACACGCGATGCCGCTGCCTCGTCCCCTGTCTCCTGCCCGCTGCTGCGCAAGGATTTTATCCTGGAGCCGTACCAGGTGTACGAGGCGCGCGCCTACGGGGCGGACGCGCTGCTGCTGATCGTGGCCGCGCTGGCGGACGAGGCGCTGCGCGCGCTGCTGGCGCTCACCCACGAGCTAGGGATGCAGGCACTGGTCGAGGTGCATGACGAGGCCGAGCTGGAGCGGGCGCTGGAGGCCGGCGCGTCGCTGGTGGGCGTCAACAACCGCGACCTGCACACCTTCGCGACGACGCTGGAGACCACCGGGCGCATCGCTGCGCGCCTGCCCGCCGTGGGCCGCCCGCTGCTGGTGAGTGAGAGCGGCATCTGCACCCACGCGGACGTGGCGCGCGTGCGGGACTGGGGGGCGGACGCCATCCTGGTGGGCGAGGCGCTGGTGACAGCCGGGGATATCGCCGCGCGCGTGCGCGAGCTGGCCCGCCCGACGAACGACCAACGACCAACGACCAACGACCAACGACCGAGGGCGAAGGATGCATGACGAACGACGGGCGAGGAGCGACACGAGAGGATGCGTTCGTCGGTCGTTGGTCCTTGGTCAAGGAGCAGGCGATGAGATGCAGCACATGTGGGGCGGAATTGCCGCCGGGGGCCATCTTCTGCCCGAACTGCGGCACCCGCGCCCCCGAGCCGTCCAGCGCGGGCGTGCCAACGACGCTGGCCTCCCAGCCGCAGGGCCGGCCGCTCGACCCGGCGCCGCCGCTCGCCATGCCGCCGCCCGAGGGCCAGGCCGGGCCGTACGCGCCCTACCCGCCGCAGGGCTACTACGCGCCGCCCCAGCCGGCCAATAGCACCGCTGCGATCGTCAGCCTGGTGTTCGGCATCCTGGCGTGGACGGTGCTGCCGTTCATCGGCGCGCTCGTGGCCGTGATCGCCGGGCATATGGCGCGCAACGAGATCCGCCGCTCGGGCGGGCAACTCAGCGGCGATGGGCTGGCAGTGGCGGGGATGATCATGGGCTACGCCCAGATCGTGCTCGGTGTGCTCGTGGTGTGCTTCATCGTCGCGATCGGCGTCCTGACACTGCTCGGCTCGCGGGTGGCGCCGTGAAGGACGCCATGCTGATCTTCGGCGGGTCCGGTAGCCGGGCGCTCACGCAGCGGATCTGTGCCTACCTGGGCGTGCCGGTGGCCGCCGGCGAGACGCTGCGCTTCTCCGAGGGCAACCTCTTCGTGCGCATCCTGGAGAACGTGCGCGGCCGCCAGGTGTACCTGGTGCAGTCCACCGCCTTCCCCGCCAACGACAACTTCATGGAGCTGCTGTTCTGGATCGACGCCTTCAAGCGTGCCAGCGCCGCCTCCGTCACCGCGATCGTGCCGTACTTCAGCTACGCCAAGGGCGACAAGAAGGACGAGCCGCGCGTGGCCATCCGCGCCCGCGTCTGCGCCGACGCGATCGAGGCCGCCGGCGCCGACCGCCTGGTGACGATGGACCTGCACGCGCCGCAAATCCAGGGGTTCTTCAAGATCCCGGTGGACGACCTGTACGCGCTGCCGGTGCTGTGCGAGCGGGTGCGGCAGCTGGGCCTGCGCGATCTGATCGTCGTCGCGCCGGACGTCGGCTTCGCCAAGAAGGCCCGCCGCTACGCCCGCTACCTCGGCACCTCGCTGGCGATCGGGGACAAGGAACGCGTGGCGCATAACGAGCAGGCCGCGGTGTACGAGATCATCGGCGATGTGAAGGACAAAACGGCGCTGATCGTGGACGACTTCACCATCTCAGGGGGCACGCTGGTCGAGGTGGCCGAGAAACTGCTGGAGCGCGGCGCGCTGGAGGTGCACGCCGCGGTGACGCACGGGGTGTTCGCGGCCGGCTCGATGGAGCGGATTGAGGCCAGCCCCATCCGCCACATGCTGATCACCGACACGGTGGAGACGCAGCCAGTGGCGCTCGGCGCGAAGATCGAGGTGGTCTCGGTGGCGCCATTGTTCGGCGAGGCCATCCGGCGCATCCACGAGCGCGAGAGCATCAGTGTGCTGTTCCCGCGCTAGGGTGTAACCGCACAGCGGGAGGGTTGGGGCTGCGCCCCTCCAAAAGAACCTTACCTCCCCTCGTGGCGGGCGGAGCGCTCGGCGGGGTCGGACACCTGCCGGCCAGCCAGGCGCTCGCGCCGCGCCCAGAGCTGGTCGAAGCGCTGGTTCAGCCGCAGGAGCGCCAGCCGCTGCTCGTCGGTCAGCTCGCGGCCCGACTTCACCATCCGGTGGATGGCCTGGGCTTTCTCCGTCTCGCTCATCGGGGTTATCTCCATCGGCTGCCTCCCTTCCCGATGATAGATGTGTGGCGGTACCACGCCGTTACCGCTGCGCGTCGATCTGCTCCAGCAGCACCCCCACCGCCGCGTCCAGCTGGCTGTCCTGTACGCCGGGGCGTTCGCCGAGGCGCAGCGGCACGTCCACGTCTACCGCGCGGCCCTTGCCCTCCAGTTCCTCGCCCTCCGGCGTGGCCACCTTGAACTGCGGCAGGCGGAAGACGTTGCCGTCGATCAGGCGCCGGTTGTAGGTCCAGATCACCGCGCCGGCGGTGGGCCGCCCCACCACCTTCCCCAACCCCAGCCGCCGGTAGCCTTCGCTGAACATCTCGGTGTTGGACACCGAGCTCTCGTTCGTCACCAGCACGGTGGGCTTGTTGAGCACGCGGTTGCCGGCCAGGTGTGAGGCATCCGCCGCCGCGCGGTCGCGGTAGGCGCTGCGCAGCACGCTCCGCCGCGCCAGCACGTCCAGGATGAAGGTCGCGGTGTGGCCGCCGCCGTTAAAGCGCGTGTCCACCACCACCCCCTCCTTGCTGTGGATCTCCGAGTCCAGGTCGGCCAGGAACTGCTGGTAGCTCTCGTAGTCCATCTCGCGGATGTGGACGTAGCCGAGCCGCCCGCCGCTGACCCGGTGGACGTAGGCCTCGTTGGTGTAGACCCAGCCGCGGTAGCGCAGGTAGTCGTACTGGTCGGCGGAGATCGGGCGCAGCGCGACCTCGTAGGGGTTGGGGGCTAGGGGCCGGGGGCTGGCGGGGGCGAAGCGCAGTACCACCCGCCGGCCGATAGTGCGCTGCAGCAGCCTGTCCAGGCTCACCCCCGGCCCGAGAGCCACCCCATCCACCGTCAGCAGTTCATCGCCGACGGCGATGCCGCCCGCCAGGGCGGCCGGGCTGTCCGGCACAATCCCGGCCACCACCAGCCGGCCGCTGCGCGCCTGCTCGAGCGGGTCGAACAGCAGGCCGGTGTAGCCGTCCTGCCGGGGGGCGGGCCAGCCGCCGTAGACGCCGAGGTGCGAGGCGCGCAGCTCACCGACCATCAGGTTGACGATCGTATGCAGGTCGCCGGTGGTCTGCGCGCCGGCGGCCAGCGGGGCGAACTGCGTGCGAGCGGCGCTCCAGTCCAGGCCGTGGAAGGTCGGGTCATAGAAATGGTCGCGCAGCAGGCGCCAGCACTCGTCGAAGATCTGCAGCTTCTCCTGGTGGAAGTCGATCACCACCTCGGCGGCCACCTGAAGCTGGCTCTGCTCCCCACCGGGGAACTTGCGCACAGTGATCTGCCCGCCGTCCAGGTAGTAGAAGCTCTTGCCGTCCGGCGCGAACTGAGCCCAGCTTTTGTAGCCGGCGCTGGAGGTGAGCTGGCGCGGCGGCTGGTCGGCGCGCGGCTCGTCCAGCGGCAGCGTCCAGAGGTTCTGCTTGCCGGCCACCACCGCGCTGAAGATCAGGTCGCGGCTGTCGGGGCTGATGCCCATGGCGGCGGCGTCCATCTGGGCGGGGGTGAGGAAGCGCAGGCGGCGCTCGATGCCGTCGAAGACGATCTCGACACCACTGGCGTTTTGCGTTTTGAGCTTTGCGTTTTGCGTTCGTTCCTCCGCAACCGCTGGCGCGGGCGCTTCCGCCGGCCGTTCCTCGGGCGTCTCGGGCGGCGCCGGCTCCTTCAACTCCGGCTGGGCGGCAGGCTCAGCCAGCGGTGGCCGGTCGCCAGTCGTGGGTCGCTGGTCGTTGGGCGCCGATCGGTCGGTCGCCGGTCGCCGGTCGTCGGTCGTCGGCCGTGGCTCGAACAGCTTCTCGAACTCCACCTCGCGGAACTGCGGCGGGTTGGGACGCAGGTCCACGCGCGCCACCTGGGCCTCGTCGCGGTACTGGCTGGTGGTGAAGACGATGAAGCGACCGTTGGGCGCCCAGAGCGGCCCGCCGAGGTGCAGGTTGCTCAGGAAGGTGATCTGCCGCGGGGTGTCCTCGTCCACCCGCTGGACGTACAGGTTGCTAAAGAAGTTGGCGTCGCGCATGGTGTAGGCCAGCCAGCGGCTGTCCGGCGACCAGGCGAAGGAGGCGCCGTAGACGAAGTTGCCGCGGGCGAAGGGCCGGTCCTCGCCACTCTCGGCGTGGATGAGGCGGATCTCGTCGTCGCCACGAGCGTAGGCGATCCAGGCGCCGTCCGGCGAGTAGAGCGGCGCCTCCTTGCGCCTGCTGCTGGTGGTCAGGCGCGTCTCGCGGCGGGCGGCGAAGTCGTACTGATAGACCTCCGCGTCGCCGTGGCGGTCCGAGGTGTACACCAGCCGCCGGCTGTCCGGCGACCAGGCGACGTCGCGCTCACGGTAGGGGGTGCTGGTGACGCGGAACGAGGCCCCCTGGCGCTGCTCGCGGTCGGTCTCCTTGTCTGCGAAGTCGGCGAAGATCTCGCCGCGGGCGACGAAAGCCACCTTCTTGCCGTCCGGCGAGAGCGCCAACTCGCTCAGGTCGCGCGTGTAGACGGCGACGCGCACCGGGTTGAGCTTGGTGTCCGGGCGGACGCGGATGTCCAGCGGCTCAGCGCGCCCGCTTGGGATGTCCAGCCGCCAGATGCCGAAGTCGCGCTCAAAGACGACCGTGCGCCCGTCGCGGGCGATCGAGGGCCAGAGCAGACGGCCCTCGGTGAAGGCGGTGACCCGGCGGGCCGGCCCACGCTCCAGCGGCCGGTACCACAGATTCTCGACGCCGTCGCGGTCCGAGACGAAGTAGATGCCCGCGCCATCGGGGGCCCACATAGGCCAGCGGTTGAGACCAGCGTAGTCGTTCAGCTTCTGGAAGTCCTCGGCGCCCGGCGCGCTGCTCGCGACCCAGATCTCGGCCCCGCCATAGGGGTTGGGGCCGCGGCGCCACCACTGGTCCCGGCTGACGTTGAAGGCCAGGCGGGATCCATCCGGCGAGACGGCCAGGTTGACGAGCGCCTCGTAGGGTTGAGAGAGCCACGGCACCGGCGTGCCGCCCGCGGCATCCACCCGGTAGATCGCCGATCCCTGCCGGTCGCGCGTGGAGCTGAAGAAGATATGCTCCCCGTCGGCGGACCAGGACTCCACGGCGCTAGGTGTGTCATGGTAGGTGACGCGGCGCACCTCGCCGCCGCGCAACGGGAGCACGTAGATATCCCCGGCGCCGGTGCGGTTGCTGGTGAACGCCAGCCGCTCGCCGTCGGGCGACCAGGCGGGGGACCAGTGGGTGGCGGGGTGGGCGGTGAGGCGCTCGGCGCGGCCGCCGCCGGCATCGGCCAGCCAGATGTCACCGGCGTACACGAACGCGATCGACGCGCCATCGGGCGACAGGGCGGGTGTCCGAAAGTAGGGGCGCGCAGGGGTTGTGCTGCTCTGCATAGGACCCTCAGCGGCAGGCGCGGCGGCGTGGGGGAGTATTATACCATCGGCGCGCTGGCGCAGCGCCAGGTCATGCCGGGTGTGACGACGAGTCGTGCGGGCGCCGCCCACGCCCGGCGGCTGATGCAGGGTTACCAACGCATCGGGTCCGTGGCAGCGTCCCACGCCCGGCGGCTCATGAACGTTTACGAACTACTTGCGCACAATGGCGCCGACCACGCCAGCGCCCAATGGCGCCGACCACGCCCGGCCGCTCATGAACGTTT
>DATMBA010000579.1:0-5502 GCA_035559635.1 Roseiflexaceae bacterium
CGCCGCGCGGCCGCCGAGGACGCCGCCAACAACACGCTGGCCGGACGCATCGCGGTGGCGCAGGCCGGGCGGGCCGCCGCTGCGCTAGCCGAGCGACAGCGCTGGGCGACAGTGCTGGACATCGAGCGCCTGCAGACCGAGGGCGCCCGCCCGCGCCGCGGGATCGACGCGCTGTGGAGCGCGCTCACCGGCGCCGGCACGCCCGTCTCCCCCATCCAGCAGGCGCTCCTCCGGCGCAGCGCCGCCGAGCCGCGCAACCCCGAGCCGCTCGTGCTGCTCGGCGACGCGCTGCTGCTCGCCGGGGATAGCGCTGGCGCCACACAGCACTTCGAGGCCGCCGCGCGCCTGGCGCCCCAGCGCCCCGAGCCGCTCTACGGCCTGGCGCGCGCCGCCCTGCCAGCCGATCGCGCCCGCGCCCGTGCGCTGCTCGAGCGCGCCATCGCGCTCGACCCCTCCTACTTCCCGGCCCGCCTGCAACTCGCCGTGCTCGCCGAGCAGGAACGCGACTGGCCTACCGCCATCGCCCAGCGCCGCTGGCTCCACGAGAACCGCCCCGGCGCCGACTCGACCCTCGCGCTCGCCAGCACCCTGCGGCTCAGCGGCCCCGGTGGCTATGCCGAGGCCGAGCGCACCCTGCTGCCGCTTGCCAACCAGGACCACGTCGGCGCGCTGATCGAGCTTGCCGAGCTGTACCGCGCCAACAACGACCTGCGCGCCGCCCGCCAGGCGCTCGAGCGCGCCCAGAAGATCACGCCGCGCGGCGCCGAGCGCTACGCCGACGTGGCCTACGAGATGGGCCGCCTGCTGGTGGAGGAGAACAACATCAACGAGGCCGAGATCCAGTTCGAGGCCGCCCTCTCGGCCAACCCGCGCCACGTCCCGTCACTGCTGGCTCTGGCGCAGATCAACCGCAACGACCCGCAGATCGCCACCCGCCACTACCGCGCCGCGCTCGAGGCCGGCGGCGGCGATGCGGCGACGCTCAAGCAGATCGGCACCACGCTGCTGGCCTACCGGGCCTACGATCTGGCCGCCACGGCCTTCGAGCGGGCGGTGGCTGCCGCCCCCGATGACCCGGCGGCGCACTACGGCCTGGCGCTCGCCAACCTGCGCCTGGGCCGGCTGGCCGCCGCCCAGAACGAGGCCCACACGGCGATCACGGCCGCCGGCGGCAGCTACCCCGAGGCGCAGGTGGTGCTGGGCGATGTAGCGCTCGAGCAGGGAGACGCCGCGGGGGCGGTGCAGGAGTACAACACCGCCCTGCGCCAGGACGACATGCTGGCGGCGGGGTACATCGGGCTTGGGCGGGCCGCGGCCTCACAGGGCAACTGGTCGGTGGCGCTCGGCCACTTCCGCAACGCCGCCCGGCGCGACGAGCGGTCCGCCGAGGCACGGCTCTGGCTTGGCGAGGCGCTGCTGCGCGCCGGAGACGCCCGTGCGGCCGCCGAAGCCTACGCCGAGGCCCTCGCGCGCCGCCCGGACTACGCCGAGGCCTACCTCGGCCTGGCGCAGGCCCAGATCCAGCTCGGCCAGATCGCCTCCGCCGAGGACAGCCTGGCGCGCGCGGTGGAGTTGCGCCCCGCCTACGCTGAGGCCTATCTGGTGCGTGGCCGCCTCTTCGAGCAGCAGGGCCAGGACAACCGGGCGCTGGAGGCCTACGCCCGCGCGATCGACGCTGGCGACCGCCTCGCTGAGCCGCGCTACCGCCGCGCGCTGATCCTCATCCGCAGCGGCCGCCTGGACGACGCGCGCGGCGACCTGGAGGCCGCGGTGCGCATCCAGCCGATCTTCCCGGAGGCGCAGTACTGGCTCGGCCGGGTGCACTTCGCCCAGGGGCGCTTCGACCGCGCTGCCGAGCGCTTTCGCACCGCGGTGGCCCAGCGCAACACCTACGCCGAGGCCCGCTATTACCTGGGCCTCGCCGAGGAGCGCGCCGGCCGCCCCGCCGAGGCCGTGGCCGCCTACCGCGCCGCCGCCGAGCAGGGCGACGGCACTATCTGGGCCGATGAGGCCCGCCAGGCCCTGACTCGCCTTGGAAGCCCCTAGTGGTCTGGCACTATATCGGTAAGGGGTGGGGTTTCAGGGGAGGGCCCGTGGCCCTCCCCGCTCCATCAACATCAAGGTGACAAGCCACTAGCCTAACGCTCAACCGAAAAGACGATGCCGCACCGCCAACCCTACCGCCTCGCCCTGCAGGCCTTTCAGTCCCGCCGCCTCCGCCGCGACCACGCCGACCTGGCCGCCGAGCCGCAGTACCGCGCGATCGCCGAGTTCTTCTTCGAGGAGATCTACGGCCCGCGGGACTTCACCCGGCGCGATGAGCAGGCCCGCCGCATGCACGTGCTCGTCGGCATGGCCCCCGGTGTCGTCATCCGCGACGTCGAGCAGGTGCTGGAACTGCTCGACCTCACCAACCTCCTGGACGAGTCGGTCGTCGAGCAACTGCACACGCTCGGCGCCCCGCACGACTTCGACGAGCCGACGTACGAGCGCGCCTACCGCCTGGCCGACAACTACGACGACCGGCGGCGCCAGATCCAGCTCGTGCGCGACGCACTCTACAACGTCTACAAGCTCGCGCGCCGGCCCCTGATCGACATCGCGCTCCACCGCACCCGCGGCATCGCCCACGCCGCCGGCCTGGCCGACATCCACCGCTTCCTGCTCACCGGCTTCGAGGCCATCAAGCCCGTGCGCGACATCCACCGCTTCGTTGAGACGATCTGCGTGCGCGAGGAGAGCCGGCTGGACCGGATCTACACCGACCGGCTGCGGAAGGCCAGCTGACTATTGAAAATTCAAGGGCCGAGCAGCCTCAGGTCCGCCTCCACCATCATCGCCACCAGTTGCTCGAACGACACCTGCGGCGCCCAGCCCAGCACCGCGCGCGCCTTCGCCGGATCGCCCACCAGCAGGTCCACCTCGGCCGGGCGGAAGAAGCGCTCATCCACCACCACGAAGTCCTCGTAGTTCAGCCCCACGTGCCCGAAGGCCAGCTCGCAGAAGCGCCGCACCGTGTGCGTCTGCCCGGTAGACACCACGTAGTCGTCCGGGCGCTCCTGCTGCAGCATCAGCCACATGGCCCGCACGTAGTCCCCCGCGAAGCCCCAGTCCCGCTGCGCCTCCAGGTTGCCCAGCCGCAACTCCCGCTCCAGCCCCAGCTTGATACGCGCCACCCCATGCGTGATCTTGCGCGTCACGAACTCCAGCCCGCGGCGTGGGGAGTTGTGGATCCAGCCCTGGCCAACCCCGGCGTGGAAGGTGCCGCTGGTTGTCGCTAGGTCGAAGAGCCAGCCCTTGTACGCTACTGGCTCGGCCTTGACGACCTCTTCCAGCGGGCGCCGCAAGTGCTGGCCTTTCTGACCAGCTACGTTCGGCGAGTTGAGGGTTATCTGGTAGTAGACCGTTCCGTCGCGATCTTCGATGCAGAGGATCGCGCGCTGCTTGAGTGTCGTAAGCGCGAGCCAGTACAGCCCGGCCGCCATCACCGCCGAGGAAGTCCTGAATCCCTGGAATTCATACGTGCGTGATGGGCTCTTCAGCCCATCGCCGGCGTTGAAGCCGCGCAGGAACGCCATGCGCGCCTCATAAGATGCGTTGAGGACGCGCCTGGGTAGACGCTTATACCCGCGCGCGGTATAGAGCTCCGCGCGCAGCGCACGCCCATAGGCCCGATCTCCATTGAGCCTTACCTGGGTACCATCGCTACCGTTCTCGAAGCCACCTGGTAGTCCAGAACGCGACGTGTCGCCGCCGGTGAGACGCTTCCACCGAGAGGCAACTTCCTCGAGCAGTTGCTGATCCTGATTGATAAAGTGGACAGCACCGAACGTATCGACGTATCCTCCCGCCGCTAACGCACCCAACAGCCAGGCTTCTTCCTCAGACACACTTTGGCTGTTCGTCGGCTCGGGGAGATCAATCAAGGTGAGCGTTTCCCCGTTTCGTATACTCCCGGCCGGCCGTTCGACGGCATCACCATTGTGCGCGGCGAACACAAGATGATCTTCGGTGGCCTGGAACACGGCTCCCCCTGCTGCGATACAATGGACTCGCTTGTCGGTCTCATTCGCCGGGTCGTTCCAGTACGCCGTCATGCAGGTGACACGCACCCATCCCTCTCGATCCCAGACCTCCAACGGCATCAGCGCATATGGGTCGGTTGGAGTAGTGACTCGCTCTGTGCCACGCACCTCTGTATCGTGGGGCACGACCTCTTCAATAGGCAGAATGTCCAGGGTCCCTCCCCGCCGGATGAAGACGGGAGTGTCCGAAGGGACACTCTCGTGGTTGAACAGGATCCCACTGCTCGCGTGCATCCCATAGCTCTCGCGGTAGTTCACCGTGATCCAGTGGCCGTACACCTTGGCCACGCCATAGGGCGAGCGCGGGTAGAAGGGCGTGCTCTCGCGCTGCGGCACCTCGACAACCTTACCGAACATTTCGCTGCTCGAGGCCTGGTAGAAGCGGATGTCCGGGTCCACGATGCGGATAGCATCCAGCAGGCGCGTCACGCCTAGAGCGGTGACCTCGCCGGTGAACACCGGCTGGGAGAACGAGGTCTGCACGAAGCTCTGTGCCGCCAGGTTGTACACCTCGGTCGGCCGGTGCTCGCGCAGCATGTGGATGAGCGACACTTCGTCCAGCAGGTCGCCCGGCACCAGGGTGATGCGCTCCTGGATGTGCTTGATGCGCTCGAAGTTGACGGTGCTGGAACGGCGGATCATGCCGATCACGTCGTAGCCCTGCTCCAGCAGCAACTCCGCCAGGTACGATCCGTCCTGCCCGGTGATGCCGGTGATCAGCGCGCGCTTGCGCTTCGCCATAGGGTTCTTCCTTTCATGCGCTTCATGCGCTCCGCGCGGGTGGAGCCGCGGGCACCGCTCGCCCCCCCACACGAATTGTCAGGGGTTATGTGGAGGGGCTGCACCCTCCCCGCCGCCCCCACGGAGCCGCGGGCACCGCTCGCCCCCCAGAGCCTGTTTGAAACGGGAAGCGTGAGGGGGTGTAGCGAACGTTCGTGCGCCACCGACCACGCCCGGCGGGTCAACCCGCGGGCTATCCCTCCCACGCCCGCCGGCCCGGGCTGGGGTGCAGCCCGCGCCGGCGGCCTTCGCACCGAATAGCCCGCCCGTTCACGGGCCGGGCGTGGTGGCACACCCGCACAACGTTTCGCCACACCCGATGCGGGGGCCTGTGCCCTCCAAAAGATTCTTGCGAGATTCTTTTGGAGGGGCTGCGCCCGGCGTGATGCCGGTAGTATAGCGGGCCGTGCCCGGCGCGTCTGCAAAGCAGGTTAGCCGCGTGCGCCCGGCGCATCGGGTACAATCGTGCTATGAGAGCACACCCCACCTACGCCCCCACGCCCACCGAGACGCTCGGCCAGCGCATCGCCCAACTGCGCGCGCGCCGCGGCTGGACGCAGGAGCGGCTCGCCGAGCGCATCGCCGCCTCGCGCACCGCCGTGTCGCAGTTCGAGGCCGGGCTGGCGGTGCCGAGCGA